>CANQKX010000001.1 GCA_947624565.1 uncultured Bacilli bacterium
TAAATTGCTTGAAAGATATTATATATGATTTTAAAATTAACTGCACAACTTCTGTGCACTTTCAAAAATAATCTACAAATATTAATTATAGTCCTGAATTTAATTTAAAAGGATTGTAATATTCTTTTTATTTTGTTATAATTTTTATTATAAAGAGGCGAGTAATTATGACTACACATATAATAATAATTTTAATAATTATTGTAATATTTACAATTTTTCTTTTATATAGTATAACCTATAATAAATTTCAAGATTATATAATTAAAATCAATGAATCAGAAAGTAAAATTGATGATGCATTAAGAGAAAAATTTGATATTATATTAAAATTGAATAATATTATTAAAGAAAAAATAAAGACTAATAAGATATTGGTTGATGATTTATCTAAAATTAAAAATGTCAGTAGTTTTGAAATGGATAGAAAATTAGTTGAAGCGATGAACAAAGTTAATTTTGTTAAGGATAAGTACAGCCAGGTTGAAAGTGATGAAGAAGTTATAAAATTGTTATACAATATAGAAGATATTGATGAATCATTAAGAGCTTTCAAAAAATTTTATAATGAGACTATTACTGAATACAATAAATTAATAAGAATATTCCCATATAATATTGTAGGGACAATATTAAAATATAAGGAAAAAACATTCTTTGATGGAAAAGACATGAGTGATGATGATATTAAAGATTTTAAAATATAAATTAATAAAAAAAGTCCAATATTGGACTTTTTATAATTTTGTTATCTCTTAGAAAATTGTGGTGCTTTACGGGCCTTTTTAAGACCTGGTTTTTTACGTTCTTTAACTCTAGAATCTCTAGTAATAAAACCTTTTGATTTTAGAATTCTTCTAAATGATGCTTCTGATGATGGATCAGTATTTGCATCATACTCTAATAAAGCTCTAGTAATACCTAAACGAATTGCTCCTGTTTGACCTGAAAAACCTCCACCTTTAACTTCAACATTGATATCAAATTTATCTAATGTATTAGTTGCTTCAAGTGGTTGTTTTAAATCCATTACTAATGTTGGAAATGGTAAATATTCGTTAACATCTCTTCCATTTATTGTTATTTTCCCTTTACCTGATGTCATTCTTACTTTAGCAATAGATGCTTTACGATGACCTGTTCCATAATAAATTTTATTTGCCATACTTTTCCTCCCTAGTCTACTTTCATTTCTTTTGGTTGTTGAGCTAAATGTTTATGTTCTGATCCTCTATAAACAAATAATTTCTTACCCATTTTACGACCAAGTCTATTATGAGGAAGCATTCCTTTAATAGCTCTTTCCATCATTTCTTCAGGATATTTTTCAAGCATTACTTTTGCAGTTCTTTCTCTTAAACCACCAGTATATCCGCTATGGTTATAATACATTTTGTCTTCTAGCTTATTTCCTGTTAGTTTAACTTTTTCAGCATTGATTATTATTACATAATCTCCACAATCAACATTAGGTGTATAAATTGTTTTATGTTTTCCACGTAATACAGATGCTGCTTTTGTTGCAACACGACCTAAACTTATACCTGTTGCATCAATAACATACCAATCACGTTTAATTTCGGCTGGTTTTGCCATAAATGTTTTCATATAAATTCCCTTTCCTTGATAGATTAACCTTCCCACAGTTAATCCATATGTGGGGTTAATAAATGTACCAATTAAGATTGTACTAAATTTTATATTTTATGTCAATGAAATATGATAAAAAATCGCTATTTTTCAGCGATTTTTACCTTTACCTTTGTAACTTTTGACGAATAATTTACTCTTGAATCATTTCCTTTTACTTTTATTTCAACTTCATGTTCTCCAACACCAAGTCCCTCTAAATCTACATATGCTTCAACTTCTGTTGCTTGTATTTTTGTAATTATTGATTCAACACCTTTTAATATTACAGATACTTCATTACTGTTTTCACCAATAGTTTGTGCTGCATAATTTGATCCTAAATTTATATTTGTAAGTCTTACTCCAGTTAATTCTGTTGTTGATTCATCATCCAATTCTATTTTTATATTTACAGTTTTTTCTGATATCTCTCTTATACCTGAAGGTTTCTTTATATTTACTGTATAATCTTTATTATCTTTTAAATTATCAACATCTACTGTTACTTTAATGCTATTTGTATTATCTAATGTTTTAGAATCACCATATATTGTAACTCTTTGTACACTAGTTTCTATATTTTTTATAGCCTTACCAAATACTACTTTACCTTTAGTTAGTACTTCTATAGGTACACTCTTACTTGGTGATTCAACTTCTATAGTTGCTGTTACCTTTGATGGAACCATTTCTACATCAACTTTATCTCCATTTTCATCATATGCAACTAAAGGTATATCTCTTAATGTATTTGTTCCTGCTTTTGGATCTACCATATTATTTACATTTACTAATGCTTTAATCGTAGAAACTTTAGAAATACTTTCCTCTGTTCCTTTTATTATTACATCATCATAATCAAGTTTTAAATTATTTATAGCAAGTTTTGGATCTAATTTATCTAAATTTACTATATCTGACTCGATTTGCATTGTTTGTGAATGTTTTGGACTAACAACAACTGTTACTACAGAAGGATCTAACTTATATTCTATAGATGTTATTGATTGTTTATATTTTAAATTTACTTTATGTACACCTGGTTTTAAATCACTTAAATCAACTGTAACATCTTGTGTTGGTAATTGCTTAGCCAAATATAAATTTGCTTTAGTACCAATTAAAGTTATATCTACTGTTTCTGGTAAACCTTCTATTACATATTCTTCATCATTATATGTAGCAGATAATGGTCTATCGTATATTACTTCTGCATTCTTTTCAAGAAGAGTTGTATTTTGTCTATCAACAAATAAAAATATAATAACTGCCAAAACTAGTGATAATATTATTATGCTACTTTTTTTAGATAAAGCCTTTTCTAAAGGTTTATCATTTATCTTCAATTTTTCTCCTATAAATACAAAAAATTTAGTTATTGGAAGAAATATCTTTTTATCTATAAATTTTATAATTTTTCTAATTAATTTCATCAATTTCATCCTCCTCATCACTTTCAACTACAAAAGTTTCTGATTTTGGCATCAATTCATCTAATATCATTAATTTTAACTCATCAACAGATAAATTATAATTTAATTTACCTGAAACTGCTAATGAAACTCTTCCAGTTTCTTCTGAAACAACAATTGCCAAACAATCTGATTCTTCAGATATTCCAATTGCTGCTCTATGTCTTGTTCCAAGTCTTTTACTGAATTTCATATCAACTGTTGTTGGAAATACAGCTCCAGCACATGTTATTTTATCTCCTTGTATAATTACACCACCATCATGAAGTGGATTATCTGGGAAAAATATCGCTACTAATAATTCATTTGATATTTCAGCATATAATTTTTTACTTCTTTCAATATATTCTGATAAACTTGTGTCTCTTTCTATTACTATTAAAGCACCTATTCTATTTTTTCTTAAATAATCAATAGCTACTCCAAGTTCAGATACTAATCTTTCTCTTTCTGTTACAGATAAAACTTTGTGTCTACCAAGTAATTGTGTTTTACCTAATTGCTCTAATACATTTCTAATTTCTGGTTGAAATATTATTATTATTGCCAAAGGCCCCCAAGAAATTAAATATTCAAATAAAAGACCAATAGTAGTAAGTCCGAAGAAATCACTTATTATTTTTATAATAATTATAGCTAATATACCTTTAAATAAAAGTGAAAATTTAACATTTTTTCTTACATTTTTAAGTATGTAATATAATACAATCCATACTAAACATATATCAATTATTTTCTTTAATATAGTTAAAAAGTTATCTAAATTCATATTCCCTCCTACACAACATTATTTTTCTTATTCTTTATATAAACAAATAATATGATAAATACTATTACAAAAATTAATATTCCTATAATAATAACAGAATATTTTATATTATATGTTTTATTTTTTGTTTTCACATTTACATTATTCTTTTTACTACCTTCCTCATATGATACTTTGATAGTTTTTAAATCTTTACCTTTTTTTATGTTCCAAGTATACACATTACCATTAACACTATCAGCATTATTTTGAGTTACTTTAAATGGTATTGTAATATTTATTTTAATATCATCATAAACAAGAGCATAACTATCATCATTACTAATTTTTTGACTTTGATTTAGTGTCAAAGTAGTAACATTGTCTTTTTTTTCAACAATTGCTTTATTGAATACATCACTAGTAAAATTATTTGCATATTCATTTATATTATCATGGGATGTATATGCAGTAGCATATGTATATTTACTTTCATTTCTATAATCTAGTTCAACATCTTTGTCATCTCTTTTATACATATCATATAAATAAGATATTGCTTGTTTCCCTTTTAATCTAGTTAATGATTCCATTCTATTTGTTTCTTCACTAGCAATAACAGTTTCGTTAATTGTATAATCTTCATTTATTGTAAGATTATATTCAACAGAACAACCTGACAAAACTAATAAAATTAAAATAGTAATAAATAATCTTAGTTTTTTCATAATTCACATCCCGTATACTAATTATAACATATATTTATATTTTTTTATATGACAAAAATAAAAAGGTTTCACCCTTTTATTTAAAATATATTTGTGTAATTATCCTCTTCCTTATTGCTATTATTGATTTGTGATAATTTTTTCATTATCATATCTAATTCATCTGAAGAATTATTATTTTGTTCAATTTCTATATTCTTTTCTACATTTTTATTAATATCTATATTAGTCATTGTAGTATCAAATATATTATTATTTAAGTTATCGTTAGGTATAACAGTCTCAAAATTATTTTTATTAACCTCAGATAATATCTCAGACAATTTTTTATCATTTTTATAAATTTTATCTGACTTTTCTTTTTCGTTCATTAAGTATGCATCAGCATCTGTATTATTCATTATAAATTCTGAAATTTTATTATCTGAATTGTCCAATGAGTATGATTCATTATTATGTACATCAAGTAATAAAGAATCTGATAAATCATCACTTGTTTGATTAGGCGAAGATACATCTTGAACAAAGCTATCAACATAAGTATCATTATTTGAAGTAAGAGATAACGGTTCACTAATTATATCACTATTTTCATTTAAATTGTTATCTATATTATCTGGTGTTTCTATTTTTACTTCTTCTTTTTCTTGTTGTTCAGGCTCTATTTTTACATTATTATCAATATCATCATTTTTTTGTGTTATTTCCTCTTTGTTTTCATTGATTGCTTCTTTTATTATTTCATTTTTTATATTTTCTGGAACTTGATCTTTATTTTTAATATCTTTTCTGACTCTTTTTGATTTAACACTATTATCAATTAAATATCCTATTAAAACAAATATTAAAAAAATACAAATTCCTATTAGTAAATACGTATTATCATTTATAAAATTCATTACTTTTTCTAAAATTTCATTCATTTTTTTATCTCTCCCTCTTATTCTAAATATATTTTATCATTTAAAAAACTTTTTTTCAATACAAAAATAAAAAAAGAGTCTTTAAACTCTTTAATTCATGTATTTATCAATTGTTATTACTTTGTTTTCTTTTAAACTTTTCTTAACATCTATAATTCTTTGATTGGAAGATCCTCTAAATTTTAATTTTAAATCTTTTTTAGAAAGAATAAATTCTCCATCTACTAAAACATCAATATAAGATAACAATTCTTTTGTCTCATCATATTTTTTACACATATCATTCAATATATCTTTATCAAAAGTATATCCTGAATAACACCATATCGTTTTATTAGGAAATTCTTTTTTTATTCTTCTAATTAATGGTAATAATCCTAACTGATTTGAATACTCAAAGGGTTCCCCACCAAGTAAAGTAATTCCCTCTATATAATCATGATTTAATAAATCCATAATGAAATCTTCATTATCTTTAGTAAATTTTTTACCATACTTAAAATCCCATGCTTCTTCATTAAAGCATCCCTTACAATGATGAGTACAACCACTTACAAATAGTGAAACTCTAACCCCTGGTCCATTTGCAATATCTACTTTTTTAATATCAGCAAAATACATTATAAATGTGTTACCCTTGCTTTTATTTCTTTAGTCTTTCCAACATTCCAGAAGTTTTCACCTAAATAACCACATGTTCTTCTTGTAACATTCATTTTAGAATGATCTTTGTTTCCACAATTTGGGCATTCCCATTCGTTATCATCATTTATTATTATTTCTCCGTCAAAACCACATACATGACAATAATCTGATTTTGTATTAAATTCTGCATATTGAATATTTTCATATATAAATTTAATTAATTCTTCTAATGCATCTAAATTATTTTGCATATTAGGTATTTCTACATATGAGATACATCCACCTGAAGAAATTGGTTGAAATTGACTTTCAAATTTTAATTTTGTAAATGCATCTATTTTTTCTCTTACATCAACATGATATGAATTAGTATAATATCCTTTATCTGTAACATCTTTAATACTACCAAATTTTTCTTTATCTATTCTAGCAAATCTATAACATAAGCTTTCAGCTGGAGTACCATATAATGCAAATCCAAGACCTGTTTCTTTTTTCCATGTATCGCATGCTTTTCTTAAATATTTCATTAATTTTACAGCAAATTTTTCTCCTTCTTCTGTAGTATGTGAAACTCCTTTTACAAGCATAGTAGTTTCATAAATACCAATATATCCTAATGATAATGTTGAATATCCACCTTTTAATAATTTATCTATTTTTTCGCCTTTTTGAAGTCTTGCTATTGCTCCATATTGCCAGTGTACAGGTGATATATCAGAAGTTATACCAAGTAATGAGTGATGTCTACACATTAATGCTTCCTTACATAATTCTAATCTTTCATCTAAAATTTCAAAAAATTTTTCTTCATTACCTTCAGACAATATACCAATTTGAGGTAAGTTAATAGAAACAACACCTTGATTGAATCTACCTTCCCATTTATAATTTCCATTTTCATCTTTCCATGGAGACAAGAAACTTCTACATCCCATTGGACTAAATACATTACCTTCATATATTTCTCTCATTTTCTTAGCAGATATATAATCTGGATACATTCTTTTTGCTGAACATTGACATGCAAGTTTCGTTAAATAATCATATTTACCACCTTTAAGGCAATTATTCTCATCAAGAACATATATAAGTTTAGGGAATGCTGGTGTTACATATACACCCTTCTCATTTTTAATACCTTCGAATCTTTGTTTTAATATTTCTTCTATAATCATAGCATTTTCTTCAATATATGGATCCCCATCTTCTAGATGTAAGAATAATGTTACGAAAGGAGATTGTCCATTAGTAGTCATTAAAGTATTAATTTGATATTGAATAGTTTGAACCCCTGCTGCAAGTTCATCTTTCAATCTATCTTTTGCTATTTCTTCTATTTGTTTTTTTGTTAAAGTGTTCTTATATTTTTTTGTAAGTTTATTTACAAACTTATCATAACTCTTTCTTAAATATTTACCTAAATGCTTCATATCAACAGATTGTCCACCATATTGATTACTTGCTACTGCAGCAATTATTTGTGTAGTTACAGTACATGCTACTTGGAATGATTTAGGGCTTTCTATTAATTTACCATTCATAACTGTACCATTATCAAGCATATCTGATATATTTATTAAACAACAATTGAATATTGGTTGAACAAAGTAATCCATATCATGAAAATGTAATATACCCTCTTTATGTGCTTTTGATATTTTTTCTGGTAATATTATTCTTTCAGTTAAATCTCTTGATACTTCTCCTGCAATATAATCTCTTTGGGTTGAAGCAAGCATTGTATTTTTATTTGAATTTTCTTCAGCTAATTCTTTATTTTCATTTCTTATTAATCTTAATATAGATTCATCTGTTGTATTTGCTTTTCTAATCAATGCTCTGTTATATCTATATACAATATAAGCTTTTGCAAGAGTAAATTTTTTATACTCCATTAATTTCTTTTCTATTTCATCTTGAATGTCCTCAACTAACATTCTTTTTTTCTTCATATCTTCAATATATTTAATTATATTATCTATTTGTTTAGAAGTTGCTCTTTCTTTTGGATCTACTTCACTATTAGCCTTTTCAATTGCAATTCTTATTTTACTTCTGTCATAATCTACTATTTTTCCATCTCTTTTAATTACTTTCATATTTACTACCTTTCTTAAACCCTCTCCTATTTTTTACAAATCTATTGTAACAGAAAAAAATATAAAATAAGTGTTGCATTTGCAACAATTTTGAAATATAATTAAATTAATAAAAAATTATTTTTACAAAAATACCAGGAGGCCTTATAAATGAACGAAATAAGTATTTTTAGAGGAATTGACGAACAAGATGTAAAGTATATGCTTAAATGCTTTCAAGCAAAAACTATAACATATAAAAAAGATACTACAATCATATCTAATTTAGCAAATACTAATATAATTGGTATCATTATAGATGGTGATGCAAATTTAATAAGAAATGATTATAATGGTAATAAAATTGTTTTAGAAAAATTAGAAAAAGGATCTATATTTGGGGAAGTATTTTCTTCTTATTCTGATGAACTATCAGTAATTGCAACATCAGAATGTGTAGTTACCACTTTTGATTATGAACATATTATAAAAAGATGTAAGAAATCATGTCCATATCATAATGAGGTAATTAATAATATGCTTCAATTACTTGCTAAAAAAGTAGTAGTTATGAATAATAGAATAGATGTTTTAACAAAAAAAACTATTAGAGAAAAACTTCTTGAATATTTTTCAATTCAAGAAAAAGAAAATATATCTAAAACTTTTTATTTAAAATTAAATTTCACAGAACTAGCAGACTATTTAGGGGTAGATAGAAGTGCACTTATGAGAGAAATAAAAAATTTAAAAAATGAAGGTTTTATTGAAACAAAGTTAAATAGAATAAAATTATTGTATTAGATTCTAACTTTATTTATTAATGTAAAAATCAAATCTATAATAAAAAGTATAGTAAATATTATTGTAATAAATTTTGGAATTTTTACTATTAATTTATCCATCCATGGTTTTATTAAATATATAAATATTAAAGAACACCCCATCCATATCATAGAAATATCAAGGGCAATATATTTCCCAAAATGATATTTGTGATCAGAATAATTCCAAAATTCTTTTTTAAACAACAATTCAAGTAAATTTCCACCTATATATTCGGTAAATGTTAATACACAAGTAATAACTATTAAAAATATAATTATTTCTACAAATTTATTTAATTTTACTTTTTCAAATATATTTTTAGATATAAGTAATATTAACACAACTCCAATACCATATACAGGTGTCCAATATCCATATAAAAAACCACTTTCTAAATCCCAATTAAAAATTTTAAATATTATTGTTTCAAGAAAGTGTCCAAATATTGAAAAAATAAAAAAATAATTTAAATAATAATACATAAAATCACCTTTTTAACAATTCTACATTTATTATTTGAAATTATTCTTTTTTTTATTCATTAAACTAATAGGTATCAATATTATTATTAATAAAAATAATATAATAAACACAATATTATGTTTTAAAAAATAATTAATTGGCATTTTTACATCAACAGGTGAAGTTATTTGTTTACTATATAATATTTCATTATCTTTTTTTATATAGTATGTACCAATTTTATCACCTTTTTTTACTGTTTTATCTAAAATTTTTTCTCCATCATATACATGTTCTAAATCATTTTTTTCTATATTATTATTTAAATAAACTTCTACATTTTCTTTTGATAATATAGTATATTTTTCATCATATATAGTCTTTAAATTTACCAAAATATCTTTTTTTGATAATATTTTTTTATACCTAAAATTATTAAAGAAATATTCATATATATTTTTAGAATCTTCAATATGCTGCATTTTATTTTCATGATCTGCACCTATTGTAACAAGTAAATAATTAACATTATCATATTTTGCAATACTAGCTAAACAAAGTCCTGCTTTACTAGTATATCCTGTTTTTGCACCTAATATATAGTCTATACCATTTTCATTTATTATTTTTAATGGACCATTCATATCGTGCTTTTTATTAGTGGACATGTAATTTTTTGTTGTAAATATTTTTTTAAATATTTCATTATTTATTGCGTATTTTAAGAGTATAGCAACATCTTTTGCTGTTGAATAATGATTTTCTGTTTCTATACCTATTGTATTAGAAAAATGTGTATTATTCATATTTAATTCTTTTGCTTTTTGGTTCATAAGTTTTATAAATCCATCTTTTGAACCACATATACTTATTGCAAGTATTTGGGTTGCATCTGCACCTGATTTTAATAAAGTACCATATAATAAATCATTATATGTGACAACCTCTCCACTTTTAAAACCTGCGACTGATAAATCATATGATAAATCATTTATCATATCTGATGTAATTAAAATTTTTTCATCGAAATTACTTATATTTTCTATTGAAACAAGTGCAGTCATTATTTTGGTCAAACTTGCTATATACACTTTTTCATCAGGATTTTTTTCATAAATAACTTTATCGTCATTTAAATTTATTAGTATAGCATTATTAGATGATATATTTATAGTTTCCTCTGCTTTTACATTAATAAGGAAAAAAAAGCAAATAAATATTAAAAATATGTTAAATAGTTTCTTCATAATAATTCTCCTAATTATATTATATCAAAATAAAGAATATTTTTTCATAAAAAGTTAATAATATTTTTGAAAGGAATGATTTAATGAATAAAGTACCAAATATTATATCAACAAAAGATTTATCATATATATGTGATATGTTTCAATGGAATTTTACTGCTTCAAAAAAAGCATTACATTTTAGTAACGAAGTAAAAGATGAAGAAATTATAGCAGAATTAAAAAATATTTATGATATGCATAAAAATATCTGTAATAATTTATTAAATATTTTAAATGAGGGAGAAAATAGTTATGAACAATAAAATTCAAAATCCTAAAACTCAGGTTGAAGAGACTATTGAAATGAATGATGAAAATTATCTTAATGATATGCTTGAAACAGAAAAAAATATGAGTGTTAATATGACATATGCACTTAATGAAGCGAGTAATGAAAATTTATTTGATGAAATATATGAAATGTTTAATATGGTAAAAGAGTCTCAAAGAACCTTATTTGAACTTGCATTCAAAAAAGGTTGGTATTGTCTAGAAAAAGCTGAGGAAAATAAAATAATTGAAGAATATAATAAACTAACTAAATCAATTGAGCAGCTAAAATAAAAAAAGTAAGATTTTTCTTACTTTTTTATTTTAATCATTATCAATTAACTTCATATCTAATGTTTGAGTTTTACCATCCCTTATATAAGTTACTTTTATTGAATCTCCAGTCTTATATTGATATAAATAATATCTAAGGGAACTAATATTTTTTATTTCATTATTATCAAATTTTGTTATTACATCTCTTACTTTTAAACCTGCTTTATCTGCAGACTTACCTGATACTAAATCAGTTATTACAACACCAGATGTTATGTTGCTATCTATATTTATTTGATATCTAAACAAACTATACTTATCGCTTGCATTTATTACTGATATACCAATTGATGGTCTTTCTATTTCTTTTCCATTTTCTAAATATTCAACATATTTTTTTACATCATTTATTGGTATAGCAAATCCCATACCTTCTATTTCTTCCGTTGCAAGTTTCATAGAAGTTATTCCTATTACTTCTCCTGCAAGATTTACTAATGGTCCTCCACTATTTCCTGGATTAATAGCAGCATCCGTTTGAATTACTTTAGCTATTATTGAATCTGTTTCAATCATTCTATCTTTACCTGATATTATACCTCTTGTAATAGAACCACTATAATCTGATCCCATTGGACTACCTACTGTTATTACAGTTGATCCTAAATTTATATCATCACTATTTCCTAAAGTTGCTACTTTAGTTATTTTTTCTTTATCAAGGGATAATACTGCTATATCTGTATATTCATCACTACCAAGTATCTTAGCATCTACTACTTCATTGTTTGTTAATATAACCTGTACTTTGTCTGCATTTTCTATTACATGATGATTAGTTAATATATATCCTCTATCTTTATCAGATTTATAAATAAATCCTGATCCACTTCCTATATTTTGGTTACTTCTATATGATTCAACAGTTACAACCGAATCATATACCTTTTCTATTGCTTCTTCAATTGCTGTTTCGCTAAGCTTTGTTTCATTAATTGTTTTTTCTTCAGTAATTACTTTTGATGATACTGGAAAATACTTTAAATATATTATAACTGCTAATATTGATGAAAAAATTGTAACTAAATAAAATATAAAATATTTAAAAATTTGTCTTCTATTATTCATAATAATCCTCCTAATCAATATCTATTATATCCATATAATTACTTGGTAATCCCATATTATCATACAACTTTTCGATAGGAATAGATTTAACTTGCCATTTAAAATCTTGTATTTTTAAATCTATTTCATTCATCATTTGTACAAATTTATCTTTATCAAGCATTTGTCTTAATATAATTATTAAAGCAAAAATATCATTTTTACCTTTAACATATTCATTTTCTTCATTTTTAGGTATATTTAACTTTTCATGAAATCTAGTAGGTGATATATATCTTTGTGTCCTATGGTCAAATACAATATCTTCATGTGCACATAAATTTCTATAATTTGCAAGTAAAGATAAATATATTTCCATATCTTCTGGATTCAAATTATATGTTTCACAAATTTCTAATTGATCTTGTGGTTTTAATATACCATATAATTCATTTATCAGTCCAAATGATAGTACTTTCACTAATACCCAAAGAGGAATATATCCATAATTACTAATATAGTGTAGTGTTGCAGTGTGGTTTTGAGCATTAACTCTTATTTGTCTTTTCATTTTATTTAATACATCATTAACTCTTCTTTGCTGTTTATGATCAGTTGTAAAGTTAGATGCTTTCAAATAATTTTTCTCTTTATAACCATATTTAATAGATAATGTATAACTTATTATACTTTTTATATTATTTTCTATAATTAATAAGTTTTTAAAAAGTATATTTCTAAGTTCTCTATCAAATGTAAACATACAATATAATTCTTGAAAAGTAGAATTTTTTAAAAATCTCTTTTCAGTATTCGATAACATAAATATACGTCTATATCCATTTAAAAAGAAATAATTTTCTTTTAATAAAATTTCTTTTGCCCTTTGTCTATCGACTATAGTTAAACCTTTACTTTCAAATATATTCAGTTGTTCATCTAGTGTCTTGAATTCTTTTTTATTCACTAATATCACCCTACATAAATATTATATCACAAACAAAAAAAGACTTAAAGTCTTATAATTATTATTTTATAAAATTGAAATTATTATT
Organism: uncultured Bacilli bacterium; assembly: GCA_947624565.1. Taxonomy (GTDB): domain Bacteria; phylum Bacillota_I; class Bacilli_A; order RF39; family UBA660; genus CAG-433. The sequence continues at coordinate 13,517 of CANQKX010000001.1, forward strand.
TTTGTCTTGCCTTATCAGCTAATTCTTTTATTTTTCTAAGTCTATGATTTATGCATGATTTAGTAACTTTTGTATTTGTTTCAACACTTATAATTTCACTTAATTCTATTAATGAACTTTCTGGATATTTAATCCTGTACTCAGCAACCTCTTTTATTTTTTCATCTAATAAATCATAAGCATCTATTTGTTTTAAGTAATTTATATCCTCTATCTGTTTTAACGCAGATTTCATACTTTTTTCTATATTTGCTTGTTCACAATTATTAATTCTATTAGACATATTAATTTTTTCTCTATATGTTCTAATATCTTCATAATATAAAACACCATCATATGCTTTAATCATAGTTAATAAAGCACTTATTTTTTCTGACTCTTTAATATATACCATATATCCTTTTTTTCTTCTATGAACTTTTGCATTTAAATCATATTCATTTAACATTGAACATAAAAAATTAGCAAATTCTATATTTTCTATTAAAAATTCTAAATGATATCTTGATGTTTTTGGATCATTTACACTTCCACTAATTAAAAAGCATCCTCTTATAAAAGCTTTCTTTAATTCATCATCAGAAACTATAAATTCATTTGGAACTTTTAAAAGCTCAAACCCTTGTTCATTTAATAATCCTAAATCTTTAATTATTTTTGGTACATCTTTTTTAATTTCTATAATGTATAATTCATTTTTCTTAAAATTATAATTCTTTTTTACCATTATATTAGATGTTACATTATATATATTTTTTACTATTTTAAATATTCTATTTGCTGCATTTACATTTTCTGTTTGAACTTTTACAGAATATAACTTTATATCTGCATTTGTTAATAATATTCCTGATAGTTCTGATATATATTCTAGTTTTGATAATTCTAAATTTGATATTTCTTGCTTTATTTTTGCTGAAAATGTCATATAAATTACTCCTTTATTTTAAATATTTTATTACTGATAATGCTGATATCGCTCCATCTGATGCAGCAGTTATTACTTGATATACATTTTTATAAATTATATCTCCTGCAGCATATATTCCATCTATGTTAGTTTTCATTTCACTATCTACTTGAATGTAATTATTTATAGTTTTTATATCTAATGATTTTATAAAATCAATATTAGGTGTATATCCTGTTTCTATAAATAAACAAGATACATCATACTCTTTATTATTTGATAATGTTATACTTTTAATAATATTATTTTCTTCATTTATTTTTATAACTTTTTCATTATTAATTACTTCAATATTATCTTTATTAAATTTAATATCTTCATTTGAATAATTAATAAATATTACTTTACTTGCTATATCACTTAAATATATTACATCATCTTTTTCTTTTGATATAATTGCAACTACTTTATCTTTATATAAAGATGCATCACACTTAACACAATAACTTACACCTTTACCTTTCAATTTATCTTCATTTTCTATTCCAAGAGGTTTTTCTACTCTTCCGCATGCTATTATAATTGACTTTGTTTCATATGTATTTTTATTAGTTATTACTTGTTTTATTTCACCATTATTTTTAATATCTATTACTTTTTCTATTAATATAGGTATATTTAATTTTTGAGTTTGACTGTACATTTTATATGCTAAATTTGATGCATCTTCCTCAGTAAATCCTAAATAATTATTAATTTTTTCTGTTTTTAATATTTTTCCACCTGGTGTATCTTTTTCTATTATTAATACATTTTTATTAGCATTTTTTAAATATATCGCTGCACTTAATGCTGCAGGTCCTGCACCTACTATTATGGTATCAAACATATATATCACCTCCTAGTTATTATATTTTTCTTTATTTTTAGATAATATTATTAATATAATACCTATTATTACACCTATAATTGATACTATTTGAGCCATTTTTAAATTAAATAACATTAAACTATCAGTTCTAAGCGCCTCAATAAAAAATCTACCTATAGAATACCATATTAAATAAAATCCTATTTGAACTCCTATTTTAACATTTTTATTTTTTCTAATAAACATTAAGATTATAAATCCTATTATGCACCAAATACTTTCAAAGTAAAATGTTGGATAATAATAGTTACCATCAATATACATTCCATCTATTATAAATTTTGGAATATGCATACTTTTTAATTTTTCAATTAAAACTATTGATCCATGTGCTTCTTTATTAAAGAAGTTCCCCCATCTTCCTATTGCTTGAGCTAATATTACTGCTGGTGCACATATATCTAATATTTTTACAAAATTCAATTTTTTCTTTTTTGTAAAAAAATAAACGAACAAAACTCCAAATATTATTCCACCATGTATTGCAAGTCCTCCATTATATATCTTTATTATATCTATAGGATTTTGCATATAATAATCTAAATTAAATATAACATAATATATTCTTGCACCTAATATTCCTACAATTAGTGTATAAAATATTAAATCTGAAATTATATCCTTATCTATATTATGCTTTTTTGATTCTTTTGTTATTAAAATATAGGCTAATATTACTCCTATTAAAATGCATATAGAATACCAATATATATTAATGTTAAATATTTTAAAAGCTACTCTACTCATTATCGCACCTTCTTATAATTGGTTTAATAATTAATTCTTCTACAAAAAAATTCATTACACTAATAAATACAGCAATTAATATACCACTTACTATTCCATATATTTGTAAATGTTCTCCTAATATAAAATCTACAATTTTTAAAATAAAAAGATTTATAAAAGGATAAAATAAACCCAAAGTTAAAGCAGTTATTGGAATTGTTAATTTAACTATTATTGGTTTTATTGTTTTATTTAATATGTATATTAAAATTACAGCTAAAAGTCCAAACCAATAATTATCTATATCAAATGAATTAAAAATTATATCTACTAAAAACAATACTAAAGTATATCCAGAAATATATAATAATGAATCAACAAATTTATTAATTCGATATATATTCTTATCTTTTATTATTAATTTCATTTTATCATATCCTTTATCAATTAAAATTATACCACGAACTACTAAAAATAAAAAGATGTTTTATAAAACATCCTTTAAATATTTTCCTGTATAACTCTTGCTATCTTGTACAATCTTTTCTGGTGTTCCAGCAAATATTACTTCTCCTCCACCATCTCCACCTTCTGGTCCTAAGTCTATTATATAATCAGCAGTTTTAATTACATCTAAGTTATGTTCAATAACTATAACAGTATCTCCATTATCCACTATTCTATTTAATATTTTAAGTAAATTTTTTATATCATGTGAATGAAGTCCTGTTGTTGGTTCATCTAATATAAATAAACTTTTTCCTGTAGGCTTTTTTTGAAGTTCTTTAGCAAGTTTTACTCTTGATGCTTCTCCACCTGATAAACTAGGTGCACTTTGTCCAAGTTTCATATATCCAAGTCCAACATCCATTAATACCTCTAATTTAGATTTAACTTTAGGAATATTTTCAAAGAACTCTAATGCTTCTTCTACTGTCATATCAAGAACATCATTAATATTCTTTCCTTTATATTTTATTTGAAGAGTTTCACTATTATACCTAGTTCCATGACAAATTTCACATGGAACATATACATCTGGTAAAAAATGCATTTCTATTTTTTTAACTCCATCTCCAAAACATGCTTCACATCTTCCACCTTTTACATTAAATGAAAATCTTCCTTTATCATATCCTCTTATTTTTGATTCTTTTGTATTTGCAAATACATCTCTTATATCATCAAATACTCCTGTATAAGTTGCTGGATTACTTCTTGGTGTTTTTCCAATAGGTTCTTGTGATATATTTACTACTTTATCTAAATTTTCTATTCCTTTTATTGTTTTATGTTTACCTGGTTTTTCTTTAGTTTTATATAAACTGTTTCTTACTACTTTATATAATATTTGATTTACTAATGTAGATTTACCTGATCCTGATACTCCTGTTACACATATAAATTTACCAAGAGGAAATTTAACATTTATTTTCTTTAAATTATTTTCTCTTGCTTCTTTTACCTCAAGATATAAACCATTACCTTTTCTTCTTTTCTTTGGAACTTCTATTTTTTCTTTACCTGATAAATATCTACCAGTAATACTATTTTCATTTTCCATAACTTCCTTTGGTGTTCCTTTAGCAACTACATATCCACCATTTATTCCTTGTTTTGGTCCAATATCTACTAAGTAATCTGCTTGCATCATTGTATCGGTATCATGCTCAACTACTATTAATGTATTTCCTAAATCTCTCATTTCAAGCATGGAATTAATTAATCTTTGATTATCTCTTTGATGAAGTCCAATAGATGGTTCATCAAGTACATAAAGTATTCCTGTTAATCTTGATCCTATTTGAGTAGCAAGTCTGATTCTTTGACTTTCTCCTCCTGATAGGGTTGCTGCACTTCTATTTAATGTTAAATATTCAAGTCCTACATTTATTAAAAATGATAATCTATCTTTTATATCTTTTATTACTATTTCTGATATTTGTTTTTGTTCTTTATTCAATTTTAAATTATTAATAAAGTCATATAATTTCTTAACACTTAAATTACAAACATCATTTATATTTTTACCATTTATGAATATATTTAATACACTATCATTTAATCTTGCTCCATGGCAATATGTACATTCTTGTTCTATCATATAACCCTCAAGCCATGAGCGTATAAATGAACTATTAGTTTCTCTATATCTTCTTTCAAAATTATTTATTATACCTTCATAAGCTTCTACCTTATTATATGGATTACCACTTTTTGATTCAAATTTAAATTCTAATTGTTCATCTGTTCCATAAAGAATTATATCTAATTCTTTTCTTGTTAATTTTTCTATAGGTTTATTCATATCAATATTGTACTTTTTACAAACTATTTCTAATTTTTGAATATATATATTTGTATCTTCCATATTTTTTAGTGGAAGAATTGCATTTTGATTTAAAGATTTTGTCTTATCTGGTATAAGTAAATCTTCATCTATTTTTTGTTTAAATCCTAATCCTTTACAGTGTGGACATGCCCCATATGGTGCATTAAATGAAAATATTCTTGGTTCTAATTCTTTAAGTGAATAATTACAATATGGACAGGCAAATGTTTCACTTAATACTATTTCTTCTTTACCAATTACATCTATTATAACTTTACCTTTAGATAATTTAGATGCTACTTCAAGTGATTCATATAATCTACTTCTAATATCTTCTTTTATTATAAGTCTATCTACAATTACTTGAATATTATGTTTTTTATTTTTTTCTAGTTTTATATCATCAGATAAATCATATACTTCTTTATCTATTTTAACTCTTGCAAATCCATCTTTTTTTAAATTTTCTAATACATCTACATGTGTTCCTTTTTCACCTTCAACAATTGGGCTTAGTACCATTATTTTAGTTCCTTGATCTAAATTTAATACTTTATTTGTCATTTCTTCTATTGATTGGCTTGTTATTGGTATATTATGATTTGGACAATATGGTACTCCTATTCTAGAAAATAATAGTCTTAAATAATCATATATTTCTGTAACAGTCCCAACTGTACTTCTAGGATTTCTATTTGTTGTTTTTTGATCAATACTAATCGCAGGAGATAATCCTTCAATTAAATCTACGTCTGGTTTTTCATTACCACCTAAAAATTGTCTTGCATAGCTACTTAAACTTTCTACATATCTTCTTTGACCTTCTGCATAAATAGTATCAAAGGCAAGTGATGATTTTCCTGATCCTGATACTCCTGTCATTACTATTAATTTATTTTTAGGTAAATCTAAATCTATATTTTTTAAATTATTCTCTCTTGCTCCTCTTATTATTATCTTATCCATACAAACACTTCCCTCGGTGTATTATTATACCAAATTTATTTAAAATATTGTAGCGAACAAATTAAATTTTTGAATATAATAAATATGAATAGGAGAATGTTTATGAGAATATTACTTTTTATTTGTAGTATTTATGATACATTAAATAAAATGAATTATGAAAATTTTATTGATATTATCGATGAAATACAAAAAATTAAGGAAATTGAACAAGATGATAAAATTATTGTAAGTTTTTGTGATGATACAAAAAATAGAAATATTTTAATGCCATATATTATTAATATAATTGATAAAATAGATGAAGGTAAAATAATTTTAGGTAATCAGTACCTAGGGGATGTTTATTATAAAAATTTTATCTGTGGAGGAGCGTTATTATATAATGAAGAATTTAGTAAAGAAAAACAAATTGCAAAATATGTTAAAGATTTAGAAAATAATGATAATTTTATAAATTTGTATTATATAGATTCTAATATGGATACTAATTTAATAAATGAGTTATTAAAAGATTGCAAAAATGTTAATTTAAATTTGATAAAAGAGAGTAATTTAGATATTATAAAAAAACTTAATGAAAAAAAGAAAAAAATATACTTACTATAAATAATGCTTTTAACCATTATTTTTATAAGTATATTTAATACCATTAGGAAGATATATATTAGATTTTAGAAAATTTATTATTTCTTTTTCATAATATAAAAGTATATAATATGCATCATACAATCCTTTTTGGTTTTTTCTTTGTTTTTTTGACATGTGATTTAATTTGTTTTCTATTTTTTTAATTTTATCTCTTGTTTCTTTATATTCTAAAAATATTTCTTGTTGTGATAAATTTTTAAATTTATTAAAATCTACTATATAATAAATTTTTTTCATAAACTCAACAATAACAGGATCATCAAACTTAAAATATTTATCTTCATTTGATATGATATAAACAAATATTGATTGTGGAAATTTGTTTTTTATATCTTTTGGTATTTGAGCACTTTCACTTAAAAGTTTCAAATCTTTATATTGGATATAAACAATTTCTTTACTTCCTTCTTTTGAGAAAATTTTCATATAATACCTCCAAATAAAAGTTTAATTAGTATACTATAATTTATATTATATGTCAATTTAAGAATATTACTCCATTTTCATTTCAAATAATATATCACGAAGTTCTGTTGCTCTTTCAAAATCTAATTCTCTTGCTGCTTGCATCATTTCTTTTTCTATCTTATCCATTATTTTTTGTTTTTCTTTTTTACTATATACATGTGTAATTTTTTCATCTTTATTTTTATCAGTATTTTTAATTAAATCTCTTATATCTTTTTGTATAGTTTTTGGAATTATATTATGTTCCTTATTATATTTATTTTGTATATCTCTTCTTCTTTGTGTTTCTTTAATAGCATTTTCCATTGCTTCACTTATAGAATCAGCATACATTATTACATGACCATTTGAATTACGCGCTGCTCTACCTATTGTTTGTATTAAACTTCTTTCGCTTCTTAAGAAGCCTTGTTTATCTGCATCTAATATTGCAATTAAAGATACCTCTGGTATATCAATACCTTCTCTAAGTAAATTAACTCCTACAACTACATCATATTTACCTAATCTTAAATCTCTTACTATTTCCATTCTTTCTAATGTTTTTATCTCATTATGTAAAAATGCTACTTTTATATTCGCGCTTTTTAGATAATTTGTTAATTCTTCACTCATTCTAATAGTTAAGGTTGTAACTAATGTTCTTTCGTTTTTTGATATTCTATCTTGTATTTGTTCAATCAAATCATCAATTTGATTATTAGATGACTTAACCTCAATTGTTGGATCAAGTAATCCTGTTGGTCTAATTATCTGTTCTACAATTTCATTATTAACTTTTTGTAATTCATAATCACCTGGAGTTGCTGATACATATATTACCTGATTTATTTTTTCTTCAAATTCGTCAAACTTTAGTGGTCTATTATCAAGTGCACTAGGAAGTCTAAAACCATATTCAACTAATGTGGTTTTTCTCATTCTATCTCCATTATACATCGTACGAACTTGTGGAAGAGTTACATGAGATTCGTCTATTACAAGTAAAAAATCTTTAGGAAAGAAATTTAATAAAGTAGTAGGTGTTTCTCCTGGTTTTTTAAATGCAAAATGTCTACTATAGTTTTCTATACCTTTACAAAATCCTGTTTCTGATAACATTTCTAAATCATAATTAGTTCTTTGCTCTAACCTTTGCATTTCTAATAATTTATTATTATCTTTAAAATATTTTAATCTATCATTTAATTCTTCTCTTATATTTTTTACTGCAAGTTTTAATTTTTCTTCACTAGTTACAAAATGTGAAGCAGCAAATATAGTTATTGTTTGTTTTTGGTTAATAACTGCTCCTGTAGTTGTATCAAATTCTATTAATTTTTCAATTTCATTTCCAAACATATCTATTCTATATGCATTTGTTCTTGAATATGCTGGAACTATTTCTATAGTATCTCCCTTAGTTCTAAATGTACCACGAACTAAATCCATGTTATTTCTTTCATATAACATTTCAACTAATTTTTTTAATATTTCATCTCTATCTATTACATCACCAACTTTTAATGATAATGTTTGTTTTTCATATTCTTCTTTTTCACCAAGTCCATATATACAAGATACAGATGCTACTACAATTACATCATCTCTTGATATAAGTGCGGATGTTGCACTATGTCTTAATTCATCTATTTCGTCATTTATTGAAGCATCTTTTTCTATAAATGTATCACTAGATGGAACATATGCTTCTGGTTGATAATAATCATAATAAGATACAAAATACTCTACTCTGTTTTCTGGAAATAATTCTTTTAATTCACCATATAATTGACCTGCGAGTGTTTTATTATGTGCAAGAACTAATGTAGGTTTATTTACTTCTTTTATTACATTAGCAATTGTAAAGGTTTTACCTGTACCAGTTGCACCTAATAATACTTGCTCTTTCTTACCATTTTTTATTCCATCAACTAATTCTTTAATAGCATTAGGTTGATCACCACTTGGTTTATATTCTGAATGTATTTTAAACATATTATTACTTCTTTCTATCTTTATATAAAGAAATAACACTCTAATTTAGAGTGCTTTAGCTCTTTTATTAATCTGTATACATAATATCATATTAATACTTTTTTGACAAGATAATTACTCAACTTGTTTATCCCATTATTTGACCACCGTTATTATGAATAACCTGCCCTGTTAAATAACTTGAATCATCACTTGCCAAAAATACAAATGTTGGAGCAAGTTCATAAGGCATTGCTCCTCTTGCCATCGCAGCATCTGATCCTAAAGATGGTATCTTTTCTTTTACCCAACATGCAGGTTGAAGTGGTGTCCAAAAAAATCCTGGCGCAATTGCATTAACTCTAATATTTTTAAGTGCTAAATTTCTTGCAAGAGATCTTGTAAAACCAACTATTGCACCTTTTGTTGTTACATAATCAATAAGTTGTGGATCTCCATAAAATGTTGTTACTGATGATAAATTTATTATTGATGACCCAGATTTTAAATAAGGTAAAACTTCTTTTGTTAAGTAAAACATCCCATATACATTTGCTTTCATTGTTCTATCAAATTGTTCATCACTTATGCTATTTAATTCATCTTGTTGAAATTGTACACCAGCATTGTTTACTAGAATATCTATTTTTCCATATGTATTTAATGTTGCTTCAACTATATTTTTACAAAAACATCTATCTGATATATCTCCACTTAATAATAGACATTCTCCACCAAGTTTTTCAATATATTCTTTAGTATCTTTAGCATCTTTGTGCTCATTATAATATGGTATTACTAATTTTGCACCTTCTTTTGCAAATGCAATAGCAGCTGCTCTTCCAAGCCCACTATCACCACCAGTTATTATTGCTACTTTTCCTTTTAACTTACCACTACCATTATAATTAGGATTATCAAATATAGGTTTAGGATACATTAGATATTCCATCCCTGGTTGAACATCTTGTGATTGTTCAGGAGCCATTATTTCATATTTTGTACTTTTAATTCCAGTTTTTCCATAGTAATTATAATATTGATTACCATAATGATAATTATAATCCATATTTTCCTCCTTCAAAATAGTATATGATTTTTATAAAATTAGGTGATTTATCTATAAATATTTTAATTAATTACTTTATTAATAATTATTTTTATGATATTATTATTTTAATGGAGGTGTTATTATGGCTAAATATTGTCAAAAATGTGGTACTGAATTAAAAGATAATGATGTTTTTTGCAGTAATTGTGGAAATAGTACTAATAGTACAGCACAAGTAGTAAATACATCTAGCAATCCAAAATCAAAAATAGCAGCCGGACTTTTAGGTATATTTTTAGGAACATTTGGTGTACATAATTTCTACTTAGGATATACTGGTAAAGCTGTTGGACAACTTTTACTAACTGTATTAACTTGCGGTATTCTTTCACCTATATCTGCTATTTGGGGATTAATTGAAGGAATATTAATTTTAACTGGTAGTATTAATACTGATGCACAAGGTAATCCTTTAGTTGATTAAAAAAAATAAATTATATATATTTATTTTTTTTGTTTTATTGTTATGTTTGGTATTAATACATTTTAATGTCCCTTGTATTTTTAAATTATTTACTAATATTCCCTGTCCAGGATGTGGTCTTACACGAGCATTTAATGAACTATTAAAGTTAAATATATCTAAAGCATTTTACTACAATATTTTAAGTATTCCTCTTTTTATTTTTTGTATTTATTTTATTTTTTTAATTATAAAAGATTTATTTACTAATCATAATATTACATTCAATAAAATTAATACTCTACTTACAAAATACTGGAAAATAATAGTATTTATGTTAATTATTAGTGAAATAATTAATATATATCATGACATATAAAAATCCGTTTAAAACGGATTTTTATTTTATCAATAATAACTTGTTCTATCCCAATACCATGTATAATGAGCAGGAAAATTAATGTAATTTCTAGGATCAACGGTCTGACTCAAACTTTGACAACTACTTTCACCTAGGCAAATGTTTAAATGTAAATGGTTCCCTTGACTATGGCCCGTTGTCCCCATTAGACCAATGACTGTATTTTTGTTTACAATAGCACCTTCAGATACATTTATTTGACTTAAATGTCCATATAATGAAGTATAAATTTTTCCATTTATGTTATGTTGTATAATTATGTATTTCCCATATCCAACATTAGGAGTATAGTAATTATTTACTTTTACAACTCTACCATCTGATATTGAATATATCTTCGTACCACCACTATTTGAAATATCAACACCAGCATGATACCTATACCCTCCTCCTGATAATGGATCTAAATTCCATTTACTTTGCATAAAACCAGTATCAGTTGGTCTCCAAAATCTGGTCCCAACAGGAAGTTGTTTTTTAGCACAAGTAGAAATATCTTGTTCTTCAGTACAACCTGCTTTTATATAAAAATTTATAATTGATAAGCTGTCTTTTATTTCTGCTTCAATAGAAGCTTCTTCATCATCTAAAGCAGCTTTTTCCTTACCTAAAACTACAAGTTTTTCTGATAGTTCTTTTTGTAACGCTGTCAACTGTTCTTCTTTTTTATGTATTTTTTCTATATTTTCATTATTTTTCTTTATCATTTCATTCATTTCATCAATGAGTTTATCATTATATTTTGATAATTGTTCTGTAACAGATATTCTATATATAAAATCTGTTATACTATTTGCAGAAAAAATATATTCAAGGTATGTAGACTCTCCTTGAGAAATTTGAAAAAATTTCATTAATTCTTTAGTTTGCTTATCTTTTTCAGAAATTGATTCATTTAATTTTGATATTTCATCATTAATTCTCTGTATTTCCTTATTTGCCGCCTCTAATTCTGAATAGATGCTTTGCACTCTTGCCTTCGCTGTAGATATCTCTGATTCAGTATACTGTATTTGTTGTTTTTTATCATCATATTGTTTTTCTAATTCTTTATACTCTGCTTTTAATTGACCTAGTGTTTTGGCACTTACATTAATTGGTAGTAAAATAATAATTAAAATTAATAATATACTTAAGTATTTCTTCATTATATTTTTAAATACTTCCTTACTGCTCTACTACTACCAAACATACCAACTACTACACCTATAACTATTAATACTGAAGATATTATAAATACAAATGGGAATGGTTCAAATAATTTTATAAATTTTGAGAAAAGTATTCCTCCTGTTTTTTCATATAATGTTGAATATCCATATATTGTTACAAGTACAGGAATTATTGATCCAATTAATCCAATAAACAAACCTTCAATAACAAATGGTTGTTTTATTGAAAAATTTGATGCTCCTACTAATCTCTTTATTTCTATTTCTTCTTGTCTTGAGAAAATTGTTATTTTAATTGTATTTACTATCAAAAATGCTGTTACTATTATTAAAGATACAACTATAACTATTAATATTTTTTCTATTATATCAAATATAGATAACAAAGATTCAATCATTCCTTCTCCATATTTAACCAATGCTACTCCATCTATTTTTTCTATTTTTTTTGCAGAATTAGATATTTTATCTGAATCTTTTACTTTAACTAAATAAGTATCATATAATGGGTTTTCTGATTCTGACCATGATGATATTATTGTATCGAATATTTGTGATTCTTTTTTCATATCATCTGCGATTTGTTTTTTTGAATTATATTCAATTGATTCGATATTTGATAAATCTTGTATTTCGCCTTTTATTTCATTTTCTTTTTTATCATCACAATCATTTTCAATATATACTACAATTGTAAAATCATCTCTAATTACATTAGTAAAATTTTCTACATTTAATGAACCAATTATTGCAACCGCAACAATTAATAATGTTACAGTAATACATGATATAGATGCTAAAGATAAACTAAAATTTCTTACAATATTTTTAAGACCATCTCTTATATTTTTTATTAATATTCTAATGTTTTTCATTCTTATCATAAGTTCCTTTCTCAAAATCTTTCTTTAATCTACCTTTATCAAGCAATATAACTCTTTTTTTCATTTTATTAACTATATCTCTATCATGTGTTACAACTATAACTGTTGTACCTAAATTATTAATTACCTCTAAAACTTTCATTATTTCAAGAGATGTATCTGGATCAAGATTTCCTGTAGGTTCATCACAAATTACCAATTTTGGTGCATTAACTATTGCCCTTGCTATTGCAACTCTTTGTTGTTCTCCACCAGATAATTCACTAGGGTAACTTTTTACTTTTTCTTTTAACCCTACTAAATCTAATGCTTTTAAAGTTTTAACTCTTACCTCATTTTTATCATAACCGAACATTTCTAATACAAAAGCTACATTTTCGTATACTGTTAATTTAGGAAGCAATTTAAAGTCCTGAAAAACTACTCCTAATTTTCTTCTTAATTTATATACTTTTCGATTTTTTAATTTAGCTACATTTACTCCACCTATTATAATTTCACCTGCAGTTGGTTTTTCTTCTCTATAAAGCATTTTCATTAATGTCGATTTACCACTACCAGATGCACCTATTATAAAGGTAAAATCACCTTTTTTTATTTTTAAATTTAATCCATATAATGCTGTAACACCAGATGGATATGTTTTTTCTACATCTGTAATTCTTATAAACTCCATTACTACTTACCTCTTTCTTTTCTTATTTTCTATGCGTATCTGCTCCATATACTTGGTACGAATCTGTTATATTAAAAAATGCACCAGGATCTATTTGTAATATTCCTTCTTTTGTTTTATAAAATTCTGATGTTGGTATTACGACCATTATCATTTTCTTTTTGTCATTGCTATAACCACCATGAGCATCTATAATAGTTACTCCTCTAGATAAATTTTCTAATATATATTTTTTAACTCTTTCTTCCTCTGTTGTTACTATATAAAATACTTTATTTTCTGATATTCCAAGAACTACTTTATCTGTAATAATACTCATTATATATAAAATTATAAGTGCATATAGTATAATTCTCCATCCATATATATAACCACCAAATAATACTATTATTCCATTTATTATTAATTGTGCTGGTCCAAATCCAATTTTAAATTTATTAACTAATATGTGTATAAATGTATCTGTTCCTCCTGTACTAAATCCTGTTTTACTAGTAAGCCCACTTGCTACTCCCGCTAATACTGCTCCACAAATTGCAACTAACATAATATCATCTGATGGTATAGATATATTAGCATTTTGAGTAAGTTTTACAAATAATGGATATAATATTGAACCTACTACTGAGTTTAATGCTTTTTTCTTGCCTAAAAATATAAAACCAAGTATTAATGCTACTGCTTGTACAATTAATATTGTTATTGTTGGATCAAGATAATTCTGAAATAATATTGCAATACCTCCTGATCCACCATATACTAGATTTTGTCTTAAAAAGAATACATTATAAGCAAGTGCTGATAAAAACAATCCTAATACCAATAAAAAATATCTTTTTAATAAATCTTTATTTTCTACTATCTTTAATACATCTTTATCTATTATTTTCTTCTTAAATATTCCCATTTTAGTCTCCTTTATAATTTTAAATATTCTTCTATAAAGTTATCTATATCTCCATCTAGTACTTTATTAACATTTGATGTTTCATAATTTGTTCTATGATCTTTTACCATAGAATATGGATGCATAACATAACTTCTTATTTGAGATCCAAAGTTAATTGAACTTTGCCCTTTTTTATATTCTTCAGATTCTTGTAATCTTTTTTCCTCTTCTTTAGCATATAATTTAGATTTTAATATCTTCATTGCTATTTCTTTATTTTTTAATTGACTTCTTTCATTTTGACAAGTTACAACTATATTTGTTGGTATATGAGTTATTCTAACTGCACTATCCGTTGTATTTACTCCTTGTCCTCCTGCCCCTGTACTTCTATATACATCTATTCTTAAATCTGACTCTTTTATTTCAATATTAATATCATCTTCTATTTGTGGTGTAACTTCAACTGCTGCAAATGACGTATGTCTTCTTTTTTGTGAATCAAATGGTGATATTCTAACAAGTCTATGAACTCCTCTTTCACACTTTAGGTATCCATAAGCATTTATGCCTTTTATTAAAACTACAACCTTTTTAATTCCTGCTTCTTCTCCTTGAAGTAAATCTAATATTTCATATTTAAAATCATGCTTATCACACCATCTTAAATACATCCTTAAAAGCATATCTGCCCAATCACAACTTTCTGTTCCACCTGCACCTGGATGAATTTCCAAAATTGCATTTTTGTCATCATCTTTTTGTGATAATTTTGTTTCTATTTCTAATTGATTAATTTTTTTCTCAATGTTTTTTAATTCACTATTTATTTCATCAAATAATTCTATATCTTCACTATCTATTATTTCAATATAAGATTCAATTATTGATTTTAAATTTTCTATATTTTCTATAATTTTCTTATCATTTCCTATTTGTTTTGATAACTGTATACTTTCAGATGAATTATAATCATTATTCTTATAAAATTCATCTAGTTTATTTTCCAAAGATTGGATGTTTTTCTTTTTATTTGTTACATCAAAGTAACCTCCATATATCATCTATTTTATCTTTTAATAATAATACAGTATCTTTCATATTTTTTATATCCATATTATCACCATAAAAATTATAACATACTTCACAAAAAAAATAAATGGCTTTTATTACCATTTATTTTTCGTTATAAATCTTTTTTTCAATATATTTTTTTAGATAAATTACATATTAAGTTAGTTATTTTAGAAAAAAATTGCACGAAATATCTTATTTACTAGTATTTAACTTTCTTTTTTGGCTTTTATTAAACTATAATTACTTTTATCATAGAATCCTACATCCTTACTTGGCATTTTTCAAACTACCTCACTTTAATTGCTATGAGTATTATTTATAATATCAGTATAATAAATGATTTCTTTATTCAAGGATTTAGCAAATTCGACTTCACTTTTTGTGCTATTTCCAATATAATTATTTACATTTATGACCAAAATAGCATCTGCTAATTTTATTCTTTCTTTATGCATTTTATCAAGCATTAATGCTTCTTCTTCAGTAAAATCGTCTTTGCTAGCTTTATTGGGATTATAGATAGGAACTAACATACAATTTCCTTGCAATTCCATTTTTTCTGCTATTTCCATCATTTCTTTCACAAATTTTAAACTACCACATACTGTTATAATCTTCATAGAAGTAGCCCTCCTTACATATGAAATTACATTATGATTTAAATTATTTTAATACATGATTCTGTTAACTTAATAACTACGAAATGCTGATTTACAATGTTATCATAAAATGTTCCCATTGGGAAACCTTTGATTTTACGGGTTTTTTGGCATTTTTGGGAACAAATTGAATTTTTTGTGCACATTTTGAACACATTTTTTCAATTTTTTATAGTTTTTAAAATTTATTATTATCAATAAAATCCTTTATTTATAAGGCATTAATTCTTATTTACCATAACAATTTTTATACTTTTTACCACTTCCACATGCTCAGTGCAATCTCATATTATCCTTATTTAGGGTATTTATAGTATTATTGTTATTTCTTGAAAATACGGTCAATGTAACATTAGTATATATAGTATTATGAGTATTATCCGTATTATCATTATTTCCAAAATGAGGAAAAAATGAGGAAATTTACAACATTCGTTTACCAACATTAATTATATAGATTTTTTATTGTTCAATCAACTTATTCTCATTAACTTGTTTTTGCAATAATTCTAAATCTTTAAGACTTTTATTATCTTTTAATGCTTCCATTTGTCTTCTTGCTGAATTATTTAATCTAATAAGTCTTTCCCTTTGAGGAACTTTTTCTTCAATTAATTCTGCATTTGTATTTTGTAAATTATTTAATATTACTAAATGAAGTAGATCTGTATAATCTCTTATATTTCCATTTTCTGCAAGCTTTGGATTACTTTCTCTCCATTCTTTTGCAGTCATTCCAAATAACGCAACGTTTAATACATCAGCTTCTTCAGCATACACGAATTGTTTTTGTTTTTCAGTTAAATTTGGAACTATGCATTTTTTAATTGCATCTGTATGAACAACATAATTAACTTTTGATAAAAGTCTAGTAGCACTCCATTCAACTTTATATTGATAAGCTTCATTTGTTTTTAATCTTTCGAATTCCGTTATTAAATATAATTTAAATTCGGGTGATAACCAACTGGCAAATTCAAAAGCTATATCTGGATGAGCAAATGTACCTTTACTATATTTTCCACTACTTGGAATAATACCAATAGCATTAAAATTTTTCTTCCATCTATTTGGTGTCATAGTAAATCTATTATATGGAGCTTCATCAATTTTAATTCTGTGGAATTCCACGGAATTAAAATTTTCGTTATTAATTTCTTCCCATAAACCATAATAATCAAAAGAATTCTTATTAGACATCCAGTTTCTTATTACTCCAGATGGATCTTCAGCATTTGCATATTTTGCTAAATCGGTTAAAGAAATATAATTAACACTTCCAACTCGCATTATTCCAATTTTATTTTCTTTTACCATAATTTCGGTTGTTACTATATCTGTTTTCATTTTAGTCCCCCCTTTCCACCTAACAACTTTTAAAAAATTTCTATTTAATTGTTAATTTTAATTTTTTTTCTAACTTTTCATAGGATGTCTTAGAATTTCTCATAAACTCATAAGCACTTATTATAGAAGTTGAATCAAAAATACTTCTATAATAATAGCCATCAGTTAAATATCCACTTATTCCATTGCCTTTTTTATTGTTCTTGTTATCTATAATTTCTTCAATAACTTTATTTAGGGATTTTCCACTTTCTACCCATCTAAACATATTTTTAGTAATTTGCAATCCTTGTGATTTGCCTATAAATTCATTTCCTTCTTTGTCTATAATTGAAGTATAAGTAACTATAAAATAATAGTCTCCTACTTGCTCATATCCTCCTTCTATACTTATTAATAAGTCATAAACAAGGTTATTTTGTAAACAATATTTCATTACTTCTTGATTTCTATTATGAGCTCCCAGTAATGTTTCATCATTTAGAGGTTTTGAACTAACATGAGAAGAAACTTCTACAGATTCAATCTCATAATCACTAATATTTAATTTATTTAATGCAACTTCAATTGCCTCTTTTTTAGACTTATTTTTAGAACCAAGAATAATTTTCATAGTTACCTCCTAATTTCTAAAATTTCCTCATTTTCAAAAAAATGAGGAAAAAATGAGGAAAATTTTCAGTTTTTATGGTTAATTTTTGCTTTTTTTGATTTTCAATCACTCGCAAACCTTTATAAAACCTACTACTTACCACAACAGTTTTTGTATTTCTTACTAGACCCACATGTTCGCCACTTTTGAGTATATATAGTATATATAGTATTACCATTATTATTGGTATTTCAAGGGATTTTGGGGCAGGTAACAAAAAGTATTTATGGTATTTATAGTATTATGTTTACTATAAATATTTCATAAAATGGGAACAAATTGGGAACATTGTTATCATTCGCTTACAAATATATTTTACTACAAAAGTTTACCTAAGACAACTTAACTATAAAATACTATTTAAGTTAAAAATTTTTCCTTACTTAAACATTTTATCTAAAAGTTGCCAGTTATCATTTTCCATATCATCTGTATATTCTGTATTGCAATAATATAAGCAGTTATTTTTATCATAATCTCTTACAAACGCCCAATTAACTTTATACTTTTTAGAATATTCTTTTAATGCTTCAAATTTATTCTCAACCTTTATATCAATATTTTTTGATTCACCGGATGAACTTTCTCCACCTTTTGTTTCTATAATCCATATATTATCATTCTTATCACAAATAATATAATCAGGATAAAAATGATAATTTCTTTGGACAGCATTAACATATACTATAGAAAAATAATTATCTGATGATTCTCCATTTTTATAAAACCATTTTATATTATCGCTATTTTCACAATAGAATTCAAACATGTTTTCTGATTTAGATTTTATTCTACTGCTTGGATATTCTTTATAAGTATTTTTTTCATAAATTGTTGTATCTTTCATTTGTAGATCATAGTTAATATAATCCTCTTGAGGCATTGTCCAATTTGATTCCTTAATACCCTCCAATTTCAATTTCATTTGTCTAGCCTTTTGATTAACTGCCTCTTCAAAATCATGTTTTATTGTATCATGGTTGTTGATAATAAATGCGTAAAAGTCTAATAATGATAAGTCAACAAATTTCCTTGTAAATAATTTATTTTTTAAAAATAATCTTTCTAGCATTAATTTTGTTCTATCATATCTTATTCCAATTCTTGATGCTATTTCTGTAATTGAATCTCTATATTCATATCCATTTTTAGATGGATTAACTTCTGATTCTATTTTCATTCGTTCAGCGTCTTTAATTTCATCTAATCTAATGAATTTTCCCTTTATAATGTAATTTTCTATTTTATCCTTAAATATATATCCATTAGCTTCTAATATTAATTTATTATTCTTTTTAGATTCTGTTAACTTATATTTTTCAACATAATACTGATATAAGATATTAAATGTTGCCCTATCATCAAAACCATCAAAGTCGCTTTTGATACTAAGTTTTTTCAAAGTAAAGTTTTTATATTCTGGTTTCAAGAAAATTACTTTTGAATTTTTTGCATTCTTGCCAAGTTCTTGTTTTACAGATTGTTCATATTTTTCATCAAATGTATATAAATAGCAATTGTCTAGTAATATATTTTCATAATGATGGGCTTGAGGCATTCTTCTAATTCTACCAATTGTTTGAGTTTCAAAATCTTCACTCATTTTATCACGAAGTTTAACAAGTATTTTAGCTCTAGGACAATCCCATCCTGTTGAAATAGCTTGTTTCATGATTAGTATAGATTGGTGGGATTCATTATTTTCTATATCGTTAAGATTTTCTTTTCTATCTGCTAGCCATATAGCAAGATTTTTTCTATCATATGAATATCCTTTTTCACTTAATAAATCTTCAATTTGTTTAATTAATTCTTCTGATTTATTAGGTAATTGAATTATTATCAATGGATTAACTTGAATATTTCTTTTTATATATTCTTCTTTTATATTTTTTCTTTTATTAATTGCCAAATCTATTAAATATTCATGCTCATTAGATAACACCATTTCATTTGTTACATTTTCATTTATATATAAAGCTCTAGTAATTAATCCAGCATTTATAACATCTAACTCATCAATTTCTATATATTCAGCCTCTTTATTAGTTTTTGTAGTAGCACTAACTCTAACAATATATTTAGGATTTATAAAATCAATAATGGCTTCAGCTTTTATTGTTTTATTTAGATGTTCTTCATCTACTATAACTATGAAGTTATAGTCATTATTATAAGCTTCTCTAACTCTTTCATAAAGATTTTTTCTTTCTGCCTCTTTTAAAGCTGTATTACCTTTTTTAGTTACTGTTTCCCAATTTATAAAAGCTGTATCTCTAGCTTCAAAACCCTGCAACAAAACATCTTGTATATTTTTAGTTTCTAAATTTGGCAAGAACTTTACCATTTTATTTCTACTTTGCTCTTCTAAATCTCCTGATCCTGGTGTTAACCAAACAAAAATGGTTTTTCTATTTTCTTTTAAATATTCTTCAATATATGAAAGTAAAATTATAGTTTTCCCAGATCCTGTTGGGGCTTGAACTAATACTTCTTTTTTATTTACAATAGAAGTAGCATTTAATAATCTATTTACCGTTTCAATTTGGAATTCTTTTAATTCAATATTTTGCATTATGCCACCTCTCTTATTTCATCTTCAAAGTAATATTCAGGTATAATAAACAGATTAATATTATAATCTTTAAATATTTGATTTTGTTTAGATGTTAATAATATGTCCGAAGATATATATAATTTTACACACTCATTTAGTTCATTTTCATTTGTAGTAAACATATCCATTTCTTCTTCAGTTAAAATAACTCTTACCATTTTATCGTCTATTTCAATACCATTTTCAAGTTGTATTAGATTTTTAATATTTTCCATTAGATTTTTACTTAAATTTTCTTCATCGGTATTTATTTTTGGAACATAGGATGTTCTATAATATTTTAGGTTATATTTTAAACCTCTTTTTTTACTATATCCATTTAATATATTTTTTAATCTAACATAAGTAACACTATCACATATATTATTTTCATTATTCGTGCAAAGAATAAAATTTCTATTACCATGATCTTGTGAATTTAACTCTAATACTGCTTCGGCTGTCGTACCGGAACCCGCAAAAAAATCCAACACTATACAATCTTTTATATTTGCCCATTTAATTAATTGCTTTATTAATCTTGTTGGCTTTTTACCACTTTTAAACTTTACATTCCCCTCATCGTCAATATTTCTCATATCAATATGAAAATTTTTCCATAGGTCTCCTCTTATTGATGATCTACAGTAGTTACTATAATAATCATCTGTTTGATGAAGACATTTATTATATGACTGCAACATTCTTATGCTTCCTGCACTTGTTTTAAATATTAGTTTATCATCTAATCTATAAATTTTTCCGCAAATTAAACTTTTTACATAATCATCAGATAATTTTTTTGTTAATGGCTGATCAGTGTACAATATTTCTGCTATATTTTTATAAAAATAATCTCTAAATTTTTCATTAATTTTCAATGTATCATTTATATACTTAGTAGATAATTTATCGATTTTAACATCCATACTATTTAACTGTTCCTCATGTGATTTTAAATAATTTATTATATTCATTTTTTTCATTTCTTTTAGGTCAACAATTGTATTATAATGAGAGTCATATAGTTCATTCATAGAATCATATAATGGTCTCTTATTGGTTATTTTATTTTTGTCTTTTGCATAAACTAATACATAGTCTTTTACTTTAACAAAAGTTTTGTCAACATGTGCAGCTTTTGTACCAAACACTTCACCGCTTTCTACAACTATTGTACTCAAATAATTATTATCACCAAATATTTCATCACAAAGAAGTTTCAGTGAATATAATTCGTTGTCATCTATACTTATAAATATTATTCCATTTATATTCAAAAGCTTTTTTGCTATATTCAACCTTTTAGACATGAAAGACAACCATTTAGAATGTTTATATTCGTTTTCAGAATCGATATATTCATCATTGTAAATAAAATCCTTACTTCCTGTATTATATGGTGGATCTATATATATAACATCAATTTTTTCCTTATGTGTTTTTTCTAATAGATATAAACTATGCAGATTATCGCCCTCTAGTAGAAAATTATATTTTTTTTCAGTTGTTTTTAATGTCTTTCTTTTAACATCTTCAAATACTGGAATTTTATCTTTTAATTCTATATCAACTCTTTCTTCGTGTTCTTCCCAAATAAGTCCATACTTTTTTTTAGTTAATTCATTTTCTATTAAAGATAGATTATTCAATGTTTCTTCGTCAGAAACATTTTTTTTAATTTCATTTATTGTATGTAACATTTTTTCTCTTCTTATTTTTGATAAATTAGTTGTCATACTCATAATTATTTAACCTCCCTATTTTTTGAAATTAATTTTCTAATTTCATTTTTAGCATCATCATTTCCAATAATGTACTCTTCTATATCTGCCGGTATTCTTTTAGTTTTATGACTTTCTGATGCCAAATCATAAAGTTCTAGCTGCTCTTTCTCAGATAAGCCCAATACATTAATCATTGTTTTCATTAAACTTGCTGATGGTACTCTTTTTCCATTTTCCATATCATGCAAATATTGAGATGTTATTCCAAATTCTTTTATAATTTGTGTCTTATTTTTCTTTGATATATTAATTTTTCTATCTACTTTTTTCTTTATAAATTCACCTAATTTATCAATCATATTATCACCCTTTTATTTGAAAACATATATGCTTATCAACTTATATGTTTATATTATATCATAAATAAAAAATTTTTTAAATAATAACCAAAAAAAATCAACAAAATGTTGATTTACTTTGTTATCATAAAATGTTCCCATTCAAAATTCCTTGATTTTAAAGGCTTTGAAAGATATTTTTGGGAACAATTTAATTTTTTGTGCACATTTTGGGAACATTTTAGATAATTTTGCTACTTTTTTTGATTTTTTATTCAAAAGAAAAAATCTCACAATCCCTTTATTTATAGGACTTTGCGAGATTATTTTCCACAGCAATTTTTATATTTTTTACCACTTCCACAAGGTAAAATATTAAAACAACTAGGTGATTTTTTCCTTTTTAAATGGTATTTTTTATTTTAAATTAACAACTTTTTATGTCAAAAAAACAATTTTTTCTCATGTGACTTATCTAAAAACGTATCTAAAAAATACTTTTTATTATAATTTTTTTATATTTGTATACATTCTTGTATGATATTCTTTCTTAGAATAAAAACGAATAGCATTCTCATTATATGCAAATACATCAACTAAAACATACTCACAATTATTTTCTTTAAAATATTTTTCCATCTTCTCTATTAAGGCTTTACCTATGCCCTTGCTTCTAATTTCAGATGTTACAATTAATTCAGTAATTATTCCTCTTTTAGGACATTTATAATCTAGGTAATCATATTCATCATAGGAAGGAATTGTTCCCATTATTAATCCAACTGCTTTATTGTTTTCAATTGCTAAAAAACACTTACCACAATTTTCATTTATATCTTTTAAATCAACAAGTGCCATTTTTTCATGATATTCTGGATGAACTTGATCCAATTCATCTTTATCAATAGATACAATATACTTTTCAAGTTCTGTTAATAAATCTCTAACATCTTCTAAATATTTATCTTTATACTCAATTATCTTCATATACTATTACACCAACCTTATCATATATTCTTTTCATTTTTATATTTTCTTCATATAAAACAATTGCTTATTCAACTGTGGCAAGGTTTATTTAATAATCTCTTTTAATATTCATTTCATCAACTATTTCTATTTTTATTATTTCTTGTTTAATTATATCATATATACATTTTTTAAGGCTTATTTTGACAAAAAACTTATCTAAAACTTATCTAATCGTTATTTTTCATTAAAAAATACCTAAAAATTGGAACAATAAAAAACTCGTTTTGCCCTTATTTTACGGGGCTTTACGAGTTTATTTACCACAACAGTTCTTATACTTGCGACCACTTCCACAAGGGCACTTTTGATTTCTACCTATTTTCTCTACTTTTCTTGTTTGTTTAACTTTATCTTTGCTATCATTTGTTCCTGATGCTTTAACTACTTCTTTTCTTTCTAAATTTTGCTTTATTTCTGCCTTTAATAGATATTTTGTAGTTTCTTGATTTATAGTATCAAGCATTTCATCAAATAATTGAAATCCTTCATTTGTATATGCTACTAAAGGATTTGTTTGTGCATAACTTCTAAGTCCTATACCTTCTTTTAAATGATCCATTGTATTTATATGTTCCATCCAGTGTGTATCTATTACTCTAAGAGCAATTACTTTTTCAAAATCATTTACTATTTCCTCTGGTAAATCTTTTATTTTTTCTTCATATTCATTAATTATTGTGTCTTCTAGTATTTTAATTACATCTTCTTTTGACTTATTAATTATTTGTGATACTTTTACGCTTGATTTTCTAAGTAAATTTTCATTTATATATTCGCATATTTCACTACAATCAAATTCAAGTAATTCAGGTTGAGTAACAAGATGTGATGATACTAAGTTATATATATGATCTTTTATTAAATTAATAATTGAATCATGTATTGAATCTTTATCTAAGATTTGATTTCTTCTTTCGTACATAATTTCTCTTTGTTTACCCATTACATCATCATATTGTAATAAACTTTTTCTTATATCAAAGTTATTTCCTTCAACTTTCTTTTGTGCTGATTCTACGTTTCTAGTCATAGTTTTACTTCTTAAGTTAATTGTTGTTCCAAGTCCAGCAGCTTTTAAAATGTCTTTAAATCTATCTGTTCCAAATCTAACCATTAAATCGTCTTCGAAACTTACATAAAATTGAGAATATCCTGGATCTCCTTGACGACCTGCACGTCCTCTAAGCTGATTATCAATACGTCTTGATTCATGTCTTTCTGTACCTATTACACATAATCCACCAAGTTCAACAACACCTTCACCAAGTTTAATATCAGTACCACGCCCTGCCATATTAGTTGCAATTGTTACAGAACCTTTTTCTCCTGCTTTAGCTATTATTTCTGCTTCTCTTGCATGATTCTTAGCATTTAGTACTTCATGTTTAATTCTTTCTTTTCTTAACATATTACTAATTAATTCACTTGTTTCAATTGCTATTGTACCAACTAATACAGGTTGCCCTGTAGCATGTCTTTCTTTTATTTCTTTAATAATTGCATTATATTTATCCTCTTTTGTTGCAAATATCAAATCTGCCATATCTTTTCTTATTATTGGTTTATTTGTTGGTATTTGTATAACATACATGTTATAGATATTTCTAAATTCTTCTTCTTCTGTTTTAGCTGTACCAGTCATACCTGATAATTTTTTATACATTCTAAATAAATTTTGAAATGTTATAGTAGCTAGAGTTTTTGTTTCTTCTTGTATTTTTACACCTTCTTTTGCTTCTATTGCTTGATGTAAACCTTCAGAAAATGCTCTTCCTTTCATAAGTCTTCCTGTAAAAGGATCTACTATTACTACTTGTCCGTCTTGAACTACATAGTCAACTTCATTTTTCATAGTATAATTTGCTCTTAACGCTTGATTCACATGATGAACTAAGGCTGAATATTTAATATCATACATATTATCTATTGAATAGAATGATTCACATTTTTTACTTCCTTCATCTGTTAAACTTATACTATTTGTTTTTTCATCAATTGTATAGTCTTCATTTTCTTTTAAAGTTGCTACAAATCTTTGTGCATCCATATATTGATTAGATGAATGCATTGCTCCACCTGATATTATAAGTGGTGTCCTTGCTTCATCTATTAATACAGAATCAACTTCATCTATAATTGCAAAGTTAAGTGGTCTTTGTACTCTATCTTCTTTTCTTACGACCATATTATCTCTTAAGTAATCAAATCCTATTTCATTATTTGTTGAGTATAATATATCACAATTATATTGATTTCTTTTTTCTTCTGGAGATAAATCTCTTAGGTTTACTCCTACAGTTAAACCTAAGTATTCAAATATTTGTCCCATCCAATTTGCATCACGAGATGCTAAATACTCATTAACTGTTACTATGTGTACACCTTCACCAGTTAATGCATTTAAATATGCACTCATAACAGATGTTAATGTCTTACCTTCACCAGTTTTCATTTCAGCAATATTACCATAATGAATAGCAAGAGCACCTAGTATTTGTGTATAATAAGGTTTTTCATTAATAACTCTTTTTGCTGCTTCTCTTGCAGTTGCAAATGCATCTACAATAATATCATCCAAAGTACTACCATTTTTTAATTTATCTTTAAATTCATTTGTTTTATTTTTTAGATCTTTATCATTTAATTTTTCATATTCTTCACTTTTTGCATCTATTTGATCTGCTATTTTCATAAATTTTTTTAATTCTTTATATTCAAAATCAAATAAACTTCTTAATATGCCCACATAATCATCTCCCTTATTAATTATAACAAAAATACATTGTTAATACAATAAAAGCACTAATAAATAGTGCTTAAACTTTTTGTTTTTTTCTATATCTAATATAAATACTTATTAATATTATAGCAAAACATATAAAAATTACTGATCCTACAATTACTTCTCTATATGGAAATATATTTAATTGTGGTTTAAACTGCATTTGTATTTTTTTAGTAATATCATCTTTAGTAATTGTCCACGTATATATATTATCATTTACTATTTCTGCATTTGAAAAATTAACTTCAAATGGATTTGTAATATTTAATTGTATAACATCAAAATCAGTTAAATTTGATCCATTTAAATATGTACTATTATCTTTTATCTTTATTTTGTCATTAACATATAAATCTATGTAGTCACTAGATTTATTAAATTGAATTTCATCAAACATATTATGATATACTTTACTATTTAATAAATATTCCTCAATTGATAAAAAACTATCTTTATAATTTATTTCAATGTTATTTTCTTTTATTGACACAGTATATTTATCTTTAGATATATTATTTTCTTCAAATATTTTTAAAGTTTTCTGATATAAATTTTCTTTATTTTCTATATTTAAATATAATTCTTCATCAACAGACATATCTTCATTTATATTTAAATTATAATTACCTGAACATCCTGTTAAAAATATTATTAAAAATATTAATATTAATTTAAATCTTAATTTCATTAATACACCTTCTTAACTGAATAATAATCAACAGTTTCTTTATTTATATCATCAAATTCCCATGATTTCTCCATATTATCTTTTTTTATTACATTACCATATGCTCTGCTAGAATATGGACATACATAATCATAATTAGTTTGATTAGGAATAGCAATAGTATATTTACCATCTAATGATACATTATAAATTACAATATAGTTAGAATCGCAAGTTAATTTTGAATTTTCGTTTGCAGATAATCTTGCAATTACTAACCCACCAGAATTAAGTGTTGAATAAATTTGTGTACTATCAATTTTATTTAATTCTATCGCTCCATACCTTTTTGTAATTGATGAAAATACATCCTCAATACTTATTATATTGTTACAAATTTTATCTTTATTATCTTCATAATAAAATTCAAATATTTTTACAGGATTAATTTCTACATTATATAAAGTTGAAACTACCATTGACAGTGACGTAATACTTGATCCAAAACTATTCATATAAATATTTTTGTTATTACAAGTATAATAAGCATCACTTATATATTGATTATTTTGGTTATAATAATAAAAATCTGAATTATTAATTGTTTTATAACTGATATCTGGATTTATTTCTTGTGAACTATAATCTTCTACATTATTAGGATGCATTTCGTTATACTCTGTAATAAAGTTAGATTCTTTCGTCATCTTTATACCATATGGATTTGAATTATATACACATCTATTTACCCTAAATATATTGCAAATTAAGAAAAAAGATAACAATATAATATCTATATATAATAATATTTTGTAAAAAGGCTTTTTTCTAATTATTATTATAAATATAGGTAATATAAATATTGATATTATTTTTAAAAATAGAAAAATATACAATACAACTATATTATCGCACATATAAACCTCCTTTATTCAACATTTATCTTATAATCCATTGCAGAACTAATTACTATTTCATAAGTTCTGTTGATTGTTTTTACATCATAAGTTATATTATCATCATTTATCTTCTCATTAAAAGATATAATATCAGTTACTTCTATTTTTTCAACGTTTGGAGTTACTTTAATATAATTATCATATCCTTTTTTATTTATCATTAACTCATATGCTTCCTTTTTCAAATATTTATATTTTAGATAATAGTCATTTATATATCTATACAAAATTTCCCCTGTGTCATAATTGTAACTATATTTATTATACGAATTATTTGATATTGAAATTTTTTTAATTTTTTCTTGTCTATTCTTCTTAGCTTTTTCAAAATTATCATTATCAGTTACTTTAATTTCATATGTTTCGTCATCATAATTTAAATTTATTATTAAAAATATATTAGATAATTTATTATTTTTTTCAACAATTGACCTTGTATAATATATTCCACCTGTTTCATTTTGCGATTTATATACTTCTTGTAAACTAAAATCTGTTATCTTATCAAATAAACTTAAAACATTTTCTTCATTTATATTTTCTTCTCTTACGTATTCATCATCTAATAAAGATAATACACCATCAATAGTTTTTTCATTCGTATAATTTATTATTTTTTTTATACCATCATATATAATCCCATATATATATTCATCAGTTTCTTTTTTATAATTATCGTTAAATTTCAATATTTTATCATCTTCATTATCATTTGAATATTCAATATTATTAAACATATAATATATGTTACCTATTAATAATATTATTAATATAAATACTAAAATAAAATTTACTTTTTTATTTTTCATAACTTTATTTCCTCCAAGTTTCGTCCACGATATTATAGAATTTGGTTTGAATACTTGTCCATATTCAAAATATCCAGCATCTTTATTTATTCTGTATCCATTACCCCCTGTGTAGGATATTTTTTATGTATTGTTCCATATTATTCTATGTACTGACTGGCTCTACCATTAACCCACCATACACACTAAAAAGATGAAAGTCTATTATATCCACGATTTCTGCTCCGATATTTTGGAAAAGTTCCTTTTTGACTTTTACCATTCTTCCGGGTTATTCGGTTCTGATAAATATATATATCCATTTAATTTATAATTTTTCCAACCAATTGATGAAAGATCTCCATCTAATGATATTTTGTCTATCCCATACCAACTTTTACCACTACCAGCATGACTTATATATATTCCATCTGATGTAACACCTTCAACATATGCCACATGTCCATATTGTCCATTTTTCGTCCACGATATTATAGAATTTGGTTTAGGTACCTGTCCATATCCAAAATATCCATCATTTTTATTTTTTTCGTAATAGTCCCCTCCGTTACCTTGCTGTGTAGGATATTGTTTATGTATTGTTTGTTCTAAATACTGACTAGCTCTACCATTAGCCCACCATGTACATTGAAAAGGTGAAAGCCTATTATATCCACCATTTTTGCTCCAATATTTTGGAAAAGGTCCGTTTTGACTCTTACCATTTCCCTTATGAATTACTGTTTTTAATAACGCTGTTAATTGCTTTTCTAATTCATCTGCTTGTGCATCTGTAGTTATCCCACCGAAAACTGTTTGTACATTGCTACTATTAGTTGATGAATTTGTTTTAGGAACATATATTATATTGTATTTTTTTCTATATACAGCATACTTATAATCACATGTATATGCATTCCCTGATAAATACTTATCTGAAACATTAAGACTTATTATTAAATTAACTATTGTTGGTGTCGCAAATAACAAAACTGTTGCTGCTACTCTTTTAGCAAAATTTTTACCTGCTTTTCTTAAAGCCTCTTCTTCACTAGACACAGTAGCTTTAGCAAAATCTAACGTTCCAAAGAAAATCAATAGTATAGGTCCTAATATATAAAATATAGTCATACCAGTATTAACAAAATCTTTAAATGTATCATCAAATATTTGACCACATCTATCTTCATTTTCTTCTATTATTTTATCTACTTGAGATTGATATGATTCACATATATCATCATTATCATTTAACTTCATTAATTCTGTAACAACAATATTTTTTTTGATGTTAAAATCATTACACAATGCAACATTCGATGAATTAGTATTATCTTCACAATTTATATTTTTAAGTTGTTCTGTATAACTATTGTAATCTTGTATTTTTTTATTAATTTCATCACAATGAGTATTTTCATTTTCCGCTGCAAAAACTATATTTATATTAAAAAAGAAAATTGATATTAATAAAAATATGTTAATTACATTTTTTCTCATTTACATCATCCTTTATTTTAATTATATAATATTGTAAAAATATTTACAAGAAAAAAACAGAAAACTATTCTGTTTCTATTATTCCATAATTTCCTGTTTTTCTTTTATATATAACACATACTTTATTTGAATTAACATCTTTATATATAAAGAATGAATGACCCAACATTTCCATTTGAAGTATTGCCTCTTCTTCATCTATTGGTTTTAACTCAACTTGTTTTCTTCTTACAATAGAACCATTTTCTTCATATTCATCTTCTAAATCATAATCAAAGTCTTTTATAAATGTTTTATCTATTTTTGAATTAATCTTTTCTTTATTTTTTCTTATTTGCCTTTCTAATTTATCTACAATTTTATCAATAGCGGCATATAAATCTTCATTACTTTCTTCATTTCTAAGTAAAAAATGTTTAGTAGGTATAGTTACCTCAATAATTTGATTTCTTCCTATTATTTTTGTTAACACTGTTGCTTCAATTTCATCTGAATTTTCAAAGTACTTATCTAATTTACTTAATTTGCTTTCAATATATTGCTTTATTGAATCTGTGTTTTCTCCCTTCTGACTTCTTATAATATATTTCAAACTATCATCTCCTTTTAAATATTATATCAAAAAAACTAAAAAACTACTATAAAATAGCAGTTAAATCTTTTTCATTTACAGTTTTTACATCTGTTGCTTGTAGTCCTTTGTCAGTTTTAATTAAGTTAAATTCAACAGTTTGTCCCTCTGATAAGGTTCTATAACCATCCTGTTTTATGGCAGTATAATGAACAAATATATCTTCATCTACTGAACCATTTATAAATCCATATCCTTTCTCATTGTTAAACCACTTTATTATTCCTTTTGACATCTTTTATTCCTCCTTCTTATGTCCTATATTTATAATACATCTTAAACATTGCTGTATTCAAGAAAAATAAACCCCAAAAATTCGACATATTTTATAAAAATAAAATAAGATTTGTAAATGTAATTATATCATTTTTTTTATGTTTTATATAAAAGTTTATATTTTTTGAAAAAAATTCTAATTTTTTTGCGTTTTTTTATTAAAATACTTCAAAATATACGATTTTTTTTATATTTTTTTTGTTTTTTTCACTAAAAATTCTTTTTAAATAAAAAAATGATATTATGTTTTTGTAATGAGGAGATTATATGAAGAAAAAATTTATTAATTTTTGTTTATCAATTATAACTGATTATAATGATAATTTATCACAAAAAGAAATAGATAAAATGAAATATGGTTTAGAAGGTTTATATCTAACAATAACAAAATTAATTATAATTATCCTTATTTCATTAATTCTTGGAATATTTAAAGAAGTTTTTTTATTGATATTAATTTTTAATGGTATTAGGTTAACTGCCTTTGGAGTTCATGCTAAAAGAAGTATAGATTGCCTTGTATCCTCTTGTTTATTTTTTATAATATTCCCAATATTATGTATTAAACTTACTATACCAATAATCATAAAACAAATTTTATTTATTCCATTGGTTTTATTAATTGGGATACTTGCTCCATCTGATACCGAAAAAAGACCATTAAAGAAGAAAAAGAAAAGATTAATATTTAAGTTTTTGTCAATTTTAATAGCCGTAATATATATGTCATTATCTTTAATAATAAAAGATAATACGATTAGTAATTGTTTTGTGTTTGCTATAATAATTCAAATTATTATAATGCTTCCTATAACATATAAAATATTTGGAGTATCATACAACAATTACAAAAAATATGAGGTTAATGTTTAACCATAGATAAAGGAGGTTGTTTATATGAAAAAAGTTCTTGCTACTATATTAACAGCTGTTGCTGCTGTTATTGGAACTGCTGCTACAAGCGCTTGTATTGTTGTTTTATTTGATGAACCAGAAATGCCTGATTCATTAAAATAATTACTTCTTTATTACTACTAAAAAATAAGATTAACCAACAATTAATCTTATTTTTATTTATAATATAT
This sequence comes from uncultured Bacilli bacterium, assembly GCA_947624565.1. Classification (GTDB taxonomy): domain Bacteria; phylum Bacillota_I; class Bacilli_A; order RF39; family UBA660; genus CAG-433. The sequence goes on from CANQKX010000001.1 coordinate 46,135, forward strand.
TATTATAGTTTGTTTAAATTTATCATCAATAACATCACTAAATGTATCTATATCTTTATTATTCTTCTTTATATCTTTAACTATTGATAATCCAAAACCATGACCTACTCCTTTAGTTGAAAAACCTTTCTTACCAACTTGCGTTACATCAACTGAATTATCAAAAGTATTTGTTATAGTAATTATTACACTATTATCTTTTGTCTTTATATCTAACTCTATTTCTTTTAAATCTGCATCTTTTGAAGCATCTATTGCATTATCTATAAAAACTCCAAGTAATTTTGTTACATCCCTATATGTATTTATATCAAGTTTTGATTCAAATATATTTTTTGTATTATTATCAATATAAATATAATGCTTTATTTTATTATCTTCCATTTTACTTAATTTATGATAAATTAAACCTTTTATACCTCCATCAGGAAGAGCACTTAATTGTTTAACATCATAATTTTGTCCACCGCGTTGTTCTTGAATTATTAAATCTAAATATTCTTTTAATTTATCTGGCTTTTTAATATACCCTTTTAAAACCATTAATTGATTATTAAATTCATGATTTTTCTTACCTTGTTCGTTAATTATTTTTTCATATTTAGATACATATTCCATCATTTCATTATACTTATCTTCTAATTTAAATTTTTGAAAATTATTGTATACAACATATATCAATGTTACAAATACAAATATTACCATACCTACATTTATATAATAAGATAAACTATTTCCTAAATTATATCTATTAAAAGTCATTAAAAATATCATTAATACTACTATTATGGTTATATAAATCCATTCTTTATTATTTTTTACTATTAATTTTTCAAATTTTCTTACTGATTTACACAAAAATTTGAATTTTGATATTAAAATTATTGCAATTGAATTAAATAGTGAAGAAAATAATACAGAAAATTCGTGATTTGCATATGTATTTAAATCTAGTTTTAATATAAACAAAACTATCAAGGATAAGACCAATTCAAAAATAAATGCAAATATTTCATAAACTACAGCATAATACACACACTTTGATATATTTTTATTAAATAAAGTAAAATATAATGCTAAAATCATCATTACAATATTAAAAGATAATCTTGTAACTCCTTCAAAAAAAGTATAAATTAATACAAAAGATGGAAATAATATTAATACAAATTTTATAAATTTTTTTATATCTTTTTTTTCATTTGAAAAATTTGATATGGATATAATTATAACTATTGATGAAATTATAGAACTTAATACAATATTTATTAAATTTATCCAATTCATTTATTCACACTCCTTTCTTTTTTTGATTGTTTGACTAAAAACTTTTTATTTTGTTTATTAATATAATACATATCATTTTTTTTATAAAATCTATAGTCTAAATTTTTTATTAGAAGTTTAAATGGTGTATATGTTTTATAATAATTATCTTTTGTTTTCACAACAGTATATTTTTTTATATGATCATGTTTAATAAAATATATGTCTTTAAGGGGTATCTTTAAATTTTTGTTATTAATTTGTATTTTTATATATTTATTAATATTTAATGATTCAATTCCTTTAATAATTATTTTTGATAAATTTGATTCATAATCTTCAAATTTCGATACATAATCAAATATCATTAATTTTGATTTTAATGTATATGGCAGATATTCAGTATGAGTTGTAGATATTATAATTAAACTATTTAAATCTATATCTCTAATATTTCTAGCTATATCAATACCAGATATATCTTCTAGTTCTATATCTAAAATGTAAATCTTATTTTCTATGTTGCTTAGTATTATTTTATTTAGTTCTTCTGAATAGTTTGAAAAAGGATATATTCTATAATCAATATTATTTTCAAACATTGTTTTATTTATTATATCTATATTTTTTTGTAATATTATTTTATTATCTTCACACACAATAAAATTTACCATTTAAACACTCCTATTTTTTTAGTCAACAAACTGATTATAACACAAAAATTCCAATTTTTTACAATTTTTGACATATTATACGAAAAAAAAGAAAAATTACTTTTTCTTTTTTACTTTTTTCTTTATATCATCTTTTATTGTTTTTCTATCAAATAATATATCTGTTGTTAATACAATCCATAAAACTAATATAAATAAAATTATATATATTATCTGACCTAACTTAGCATTTTTTAATACATAAACTATAGATGCAAAAGAGAATAATATATTAATAACATATATTATTAATACTGTTTTAACTTGACTTGATGTCATTTGTAATAATTGATGATGTAGATGTTTTTTATCACCTTTAGTTGGAGATTCTCCTTTTATTAATCGTCTTGTTATTGCGAAAAATGTATCTAATATTGGTATTGCTAATATTAATATTGGAACAATAAAAGATGTTATTGTTACATTTTTAAATCCTAATAGAGATATAACAGATATCATATATCCTAAAAACATAGATCCACTATTACCTAAAAATATTTTTGCGGGATAAAAATTATGAACTAAAAATCCTAATGTTGCACCTATCATTATTAATGATAATGAAGCATCAAGTCCATTATATATTCCAGTATAATTTATTATAATTGATATTGTTACAAAAAATATTGTAGCAATTCCTCCTGCTAAACCATCAAGTCCGTCTATGAAGTTTAAACAATTCATTAAGGCAACTATAAATATAATTGTAAGAATTGGGGCAAATACTCCAAAATTTAAATATAAACCATATGCAGATACATCTTGCATCACTATATTTCCATAGAATACTACTACACAAGCAGACGCAATTTGTCCAACAAATTGTACTGATGGAGGCAATCTTTTTATATCATCAAATATTCCAAATACTAATATAATTATTCCTCCTATTAATATTGATATCATTTGAGGAGTTTGATTACAAAATAGCATATATCCTAATAGGAAGCCAAAAAATATAGCTAATCCACCTAATTTTGGCATTATTCTATTATGTATATGTCTTCCTCCTGGCAAATCTACTGCATTTATATATACTGCAAGTTTTTTTATAAAAGGTATTATGCACGCTACAAAAGCAAACACAATAAATATAACCTTTAAGTTGTTTAATAAATTATTACTCATATAATCACAACTCCATATTACTATTTATAAATTAATTATAACATAACATAGTAAAAAAAATAAGTGTTTAACTTATTTTTCAAGTAATTTTATATTATCAAGCATTACTGCTGTACCTTCTGCTACACAGGTAAGGGGTGATTCTGCAATTGATATTGGAACTTTTAATTCTTGTTTTAATAGTTCACTTATGCCCGATAAAAGTGCTCCTCCACCGGTAACTACTATACCATTATTTACTATATCTGCTGATAACTCTGGCATTGTTTCTTCTAATACTGACTTTGCAGCTGTAACAATTTTATGTGCTGAGTCTTTTAATGCCTCTTCTACTTCTTTAGAAGATATACTAATCGAATTTGGCAAACCTGTTACTAAATCTCTTCCTCTTATTGTCATCTTTTCTTTTTTAGCATCTGGATAGACAGTTCCAACTTTTATTTTTACATCCTCTGCAGTTTTCTCTCCTATTAATAATTTATATTTATTTTTAACATATTTTATTATTTCTTGATCAAATAAATCTCCTGCAACCCTAATAGATTTACTTGTTACAATATCACCTAAAGATAATATTGCAATATCTGTAGTCCCCCCACCTATATCAATTACCATTGATGCAGATGGTTTTGATATATCTAATCCTGCACCTATTGCTGCTACTTTTGGTTCTTCTTCTACATAAACTTTTCTAGCGCCTGCTGATTCTGCTGCTTCCCTAATAGCATTTCTTTCAACCTGTGTAATATTTGATGGACAGCATATTAATATTCTTGGTTTTGAAAAAATTCCTTTTGCCTTTATCTTTTTTATAAAATTATTTAACATTGCTTGTGTAAGTTCAAAATCAGCGATTACTCCATCTTTTAATGGTCTAATAGAACTTACTTTACCTGGCGTTCTACCTAACATTTGATGTGCTTCTTCTCCAACTGCTAATACTTCTTTAGTTTCTGAATTTATTGCTACTACACTTGGTTCATTAAGAACAATACCTTGCCCTTTTACATATATTAAGACATTTGCTGTTCCTAAATCTATTCCAATATCTTTACTTAACAAGATATCATCCCTTTCTTAATTTTTCGTATTTTATTTTTGTTGCATTTCCTCCATTTATATGTCTTGTTTCAATATGTTTTTTTAAAATTTTATCTACTTTATTATATTTTTGTTCATCTATATAAAATAATCTTTCGTGTAAATCTTTATGCACTGTACTTTTACTTACTTTCATAATCTTAGCGATTTCTCTAATTGTCATGTTTTTATCTAATATATAATTAATCTCTTCTTGTATTCTTTTATATATTTTATTATTCACAATCAAACACCTCTATAATAAAATATATAATTTTATAATTATTTTATGATTATTTTATATTTCACTTATCTTTTTATCAAAATAATTTACTGGATTTACATATTTACCATCTTTTATAAGTTCAAATAATAAAGAATTTTCTGATGTTTCCCCAAGTTCAAGTTTACCACTTTTACCAATTATATCTCCTTGATTCAATAATTGTCCTTTTTGAACATCTACTGTTGATAATCCTTCGTATGTACTTATTAAATTATTTGAATGCTTTACTTCTACAACGTTTCCTAGTAATTCATCCTTTTTTACATCCAACACTGTACCATCTAATATTGAAATTATATCAAAACTCTCATCTGATTTATAAAGTACACCTGAATTTTGCATATAAGTATTATTATAATAAATAATTGCTTTTTGTTTTTCTTCATCTGTTGAATTTGAATCATAGAATCCTTTTGATATTTGTACTTTTTCAGAAGAATATGGTTTTAATATTGTTACCTCTTCTGCGACTACTGGAATGTTACTTGTAATTATACTGTTATTAACATATGTATAATTATTATTATCATCACTTGATACTTTTTTATTTTGTAAATTATCAAGCATAACAAGTGACATTAATAAAGCTGCGAATGCTACACCATAAATAGCTGGCATTACAAATGGTTTTAATTTCTTTTTTTCCATATTTTTTCACCTCATTTTAAGTTTGGTGAAAAATTTAAATTTTATACATATTTTTTATAATTTTTGTATTTCTGTTCCTTGATAATAATATTTAAGTATATCTTTATAATTTTTATTTTGTTTAGCGAGTGCATTCGCACCATATTGACTAAGTCCTACCCCATGTCCAAAACCTTTTGTTGTTATTTTTACTGTATTATTTTCTTTTTTTATTGTAAAATCATTTGATCTTAGTGAAAGTTTATTTTGAAAATTTCTACCTGTAAATTCCACTTGATTTATTTTTATACTTGATACTCTCCCAGATTCAGTTCTTTTTTCATCTGTTATATTTAAATTATCATTATATTCTATTCCTAATTTTGAGTAAAAATCTGATAAATTAAAAGTTTTTTCACTATAAAAATTATTAGTTTCATTTTCATCAAAACTACTATCTACTACTTTTAAGTAAGGTAAGTCTTGTCCAAATACATTTTTATTATCTTCTGTTTTACCGTTACTTGTAGAAAAGAAAAATGCATATATTATTTTATTATCATATGTAACATATTCACCTTTTGTTTCATTAACACATTTTTTTATTTTGTTAATATATTTATCATAATTATCTTTCCATTTTTCTTTTAATTCTTCATCTGTTTGATAAACTTGAGTTTGTGTATCATCAGTTACATCATATGGTAAATCTTTTTTATTTTCAATTTGCTTTAATGCATAAGTTCTTGCAGCGACTGCCTGTGCTTTTATTGCTTCTTCTTCAAAACTTGCAGGTACTTCTGAAGATACTACTCCAATTAAATAATCTTCTAAATTTAAAACTTCTATATTATTATCTTTTAATACTCTTATAGTTTGTTCAGTTTTATTTGAATTAAAACCAGATATATATTTTTTTACATCATATTCATAAAAAAAATTAGTAATTATAAGAGGTACTATAATAATACTCACTAATACTACTAATATTTTCTTCATAGTCTTCACCAATAAATTATATGCTAGTTTTTTAATTCATATTCACTAATTTTATTATTTCTTCTAACATGTCTATCTAAATTAGAAAATGGTGTATTTATAAATTCTTCAATCATTCTTTTTACTTTTTTCAAATTTATTTCACTACTAAATGAAATTATATTTGCGTTATTATCATTTCTTGTTATAATTACATCTTTAATAGAATTTACTCTTGCACATCTTATTCCTTTAACTTTATTACATGCGATGCTCATTCCTATTCCACTTCCACATATTGCAATTCCAAAATCTACTTTCTTATTATTTATTGCTTTCCCTAACTTAAATGCATAATCTGGATAATCTACACTTTCTTTTGAATTAGTTCCATAATCTATAAATTCTATATTTTTCATTTCTTTTATTATTTTGCTTTTTAAATCATAACCTCTATGATCTGATATTATACCTATTTTCATAATACATTCTCCATTCTAATTATAGTATACCATAAAAAGTAAAAAAATTAGGTATCTTACCTAATTATTTATTTTCTTTTGTCTTAAATCCATATTTAGCATTAAATTTTTCTACATTTCCTGCTTTTGAAGTTCTACTTTGTTTTCCTGTATAAAATGGATGACATTTTGAACATACTTCTACAGAGATTTTTTCTTTTGTAGATTTTGTTGTAAATGTTTCGCCACATGCACATGTTACAGTCGCATCAACATATTGTACATTTCCTTGTTTTGCCATTTTTATTTCTCCTTCCGCCATAACTAATTTTTAGTTATAGAATTACTAAAATCTTCTATATTATATCAAGTTAATGTTTTTTATGCAAGTACAATTCATCAATTTTACTATATATTTTATTAAATAATGCCAAATTACCATCATTTGTTATATATACTGAATTTGATTTTGTTAAATAATCTTCATTTTTATTTAATATACTAAATGTATCAATAAAAATTATATTTTTTTTAGTCATTAGATTTTTTACTTTTTTATTTATATAATCGTAATATTTGTTGTTATCTATATTATTAGTATCATTAAAATAACCTAAAAATATAATATTACCATCATTTATTTTTTTTATCTTATCTATCAATTTTTGTAAATCTGTTATTACTTCATCTAAATAGGCATATACAATATTATCATTATTTTCATCAGTATCTAATTTTGATAATTTATAATTTATTTCATTATTTCCTATATTTAGTACAAGCAAATTAGTTCTCTTTAAAATATTTTGAATAGTTATATCATCTATTTCAATATTATCGTCTATATTATTTATTAAATCTGTTATTCTTATATCTTTACTAATAAAATCTTTACTATAAAATCCAAAATCTTTTTGTTCAATTAATTTTTCATATATTAAATCAGAAAAATTTTTTGACATTAAATTATTTGAAAAAATATCTTTATCACCAATTATAGTATAATTTATTTCTTCTTTTTCATTATGAATATATGTAAATAAAACTAATAAAGAAAAGAAAATTAGAACAATTAGTACTTTCATTTTCATTAAACCCATCCTTTATACTAATAAATTATATTTCGATAAGTTTTATTTTAGCACCTAATTTTTCTAATTTTTCTACAATGTTTTCATATCCTCTTAATATATAATCTGCATTATTTATAGTTGTTTCACCTTCAGCAATTAATGCCGCTATAACTAATCCTGCGCCTGCACGCAAATCAGTTGCTGTTATATCTTCTGATTTTAATTTTGTTGGACCTTTTATATATCCTTTATTTGATACTACTTTTATATTTGCTCCCATTTTTCGAAGTTCATATAAATTTTGAAATCTATTTTCAAATATTGTTTCTTCTATTTTTGATTCTCCTGTTGCTTGAGTCATTAAAGTTGCAATTATTTGTTGCATATCTGTTGGAAAACCTGGGTAAACTAAGGTAGTTACTTTAGTCGCTTTTAGTTTATTTTTATTTGTAACATATATTTTATCATCATCTATTTTCAAATCCACACCCATTTCAAGTAATTTTTGAATTAGTGCTTCCAGATGTTCTGGTATAATATTTTCTACAGTTAAATTTTCTGATAATAAGGCTCCTATCATTATATATGTGGCAGCTTCTATCCTATCTGGAATAACTTCATGCGTACAAGATTTTAAGTATTGAACCCCTTTTATTTTTATTGTATTTGTTCCTGCTCCTGTTATTTTTGCTCCCATAGAATTTAAAAACATGGCAATATTTACTACTTCTGGTTCTCTTGCTGCATTATCTATAATCGTTACACCTTTTGCTTTTACTGCTGCCAACATAATATTTATTGTAGCCCCTACACTCGCTATATCTAAGTATATATTGCTTCCTATTAACTCATCTGCAGTAATTATTACTTTATTACCTTTTTGTTCTACTTTGGCACCTAAAGATTCAAATCCCTTTAAATGTAAATCTATCGGACGAGATCCTATTGTACATCCTCCTGGAAATGATACTTCTGCTTTCTTATATTTACCTAATAATGCCCCCATAAAGTAATATGAAGCTCTTAATTTTCTAGTCATATCTTCAGTTATTTCCTTATTTTCTATATTACAAGATGCAATATAAAAACTATCTTGTGACTTTTTTTCTACTTTTGCATTTAAATATTTTAATATGGAATTTAATGAATCTATATCTGAAATATTTGGTACATTTAAAATATGTACATTTTCATCACATAATATTGCAGCTGGAAATAAAGCTACTGCGCTATTCTTTGCTCCACTTATTTTTACTGTACCATTTAGCTTTCTTCCACCATCAATTTTAAGTATCTTCATATTTACCTCCTGATATATTAATATATGTTTTCTAATCTTATTTTACCATATTTTATAAAAAGAAAAAATACTCAAAAATGAGTATTTTATAACTATAATTATTTTCTTTTTATTAATTTTTTTTAATTATACTAAATTTACATAATTTTTTTTAATACATTATTTTTTGATTGGGTATTTGACATATTAGAGTTTTGTTGTATTTTTTCATACATTTGCTCTTGATTTGAACACATACCTTCTTCATATTTTGTATATATTAAACTTGCTTTAATTTGAAAAATTTCATTTGCTAATTCTAATGGTATTTCTTGACCATTTCTATCTAGGCTTTCATATAATGCAAGTTTATCAGATTCTTCATCAGTCATCGCAATTTTAAAATCATTTCCTTCTGAATCTATTATATTAGTTCCATTTGTTGCAAGTACTGTTAAATATGTTAATCTTCTATTACATAAATTTTTTACATAATTTATTCCTTCGCTATCAACTTCGCTATTCATATGTCCTTGATCATTATTGTATGATTTTTCCATTTTAACAATTGCATGTGCTAAGTTTTGTTTATCTTGTTCTGTTATATTTCCATTAACAGCAGATTGTTGTATAGAATCTCTTAATACTTCATATTCAAGAACATCTTGTTTTACTTCTTCATTATTTATAAAAGGTGTTAATGTAGGAGCTTGCGCAGGTGTAAAGGTTAAAGGAATATTATTTTTTGTATTATCAATAGCTTGTATTAAAGTATCTGATAAAATTATTTGATCCATTAAATATATTGCATCATTTAAATCATCTTCAGTTAACCCTGTTAAATCATCATTTATTATTTTTATCATGTTTTCTACTTGAATAACATCTATACCTATATAATCATAAAATTCTCTATATTGACTATATGACTGCATAGCTAACTGTTCATAACTATTTGAATCTTCTTGTTGAATTTGTTCTTGTTGTATTGTTGAAGATTGCTGTGTAGTTGTTTGTTGATTTTGATTAGTTTTACCACAACCTGATAAAGAGGCAAACATACTTGCAATTAATGTTGAAGTTAACATTTTTTTTCTTAATTCATTTTTTCTTTCTTTAGTCATTTCTTATTCCTCCTTTAAAATTACATATGATATGTTAATCTATTTGAACCATAATAAGTTACATCATCTTCATCATCTTCTATTGGCATATCATCATCATAACTTGGTGCTTCTTCTTCAATAATTATTTCCTCTGTTGTTATAGTTTCTTCTGTTGTTTCTTGTGTTGATGGTGCAGATGTATTTTCTTGTTTTGATGGTTTTGATGTATTTTCTTGTGTTGATGGTTTTGATGTATTTTCTTCTATTGGCATATCCTTTGGTATTTCTGGTGCTTTTTCTTCTGTTGTTACTGTTTCTTCTGTTGTTTCTTGTTTTGATGTTGAATTTTGATTATTATTAAAAGGATAATCAACCGCTGGTGCTGATTCTGTTGTTGATTGTGGAATTACATGTGTTTGTGGTTTATTATCACCAATACCTGGATCTAATGGTTTAGGATTTGAGAAATATCCTGAATTAATGTTACTTCCATTGTTATTAGGATTACTATTAATAGAACCATTATTAGAATTACTATTATTTTGATTTACAGAATTATTTGGTGTTACTATAGTATATTTTTCTGTTGATGTTGAATTTTGTTGATTCTGTATTGTATTTTCTTGAATTTGAGTTGTATTTGTTTCAACTTGAGTTGTATTTTGTTGCATACTATTACTATCTGTTATATTATCATTATATTGATTATCTTGTGTTGTTATTTCTGTACTAGTTTGCATTGTTTTATGATCATTTTTATTATTGTTTAATTGTTTAATACCAAATACCCCAGCAACTAATGCTGCTCCTATTGAAAATCCTAAAATACATTTTTTAAATCTTCTTCTCTTTATAAGTTTATTAAGAGATGTTGATTTATCTATATTTTTAATATATCTATTACTTGAAGAGTAAACATTTTTTTGATTAATTTTACTTTCAGCATATTCCTTTTCTTTTTCATTGTTTGTTGTTTCAATGATTTTTTCTAATTCTTCTTCATCTAATTTTTTGAAATATCTTTCATTACTAAAAAGTATTTTTCTTAATTCTTTATACTCCTTTTCTAGATATTCAATCTTTCTTGTATCATTATTTCTTTTTGCAGAAATATATTGTCCTCTTAAATTTTCTATTTGTTCTTTTATATCTTCTAAAGTTGTTAATTTTACTGTAGATTTTGGTTTATTTGCTTTATTATTTGGCATATTAATCCCCCTCTTTCAAATTGACGAGGTCTATAATAACATAACTTACTGTATTTGTCAAATATTTTTGCATAAAAATAAGACTTATGAATAAGTCTTTATTTAAAAAATTTATCTATTAATTCTTTAACAAAAAAAGTATACTCTGCATCTGTTGTTTCTTCTTCAGAAACTTCTACTAAACATAACGGTGGAAATAATACACACCAAAAGTTATCTCCTTTTGCTTCACCAAGTGCTATAACAAGTGATTCATACTTTCCTTCTTTATATTCTATTCCTTTATATTCTTTTTTTGGAAAATAATTATATCCGTAATTAACTTCATATTTTTTATCATAATTTAATTTTTCTAATGTTTCTTTTACAAGATTTTCTATTTCATTTATATTTTCTTTTAATACTTTTCTTGTACTTTCTAAAGTAGTTTTACCTTTTAGTAACTCAAATATTTTATTTTGAACAACATTTCTTATTTGTAACTTTATATTTTGATCATATATAGTATTACTATTTGCTATTACTCTAAATCTTATAGCTTCATCAGGAATTATATCTTCTGCTTTATTTATATTATTATATACAAATATTAGTGAGATAATTGATATTACTAATATTATTACTTTTTTCATAAAAAAATCATCCTTTCAAAATACTTATGGATGATTTATTTCTTTTTATTCAAAATTATGTATAAATATCATTCTATCTCTTTGTTGTAAATCTTTTTTTACTTCTATTGTTGGATTTTTTAAATACTTATTTATAATAGATATAATATCTTTTGCCTGATTCATACCTATTTCAAAACATATTAGATATTTATCATTTATTATTTTATTTATATTTCTTAATATTTCTTCATAGTAATATAAACCTTTGTTATCTGCAAATAAAGCAATATGAGGTTCATTATTATATACTATATCCATTATTTTTTCATCATATGAAATATATGGTGGATTACTTATTATACAATCAAATTTGTTATTTATACCATCATATAAATTTGTATGAATGAAATTTATGTTAACATTATTTCTTTTAGAATTGTGTTTTGCTACTTTTAAGGCTTTTTTTGATATATCTGTTGCAGTTATATTTATCTTTTCATTTTGTTTTTTTAATGCAATTGATATACATCCTGATCCTGTTCCTATATCTAAAACTTCTATATTTCCCTTAAAATATTTATTTATATATTTCAATGTATTTTCTACTAGTTCTTCTGTCTCAAATCTTGGAATAAGTACATTTTTATTAACATTTATCTTATATCCATAAAAATCTACATTACCAATAATATATTGTACAGGAATACCCTTTTCTAGTTTTCGTTTAGCTTTTTTTAAATTCTTTTTATCTACATTTTTTTCTAAATATTCTAAATCTGTCATTATTCTCCTGCTAATTTTCTTCTTTGATCTTCATTTATTAATGCTTCTATTATTTCATCTAACTTACCTTGCATGACTCTATCAAGCTGCATTATTGTTAAATTTATTCTATGATCAGTGACTCTATTTTGTGGATAATTATATGTTCTTATTTTTTCTGCTCTATCTCCTGTACCTATTTTACTTCTTCTTTCATCTTCTATTTGTGCATTTTGTTGTTTTTGTAAATCTTCATATATTTTGCTTTTTAACACTTGCATTGCTCTTTCTTTGTTCTTAAGTTGACTTCTTTCATTTTGACAAGTAACAACTGTATTAGTTGGTAAATATGTAATTCTAACTGCACTATCTGTTGTATTTACTCCTTGTCCTCCTGCTCCTGTACTTCTATATACATCTATTCTTAAATCTGATTCTTTTATTTCTATATCTATATCTTCAACTTCTGGAAGAACTGCTACTGTCGCTGTTGATGTGTGAACTCTTCCTTGTGATTCTGTAGTTGGAACCCTTTGAACTCTATGTGTTCCTGATTCATATTTTAATTTTGAATATACACTATCTCCTTTTATTACAAATTCAATTTGTGAATATCCTCCACTTGTTCCTTCTATTTCATTTATTATTTCAACTTTCCATCCCATGTTTTCTGCATACCTGCAGTACATATCAAATAAATCACCTGCAAAAAGATTTGCTTCATCTCCTCCTGCGGCTCCTCTTATTTCAACAATTATATTTTTGTCATCATTTGGATCTTTAGGTAATAGTAATACTTCTAATTGCTTTTCTACATCTTCTTTTTGCTGTTGTAAATTTGATAATTCTTCCTTAGCAAAAGATGCCATCTCTTTATCATTTAACATTTCTTTTGCTTCTGTTATATCTTCTTGTATTCTTTTATACTCTTTATATTTTTCTATTATTTCCGTAAGTGATGATTGTTCTTTAGATAGAGTAGTCATCTTTTTAACATCACTTAAAACTTCTGGTTTACTTAATTCTTCAGTTAAGAAATTGTATCTTGCTAAAGTAGCTTCTAATCTATCTATCATTTTTTCACCTATTCTTCTAATTCTTCTTCGTCTACTATTGATAAATCTTCTAATTCATCATCAGGTAAGTCATCAATATCATCATCACTATAATCATCTTCAATTACTGAATCTTCTTCACTATCTTCAACATCTTGTTCTTCATTATCTTCAGAATCTTCATCAACGACTTCATCTTCGCCTTCATCTACAACTACTTTTACAACATGATTTTCTTTTAAATCCCAATTAACACTATCAATTAAGATAAATCTTTTATCTGTTGAAAGAGCAGTAAAGAAATCACCTATTTTTGATTCAAACTCCTCTTCACTCATTTCAAGTAAATTACATACTTCCTTAAATAAATTTGGAGTATTATATTGTTTTTTATCTTCCTTTATTATTTCATAAGCTATATCTGTATAACTCATTAATTCTAAATCTAGTTTTTCTTTTTTTCTTATACTCATAATATTAATCCTTTCATTTATAAATATTCATTATATGTATATGTATTATATAATTTTATGACTTTACATTTTATCTGGCATCTTTATACCAAGTAATCCACATCCTGTTTTTAATACACTACCAACCATATCTATTAGATATAATCTTGCTTTTCTTTCTTCAATATCATCTGATAATACTTTATTTTGATTATAAAATAAACTATATGCTTGTGCTAAATCAATTAAATATCTAGATACTATATATGGTTCATTTTTATTTGATGCTTGAATTACTACATCAGTAAAATTATAAAGCAATTTAACTATATTATATGATAGTTCGTCATTAAGTTTACTATAGTTTATATCTTTTAGCAATACATTTTCATTAGATTTTTCAATTATGCTTTTAATTCTTACATACATGTATTGAATATAAGGACATGTTTCACCCTGAAATGAAAGCATTTCATCTAAATCAAAAACTTCATCTTTTATTCTAGAATTATATAAATCACTAAATATAACTGCCCCTATTCCAACCTTTTGTGCTACATCATCACTATTATCTAAGTTTGGATTTTTTTCTTCTATTATTTCTTTTGCTTTTGTGATTGATTCATTTAATATATCTTCTAATTTTATGAAATTTCCTTTTCTTGTAGACATTTTTCCTTCTTTTAAACGATACATTCCATAAGATACGTGTATTAACCCTTTTATGTATTTTTCGTCTAAATCTAGATATTTTGCTACCTCAAATACTTGTTTAAAATGAAGATCTTGTTCATATCCTGTAACATAAATACTTTTATCATAGTCATAAGTTTTAGCCCTATACATAATAGCAGCTAAATCACGTGTAGCATAAATAGATGATCCATTTGCCTTTTGAACTATACAAGGGGTTTTTATTCCTGCATCTTCTAAATTTACAATTTTTGCACCCTCTGATTCTATTAATTTTCCATTTTTTTCTAGTTTATTTATTATTTCTTCCATATTTTTTGCATAAGATGCTTCTCCTTTATATGAATCAAATTTTATGTCTAACAACTTATATATTTTTTCAAAATCTATCATACTTAGGTCTTTAAACTTATTCCACAAGTCTACGCAATATTTGTCTCCTTGTTCTAAAAGTCTAAAATTTTCTCTGCATCTTTCTAATACATTTTCATCTTCACTACATAGTTTATTTATTCTTACATACATATCTACCATTTGATCCATTGCATTTTCTTGTAAATTATATTCTTTTCCCCACATTTTATATGCTTCTATTAATTTACCAAATTGAGTCCCATAATCGCCTAAATGATTAATACCAATGGTATTATAACCTAAAAATTTATATATATTATATAATGCATGTCCTATTACAGTTGTTCTTAAATGTCCTATATGAAATGGTTTTGCAATATTTGGTGAAGAATACTCTATTAATACTGTTTTATTTGTTCCTATATCTGATTTGCCATAATCTTGCCTTTTTAATTCATATTCTTTGAAAACTTCTTTTGTTAAATATTCTTTATCTATATAAAAATTTAAATATCCATTTACACTTTCAACTTTTTCTATAAATTTTGGAAGTTTTAATTTTTCTTTTAATTCTTCAGATATTTGATTAGGAGATTTTTTTAACTGTTTTGATAAAGTAAAACAAGGAAAAGTATAATCACCTTTATCTTTTTCTTTTATTAAAGATATATTTTGATATATCATATCTTTTTGTATTGATATTACTTCTGATATTAAATCTGTTATTTCTTGTTTAAAATTTAACATTTTTACACCTCCTTTATATTTACTTCATATATAAATTTTCCTGAGTATTCATCTTGTAAATATAACTCATATTCAATATATAGTCTATCTTTTTTTATTTCCAATTTATTTGTTTTTATTTTAGTATCTATATAAAAATTAAGACTTTTGATAAAATATTTACTTTCTGTTTCTTTATTTTTTATAAAATTAAAAGTTAAAATTGATTCATTATTTTCCTTATACATAATTATATTATCTTTTTTAATAGTTATTTTTATACTTTCATTATCATATTTAAAAGATAATTCATTATTTTTATATTTTGTGTTTATATTTTTCTTTACTATTTTCTCATCATTATTTTGAATTGAAAAATTAATTACATAATTCATAAGAATCACCAAACTTTTTTCTAGGAGAATTATATCATATATATATTAAAATTGCACTTATATTTTTCTATTTTTTTTACATAATAAAAATAGAATTTATGGTGATTTTAATGAAAATAAGAAGAATACTACTTAAATTTTTTGTTTTTTTTAGTTTTTTTATATGCATTTTATTTACAACTATATATTTTTATATTAAATTAACACCCAAAATTGACTTAAAAAAAACTAATAATATAATCTTATATGATAAAAATAATGAAATTTTTTTTAAAGGAAATGGATCTAAAGAATGGATAAGTCTTAATTTAATTGATAAAGATTTAATAAATGCAACTATATCGATTGAGGATAAAAGATTTTATTCTCATAATGGTTTTGATTATATAAGAATTATTAAGTCAATATATAATAATATTAAAAATAAAAATATTGTTGAAGGAGCATCTACTATATCTCAACAATATGCTAGAAATTTATACTTAAATTTTGATAGAAATTGGGAAAGAAAAATAAAAGAAGCATGGCTTGCTTTAAAACTTGAAATAAATTACTCTAAAGATCAAATTTTAGAGGGATATTTAAATACTATTAATTACGGTAATGGGGTAATGGGAATACAAAATGCGGCACAATATTATTTTAATAAAGGAGCTGAAAATTTATCTTTAGCAGAATCTTCAATGCTTGCAGGTATACCTGGATCTCCCCAAGAATATTCTCCTATAAATAATGAAAAAAAGGCAAAAGAAAGACAAAGAATAATACTTGATACTATGGTTAATAATGGATATATAACAAAAAAAGAAGCAGATGCTGCTTATAATATTAAACTTTCTTATTATGGAAAAAAAGATACTTTAAATTTATCTACATTAATGTATTATAAAGATGCTGTTATGAGTGAACTTGAAGATTTAAATGTAATTCCAAATGATTATTTAGATTCAAATAGTTTAAAAATTTATACTAATTTAGATTTAGATGCACAAACATCTTTAGAAAATTCTGTAAATTCTAATATAACAGATAATAATGAAATTCAAGCATCTAGTGTTATGGTAGAAAATAAATCTGGTAAAATTATTGCTCTTATAGGTGGAGTTAATTATGAAAAAAGCCAATATAATAGAGTTTTGTATTCTAAAAGACAAGTTGGATCTACTATGAAACCATTTTTATATTATGCAGCACTTGAAAATGGATTTAATGCTTCTTCTACTTTTTTATCTGAACCTACAACATTTTCTTTAGATAATAAACAAACATATAGTCCATCTAATTATGCAGACATATATGCTAATTATCCTATACCATTAACTCTTGCTATTGCATATTCAGATAATATATATGCAATTAAAACTCATTTGTTTTTAGGTGAAGAAGAACTAATTAATGTAGCTAAAAAGGCTGGTATTTCTACAAGACTTCCTAAAAATGTATCTTTGCCTCTTGGAACAACAGAATTAAATATTTTAGAATTTACAAAAGCATATACAACTCTTGCTAATGAAGGAAAAAGAAATAATTTATATTTAATTAGAAAAGTAGAAGATGAAAAAGGAAACACAATTTATAAGCACAAAAATTATACTAAACAAGTTTTAGATAAAAACTATACATTTATTCTTAGTTCCTTACTTAATAATTGTTATGATAATACTTTATCTAGTTATACATCACCTACTTGTTTAGCTATTAAACCTAAATTAACTAAAACATATGCAATCAAAACTGGTACTACTAGTGCTGATTCTTGGACTGTAGGATATAATAAAGATTATACTTTAAGTGTTTGGGTTGGTTATGATAATAATAAAGAAATAAAAAGTAAAGATATGAAATATGCTAAAAATATATGGGCTGATACTATAGAAAACTATTTAAGAGATAAAGAAGATTCTTGGTATGAAAAACCTAAAAATGTAATATCTGTAATTGTTAATCCACTAAATGGAAAACTTGCAACTAACTCATCACCTAGAAAAAAAGTTGTGTACTATTTAAAAGGTACACAACCTACTGAGTATGATGATACTGAATAAGATTATTTTCATTTTTTATTCTTTATCTACTTTTATTACAAATTGATATATTTCATCAAAATCATATTTATCTAATTTTACAGAAAATCCTAGTTTTTTAATTTCAGTTAATAATTTATCTATTTTATCAATGACTACATCTATATCTTTTTTATTAAACTTATATATTTCATCTAAATTAATTATTTCATCATTTGTTTCTGGTTCATCTTCAATAACTTCTATTTCTTCATCTAAATTTGGAATATTTATACTATTTAATATAGAGTCTATTTCATTATCGTTAGATTCATAGTTATTTTTAAATAACTCTGGAAATTCAAAATTTTTATCATTTTTACTAGGTGTTAAATTTGAAATTTTAATAAATTCAAGATCTTCTTTTTTTGGTTGTAATTTTTCATTTATTAACTCTTCTGTATCTCTAACGTTCAATCTTTTTTCTATTATTTCTTTTAATACTTGTCTTTGAAGTTCTTTATCATCTAATCTAAGAAGACTTCTTGCATGTCTTTCTGATATTTTATTATTTAATAAAGCATCTTGAACTTCTTGATCTAAATTTAAAAGTCTTAATTTATTAGAAACTGTAGCTTGTGTTTTACCCATTCTTGTTGCTAATTGATCTTGAGTTAAATATCCTCTGTCAAGTAATTTTTTATATGATTTAGCCTCTTCTATTGGAGATAAATCTCTTCTTTGAATATTTTCTACAATAGCTACTTCTGCAGATTCATTATCATTTAAATTGATTATTACTGCTGGTACAGTTGAAAGACCTGCAATATATGATGCTTTATATCTTCTTTCTCCTGCGATTATCTCATATTTATTTCCGACTTTTCTAAGTACTAATGGTTGAATTATACCATGTTGTTTTATTGACTGTGCAAGTTCATTTAATCCTTGTTCATCAAAAGATAATCTTGGTTGAAACCTATTTGGAATTATATCATCTAAAGATACTTGAACAATCTCTTTCTCTGCTTGATTCATACTACTCACCCTTTTATTCTTATATAATATTAGTTTACAATAAAAATCCATTTTTTACAATGGATTTTTTTTAATTTTATCAAAATTACGAGGATACTTTTCTTTTGTTTTTCCTATTTTTTTAATTTTTATTAGATTTCTAATACTATTTTCTTTCGGTAAAGTAAATGATATAACTTCTTCTATATTATAATTTAGTTCTTGTATAGATTTTTTTGATAGATTTATTTCATCTTCTATATTTGCTTTCATAGGTATAAAGTAGCCATTTATTTTTACCATTGGAAGACATATTTCATTTAAAATATTTAGTTTAGCTACTGCTCGCGAAGTAACTATATCAAATTTTTCTCTATTTTCTTTTGCAAAGTCTTCTGCTCTTTGATGAACTGCAACTATATTTTTTAAATTTAATTCTTTTATTACTTCGTTTAAAAATTTTACTCTTTTATTTAATGCATCTACTAATGTTACGTTAAGATTTGGAAAGACAACTTTTAGAACTAATCCAGGAAATCCTGCACCTGTTCCTATATCACAAATAGATATATTTTTAGTTAAATCATATGACTTTATTAAAGTTAAACTATCATAAAAATGTTTTAAATAAACTTCTTCTTTTTGTGTAATAGATGTTAAATTTATTTTTTCATTCCAACTTATTAACATCTCATAATATTTATTTAATTTATTTATCATGTCATCAGTTATATTTATACCTAATTGTTTTATACTTTCTATAAATTCATTAATTTTCATTAAAATACCTCTTCATATAAATTGATAGTATTGATATGTCAGATGGATTAACTCCACTTATTCTAAGTGCTTGTCCAAAACTTTCTGGTCTTATTTCTTTTAATTTAATTCTTGCTTCTGATGCCAAATTAGGTATATTGTCATAATTAATGTCTTTGGGTATTTTTTTATTTTCTAGTTTTCTCATTTTTTCTGCTTCTTTTTTTGTTTTTCTTATATATCCTTCATATTTAACTATTATTTCTGCTTGTTCAAGTTCTACTTCATCAAATTTTTCACTTAATTTTTCTTTTATATCACTAATAGATACTTCTGTTCTTTTTAAATAATCATATGCATTTATATTTTTTTCATCTTTTATTTTTATTTCTTTTAATTCTTGTAATATTTTTTCTATATTTTTTTCTTTATTTAATAATTTATTATATTGTTTTTCATTTATTAAACCTACTTCATATCCATATTTTCTTAGTCTTAAATCTGCATTATCATGTCTTAGTAATAACCTATATTCTGCACGTGAAGTTAAAAGTCTATATGGATCTTTAACACCTTTAGTTACTAAGTCATCAATAAGTACACCAATATATGCTTCATCTCTTTTAAGTATCAATGGATCTTTATTTTCTAATTTTAGCGATGCATTAATTCCAGCGATTAATCCTTGCCCTGCAGCCTCTTCATATCCACTAGTTCCATTTATCTGCCCTGCAGTAAATAAATTTTCTATTATTTTTGTTTCTAGTGATTGTTTTAAATCTCTTGAATCTATCGCATCATATTCAATCGCATACGCATACCTAAGTATTTTTGCTTTTTCTAATCCTGGTAGACTATGAACCATTTCTTCTTGAACATCATATGGCATACTTGTTGAAAAACCTTGTAAATATATATCATCATAATATAAACTTTCTGGTTCTAAAAATAATTGATGTCTTTCTTTATCTGCAAATCTAACTACTTTATCTTCTATTGAAGGACAATATCTAGGACCAGTTCCTAAATTTTCATGAAAGCCTCCATACATACTTGATCTACTTAAATTATCTCTTATTATCTTATGTGTTTCTTTTGTTGTATAAGTTAAATAACATGGTTCTTGACTTTCTATAGAATAATATGGTGCATCATCAAATGAAAATGTATAAAGTTTACTATCTCCATCTTCTCTTTTAGTTTTTGAAAAATCTATAGTACTTCTTTTAATTCTAGGAGGTGTTCCTGTCTTTAATCTTATAAGTTTAAATCCTAATTTTTCTAAGTTTTTACTTAAATATAATGAAGGTCTTGTGGCTTTTGTTTTAGATAAGTCTTTTTCTGTTGGATTAGATATTGGTCCACTAGATGTTCTTTTTTCTCCTACTAATATATCTGATCTCATATATGTTCCTGTAGTTAATATTACAGCATCACACATTATTTCTTTTCCTGTGGATAATTTAATACCTCTTATTTTATTGTTTTCTACTATTAAATCTTCTACAATTTCTTCTTGTATGTCTATATTTTTATTTTCTTCTATTATTCTTAGCATTTCTTTTGGATAAGTTATTTTATCTCCTTGTGCTCTAAGAGATCTTACTGCTGGGCCTTTACTTGAGTTAAGCATTTTCATTTGTATTAAAGTTTTATCTGCTACTTTTCCCATATATCCACCAAGTGCATCTATTTCTCTTACTACAATACCTTTTGCAGAACCACCAATTGATGGATTACATGGCATCATTGCTATTGTATCTTTACTACCTGTAACAAGTAAAGTTTTATGACCTTTGTTTGCGCAAGCAAGTACTGCTTCACATCCTGCATGTCCACCACCAACTACAATTACTTCATACTTCATTTATTGCACCCTCTTTTTGCAAATGTATTATACTACAATATTTAATTTTAGACAATTAACTATTATTTGATAATAAAGATATCAATGTTAAATTTGCAATATAAAAGGTCCATTCTATGCAATGACAAATAATTTTTAAATTTGTAGATAAATCAAATTTTCTTATAATTACAATATTTATATCACATACTAAAAGACATAATATAGCAACTAAAAATAATATTGATATTCTTTTTAATCTTATTTTTTTAATCGTTAAAAATATATTTATAATTACTATTAAACCATATAATATAGCCTCAACTATCAATATTTTTTTATCAAGTATTAAACATATAATAAAATTTATTATTGATAGTAATAAGATTTTATTTGATTTATCTTTAATAAAAAAGAAATAAAATATCTGAACTATTATAAAAGAAGATATTCCTAATACTGATTTTTTTATTAATATAAAAAAGATATCTGCTAAAAAAGAAAATATTAAAGATAAAGTTAAGTAAAAATTTACTTTATTTGATTTAATTCTGTTTATTAAAATATATATAATACTTATCAATGTAGGAAAAATCTTAATAATATCAAAATTCGTACTATTTACAAAATTAATGATAATTATAATTAAGAAAATTATTTGAAAAAAAATATATAAATACATTTTAACACCTTCATTACTTTAAATTATGATGTGTATTAATAATGTTTTTATACATTTTTATTGCTATTGTACAGCATATAAATATTCAATACTTGTTATCTCATTATTGTTAATAATAAAATTTAATTGTGTTTTTTGTTTTGTATATGTATACATATTATCTATTTTCTCATAATCATCTCCATATGTTTTTTTCATTTTATCAAATGAATCAGTTATTTTTATTCCTTCTTTAGTTTTTACATTTTCATCTAAAAAATAAATTGAATATATTTTATCTTTGTCATTATCAGAAAATGTTGTAACTTCATAACTTCCATAATTAAATGTTTTATCAAGTCCTTCAAATGCGCAAGACTCAACCTCTGTATAATCTTCAGGTTGTCCATATTTTTCTATTGAAAAAACTTCTCCTAATTTCATCGTTTTTCCATTATGTTCAAATTCATATAATTGAATTTCATCTTTTTGTTTTTGATTATAATTACAACCAAATAATACTCCTATTAAAAATAATGTTATAAAAATTTGTTTTATTTTTTTCATAGAATCCTCCTTCAATATCTTATATCATTGTAATACATATTTATCTTTTTTTGATATATTTTATTAATTTTTTCATTTTTCCTATAATCTATCAAATCGTAGTTTTCTTTTAATATATTTGAAAAATATTTTGATAATTTTGTTGCACCTGATAAATTAAGATGTAAACCTCCATCATATGTATCTAAATTATAATTTATCCCTATTTCATTTGATATACTGGCAAAATTATAATATTGTAAATTATTTTTCCTTGAATATTCTTGAATTTGTGTTTCATATTCTTCATACCAATATGGATATAAACTAGGTGCTTTTATAAGTATTAATTCTATATTATTTTTTTTACATAAAGAAACAATCTTGTCAAGGTATGAATAATCTATATCTGAAAAACTATAATTTGAAAGAATTTTTTTTGAAGGTAGTGAAGTATAAGGTTTTACATTAGTATTTATTAAAAAACCATTATGTGTATTTTTTTTTCTTTTAAATAAATATTCAAAATCTTCTTTTGTTAATTTGTCATATCTAGAATGATACCTTATTATTGGAAATAAATAGGAGATAAAAGTTTCATCTTTTAACATTGAATTATTTATAATTTCTATTTTTTCTTTTGACCATTTCATTTTATCTATTGTTAACCTATTATAAGCTTCACTTACAGGCTTATTATATCTCATAGAATTAACATTAAATACCACTACTTTTGGCTTTTCATATTTTAAAGTTTCTTTTAATATAGAATAAGATTGCCATATCAATTGTTGAGGTGTACCTCTTACATAAGAAGAAATTCCTTCTTCTTCATACATAACAATAGGAGAAAAATTTGCATATACTTCACAATCTCCTATAAAAATTACATCATGAGGAACTTCTTCATCGTAGTATTCTGATATCATTGATCCCTCTATTAGATTTGTTGCATATTTTGGAGAAAAAAGAATATTTAAAAATATAAATATAAGTGTAAAAGAAAATATTATAAGAAAAGTTTTTATATACTTCATATATACTACCTCCTAAAATTTACTATAAATAAACTCGTTAACATTAAATCCTATACCATATCTTCCAAAAGTAATAACTAATAGAAATAAAATTAAAATTATAATTATCTTTTTATTCGTTGTCATCTTCTTAATTTCTTCTTTTATTCTTAATTTTTTTATATCAAATATCATAATAATAACTATAGATATAATTAATATTAAATAATCTGATATTTCCAAACCAAAAATAAATAAATTTTTAAATAAACTTATATAATTAAATTCATAAAATATTGTTGACAATTTTGTAAGTGCTTCAATAGAATTTGGATAAATGAAAAATATCCATAACAAAGAAACTATTATATAATTAAATATAATATTTAAAATTCTATTTTTACTTTTTTTATTGTTTTCTATAATTAATATAATACCATTTAATAAACCCCACAAAATATAATTTATTCCATGCCATATTCCAGATACAAAGAAAGTTATTAAAATATTTATATTATTTCGTATTTTACTTACTCTATTTCCCCCTAATGGAATGTATACATAATCTTTTAGAAAATTTGATAATGTAATATTCCATCTTTTCCAAAATTCTTTCAAATTTTCTGATAAATAAGGACTATCAAAATTTTCTACTAATTTTATATCAAATAAATTTGATACTCCTAATACTATATCAATTCCTCCACTAAAATCACAATATATAAGTATAGAATATAACAAACACGATAATAATACATACGATCCCGTAAAATTATTTTCTACAATATAATTTATTATCACTATGATTCTTTGAGCAATTATAACTTTTTTAAATAATCCAAAAAGTATTCGCATAAACCCATAAATGAAATTTTCTAATTTTATCTTCTTTTTCTTTTTTAATTGATTACCCAATTGAGAATATCTTGATATTGGGCCTATAAATAAATATGGTAAATATAGTGCATATAATAAGAAATTAAATAAATTTGTTTCGGCATCTATTTTTTCGTTATATACATCAATTAAGTATGAAATTATTTGAAAAGTATAGTATGATATTCCAATAGGAACAATTATTGATGTTTTTTCAAAAATTCCAAAGAAATTGTTGTATATATATAGTTTGAAAAATAAAAGTAATAATATATTTAATATAATTACAATCAATATTAATTTTTTTCTTTTTGATTTTTTCAATGTTTTCGCACTAAAAAAGGATATTAATGTACTTAATAATATATAAATTAAATTATATATACCAAAACTGGCATAAATTAGTATACTAAATATTAATATAAAAATATTCATAAAATCTCCTATTCTGCAAGTGGAAATATGGATTGATCCCACACTCTACCTTTCATACTTGCACTACTTAATTTTTCAATATCTGTTGCAGGACCCATTATATGATTTCCTGGTGTTGAATCAAAATGCCTATATACTTCATTTATTTTAACTAAATTCCAATAATGAGTTTTATCTGTTGTATAAATCAAATAATTTGGAATTTCTTGTTTATCAAGAGCTTGTTTTACTAACAATGCATGTACATAACAATTTCCCTTTTTTTCAGTTAAACCATACCAAATTGGATCCGAGCCTCCCCAATTTGAATTATACTTTATCATATTTCTTATTGTACTAACTATTCCTGTTACATCTTTGCCAACTAAATAATTATTATAAAATTCATTAAATTTTTCTGATGTATCAAACTGGTCATGTTCAACATATATTTTTCTTTTTTTGTATGTTTTATTTCCACTTTTATCTTCGGAATAATAAGTTGCATAATAAGTACCAAAAACAGCCGTATTTACACTACTACTATCTACAGAAAAACTAACATAGCCATCTTTTGCATCGTAAGCGCTTACTCCTGAATTATAGTCAATATTTGTATTTTTATTTATAGTTATTGTAGTTAATCCATTAATACTAGGACCAACTTCATCTTTTATTATATTTAAGGTACATTTTTGTTCTGTTTTGTTTCCACTTTTATCTATAGCTTCTATTATAATTTCTTGTTGACCTATATTGTTATTTATATCAGTTTTTAAATTTGTTTCAACTCCTTCTTGTTTATCATATACGTACTCAATAAAGGAATCTTTATTTATGTGTTGACCATAATATATAGTTACATTACGTAATTTTAATTCTGGAGGTGTTGTATCTTTTATTATTATTTTTACATTATAATTTTCATTATTATATTTTATTGGTATATTATATTCTCCAGGTGGAGAAGAATTTATTTTATCTAATATTTCTTGATTTATTAAATCTCCATTTTTATTAGAATTTAATAAAATTTCTTCTTTTGTTAGTAAATCACCTAACTCCTTTTCAATTTTTTCATTTAATAATTTTATTTTTAAGTTGCAGGTCTTTCTAGTACTATTCCCATATATATCTTTTACTTCTATAATTATTTTATAATTTCCAAACTTGGTGATTTTTGGTTTATTTATGATATTTACAAGAATTTTTGAACTATCACTTTTACTAACAATAAAATCTTCCGCATTAATTTTATAATCTATATCTTTTTCCAAATTTCTAAATTTTACTTTTGGAGGTGTTGTATCTTTAATATATAAATTTACATTTCTAGTAATGTTATTATATTTTATTTTTATATTATAGTTTGATACTTTTGAAGTGTCTATTTTTTTTACATTAGTTACAAAATAACTATCTTTTGGAGATTTTCCATCTTTGAAGAAACTTTGTATTTTTATTTCTTTTGTTCCTATTTCTAGTATTACCTCTTTTTTTACATTATTATAAATACATTTATATGAAATAAAAGAAACAAGGAAAAAAGCTAATAAAATTATTAACTCTATAAATAATGAACGAAATAATACATATTTAAAGCTTTTTTTCTTTTCCTTCAAATTTTTTTTAAACATTTTACACCTACTATATAGTAGTATACATTTTTTTAAATTTTAATGTCAATTTTTTGTTTTATAACAATGTAAAAAAATGTATATTTTTATACATTTTTAATATTATTTACAAACTCATTTATATCAATATAATCGTTTAATAAATTATATAAATTTTTTATTAAATTTAAATCTAAATTATACTTAATCATCAAATTATATGATGAATCTATATTATCAAAACCTTCTATAACCATACCTATTTCTTTGGTTATTTCATCTTTTTTCTTACCTTTAGATAGTAATATTCCTGCCCTTTTATTTCTACTATCATTTCCTATTGATGTTGTTAATAAATCTCCTAATCCTGACAAATTATAAAATGTGCTTTCTTTTGCACCTAGTTTTATTCCTATTTCTTTTATCTCATTTAATCCTTTAGTTATTATAAAAGATAATGTATTTGTATCATATCCTAATCCTTCAAATATTCCACTTGCGATTGACACAACATTTTTTAATGCTCCACCTATTTGTATTCCTATTATATCTTCATTATTTTCAAGTTTAAAATTGTCTGTTTCAAATAATTCCTTTATCTTCTTATTACCTGAATATTCAATAACTGTTATCATATCATTTATAATTTGATTAGCATGTGATGGACCTGATATTACGGATATTTCACATTTTGGTAATTCTTCTTTTACTACATCTGATAATATCTTATTTGTTTTTTCTTCTAATCCCTTTGATGAGATTATTATCTGTTGATTTGTTACATATTTTTTTATATCTATGCAGGTTTGTCTTACAACTTTAGATGGTGTTGCAATAACTATATATTCACTATCAATTAAAGTTTCTTCATAATTTGTATAACATTTTATATTTTTATCTAAAAATAAATCTTTTAAATACATACTTTTATGTTCATTGTTTATTAAATCACATTCTTCTTTTTTATATGACCATATTTTGATATTATTATCTTTCTTTTTGCTTAATACATACGCAAGTGCGCATCCAAAACTCCCACTACCTATTATAGCTATATTTTTCATATTTCCTACTTTCCTAAACAAAAGTTACTAAATAATGTATCTATTAATTTTTCATCATAACTTTCACCTATTATTTCATTTAATATTTCACAGATTTGTTTAATATCTATTTCAAGTATATCTATTGGAATATCTTCTTTTAAAGATTTTGATAAATTTTTTGCAATTTTGATTGCTTGTTTTACAAGCGATATCTGTCTTGAATTTGATAAATACGTAAAATCTTTATTATTTAATTCATCAAGTTTAAATATATCACTTATTTCTTCTTTTAATTCATCAATTTCTTCTAAAGCTGATATTTTTATTATTTTTTCATCTTTAAAGATATTTAAATCTATTTTAGCATCTAAATCAATTTTATTTATTACTATTATTCTTTTTTTATCTTTTGTTATTTCTAATAAATTTAAATCCTCTTTTGTAATTTCTTCATTATTATTTAAAACTAATATTATTAAGTCTGCATTTTCTATTAAATTAATACTTTTTTCTACACCTATTTTTTCAACGATATCATCTGTTTTTCTAATTCCCGCCGTATCTATTATATTTAATAATACTCCATTTATTCTAATTTGTCCCTCAACAATATCTCTCGTTGTTCCTGCTACATTTGTTACTATTGCTTTTTCTTCATTTAATAGTTTATTAAGTATTGAACTTTTACCTACATTTGGTCTTCCTAAAATTAGAGTATTTATTCCTTCTTTTATTATTTTTCCATTTTCTGATTCATTAAGTAATTTAGATAATTCTTCATTTATATATTTTGAAATATCTTCTATTTCTTTTTTTGTAACTATCTCTATATCTTCATATTCTGGATAATCTATATTAACTTCTATATTAGCATTAAGGTTAATTAATTTATTTACTATATCTTTAATTAATTTTGATATTTTTCCATCTATACCATTAATTGCAAGTTTTCTAGCATTTTCTGTCTTAGAATTTATCATATCCATTACTGATTCGGCTTCAATTAAGTCAATTCTTCCATTTAAAAATGCTCTTTTTGTAAATTCACCAGGTTCAGATAGTCTTGCTCCTTTACTCAACAAAATTTCAAGTATCTTATTTGTTGTTGAAATAGATCCATGACAATTTATTTCAACCATATCTTCTCTTGTAAATGTTTTAGGTGATTTCATAATTGTTACCATTACTTCATCTATTATTTCATTATTTTCTATTATATGTCCATAAGTTATAGTATGAGAATCTTTTTTATTTAAATCTTTATCAAAAATACTATTTACTATATTTATTGATTCTTCACCACTTACTCTTATAATAGAAATTGCACCTATACCAACAGCCGTTGATATAGCACATATCGTATCATTCATAATATCATCTCTTTCTTTATTTATAAAAAGAACCATCTATTTTGATGGTTTTATAACTACACATCTGTTTGGTTCTTCGCCTTCACTTTCTGTTTTTACTCCTTTGAAATCTTTTAATACTTCATGAATTAATCTTCTTTCATAAGAATTCATAGAATCCATTTTGATTTCTATTTGAGTTTGAACAACTTCTTTAGCTAATTTTTTTGCTAAAAATTCTATGCTTCTTTGATGTTTTTCTTTATAATCTTCAACATCTAATACTATATTAGCATGTATTCCTGTTTTCACATATATTGATTGTCTTAATATTACTTGTAAAGACTCTAAAGTTTTACCATTTTTTCCAATTAAAATTGAATTATTATTAGAATGTAATTTTATTAATATATGATTTTCTTTTCTTTTTGTTTCTATATTCAATTCAAGTCCAATTGCTTGTACTATTTGTTTTAAAAATTTTTTACTATATTCCAAAACTTCTGTTTTTAATACAACATTTAAAATTAATTTTTTCTTTTTTAATAATCCTGTTGTTTCTTCTTTTACTGTATACAATAATTCATCTTCTTTTACTTCTAACTCATTTAATGCCTTTAATACTAATTCTTCTTCTGTTTTTCCTTCATATACATATATTTTCATATTACTTTACCTCTTTCTTTGCTGTTTTTTTAACTATTAAATTTTGAATTATTGTAAACAATGTTGATGCTATCCAATATAGTGATAATGCTACTGAAAAGTTTAGTGACATAATTGCAATCATTATAAGTAAGAAATTAGTCATTGTATTTGGATTTATATCATCTGTTTGTGGTGTTGGCGCAGTTGTGTTTAATTTTTGTGATATAAATGTTGTTCCTATTATTAATATAACTATTATTGCATACTCAATATGACCTGAAGTAATTGCTTTTAAAGGAGTTGTTCCTAATATAAGTCCAAATAAATTTTCTTCAAATATAACAGGAACTCTATTTATTGCTTCTAAAAATCCAAATAATAATGGAATTTGTATAAATGCAAATAAACAACTTGAGAAAGGATTAATATTATATTTTTTGTATAATGTCATCATTTCCATAGATTTTTGATTTAATGATTGTTGATCTGTTTTATTTTCATATTTTTTATTTATTCTATCCATTTCTGGTTGCATTTTTTTCATGTTTTCAGATTGCATAGCTGTCTTCTTTGTAAAAGGTGCCAAAATAAGTCTAATTATTATAGATAATATTATCAATGCTATACCATAACTTTTAACTAAACTACCAATTTTAATCGTTAACCATGCTAATGGTTTAACTACTAATGTTTCCCATAAATTATTATAATTTCCATCACTTGGTGTAAAATTTGAACATTCTGGCAATTTTTCTATATTTATTTGTTTTTTGTACTCATTATATTTTTTTATAAGTCCTTTATTAGTTGGTTTACATAATATATTTTGATTTAATGTTATTTTTACTTTATCATCCTCGTATGTAACAACCTTTTTTGTTTTTGGGTCTTTTAGTGTTACTGTACATCCTGTAAGTAGTATTATTAATAAAAAAATAAATATTCTTTTTATATTTTTTCTCATAAAATTTCTCCTAATCTAACATCTTTGTAAATAATTTTATTAAATTTTCTTTTTTTTCTTGATAATTTAACTCATTTATTTCTTTCTTTATAATTATAACATAATCATATGAAGAATTAAATATTAAATTGCTTTTATCTATAATATCTTTTATTTGTCTTTTTACCTTATTTCTCTCAACAGCATTACCTATCTTTGTTGAAATGCATATTGCAAATCTATATTTATTAAGGTTATTTTTTCCACTATATATTGAAAAATATTTATTTTTTATGCAATTTTTATTATTTATTATTTTATTAATTTCATAATTTTTTTTAATAATATTTATTTTTTTCATTAATTCACCTACTTACAAAAAAAACCACTAGTATAAAGTGGAATTATTATTTAGATAAAGTCTTACGTCCTTTTTTTCTTCTATTATTTAATACTTTACCTTTTACTCTAGAAAAAAATCCATGTTTTTTTGCTTTCTTTCTATTATTAGGTTGAAATGTTCTTTTCATTTTAACACCTCCAGCTCATAAAACATTACAATTATATATTTTTTTTAAAAAAAAGTCAATAATTTTAATTTTGTGATAACTTTTTTTCTTTATTTTTTCTTTCTGAAATTATTTCTTCTAATACTTCATCACATATTCCTTCAATTTTTTTGATTGATTCTTTATTTCTTTGGGTGTGACATAAATCAACAAAATAATTATATGATTCTTCGTCTGCTTCTTTATATTGGCTTATATCCACATAAGATCTTACATATCCCTTTCTATTATAAGTTGAGGCTATATTTCCTTGAACATCATAAAATGAATAACCAATTTTAACTACAGAATGAAAATCATTTGAAGCTGATGTATAAATTTTTGAATCATTTTCAAAAATCTTATTCAACATATGTGAAAAATAGTAACAACTTCCTTCCATAAATATTGACATTGTAAGTTGATATTTTGTATCTTCGTCTAATTTTTGAAAATCAGAATCAGAATCAAGATATTTTTGAGAAAATTTACTTATAATTGAATCAATTACATCTAAAATAGGTTCACTTTGCTTATTTATTAACTCTGATACTTTTTTAAAATAATCTTCCATAAAAAACCTCTTTCCTTAGAATTTATACAATATTATACATTTTTTTAGATAAATTTCAATATTTTTTATAAAAACAATATGATATAATGTAAATAGGAAGTGATTTTATGATAAATATTAAAACTGATTCAAGAAAAGTTAAGGAAGGAGATACTTTTATAGCAATTAAAAATGTTAATACTGATGGACATGATTTTATTAATCAAGCAATTGAAAATGGAGCTAAAAAAATAATTTGTGAACATGGAGAATATCCTGTTGAAACTGTAATTGTTAATAATACAAAAGAATTTTTAAATAAATATTTATATGATAATTATTATGAAAAAATTAAAGATATGAAATTAATTGGTGTAACAGGAACCAACGGAAAAACAACTATTTGTTATTTAGTTTATCAAATATTGACATTACTTAATAAAAAATGTGCATATATAGGAACAATTGGTTTTTTCTGTGGAAATATAAAAAGAGAATTGAATAACACAACTCCTGATACAGATTTATTATATGAAATGTTTTTAGAAGCAAAAGAAAATAATTGTGAATATATTGTTATGGAAGTAAGTAGTCATGCCCTTGATAAAAATAGAATTTATGGATTAGAATTTGATGAAGTAGCCTTTACAAATCTTACACAAGACCATTTAGATTATCACAAAACTATTGAAAATTATATTGAAGCAAAAAAGAAATTATTTTTTAGAACTAGAAATAATAAAATTGCTATTATAAATGCTGATGATAAATATTATAAAAATTTTCTAAATAAAGATAATAAAAATATTTTGATAAGTGAAAATAATGCAGATTTATCTATTAAAAAAATTAATTTATCTCATCTTAATACTAATATCATATTTAACTTTGAAAATATTGAATATGAAACTACAATAAATATGATAGGAAAATATAATGTTTATAATTTTTTAACAGCCTTGTTACTTGTAAATAAATTAGGATTTGATATAAAAGATATCTTAAAAATTACAAATAAATTAAATGCTCCAAATGGTAGAATGGAGTTAATAAAATATAAAACAAATAGTATTTTTATTGATTATGCACATACCCCAGATGCTGTTTTAAATGTTTTAGAAAATGCTAAAGAATATAAAAAAGGAAAAATTATAACAATTATTGGTTGTGGAGGGGATAGAGATAGATCAAAAAGACCAATAATGGGAAAAATTGCTGAAGAAAATTCTGATTTTGTTATTTTTACTAATGATAATCCAAGAACAGAAGATGAAAATCAAATTATGAATGATATTATTAATGGGTTAAGTAAAAAAAATCATGAAATAATTTTAGATAGAGAAGAGGCTATAAAAAAAGGAATATCCTTATTAAATAATAATGATATATTAATGGTTTTAGGAAAAGGGCATGAAGATTATCAAATAATTGGAAATACAAAATATCATTTTAGTGATAAAGAAATAGTTTTGAAATATATTAAAATATAAGGAGTCTATGTATGAAAAAGATTTTAATAAAAGATATTTTAAATATATGCAATGCAGAATTATTTTTTGGAAAGAAAAATTTAATATGTAATTATTTTTCTAATGATACTAGAAAAATAAAAAAAGGGGATATATACATTGGTATTAAAGGAAATAACTTTGATGGAAATAAATTTTATGATGATGCTTTTCAAAAAGGCGCAAAAGCATGCATTTTAGAAAAAAAATATTTTGATAAAAATAATTTTGATAAAATAAAATATAAAAATAAAACTATAATTCTTGTTGATAATTCTATTGAAGCCTTACAAAAAATTGCAGAGTATAAACGTTCTTTATATAATATACCAGTAATAGCAGTAACGGGTAGTGTTGGTAAAACAAGTACAAAAGATATAATTGCAAGCACATTAAGTGAAAAATATAAAGTTTTGAAAACTGAAGGTAATTATAATAATCATATTGGTTTACCATTAACTATATTAAAGTTAAATAAACATAATGCAATGGTTTTAGAAATGGGAATGAATAATTTAGGAGAAATTCATTTATTAAGTAAAATTGCTAAACCTACAATTGCAGTTATTACAAATATAGGAACAGCTCATATTGGTAATTTAGGATCTAGAGAAAATATATTAAAAGCAAAACTTGAAATTACAGATTTTTTAGATGAAAATGGAGTTCTTATTATAAATAATGATAATGATTTATTACACGAAAATTTAAATTTCTTAAAAAATAAGTTAAAATTAATTACAATCGGTATTGAAAATGATAGTGATTTTATAGCAAAAAATATTAATTTTGATATATTTAAAAGTAAATTTGAAATAGAAAATAACGTAATAAAAATAAATGTAGGAGGATATCCTTATATTTATAACTCTTTATTTGCATATTCTATTGGTAAATATTTAAATATTAAAGAAAATAAAATAATAAAAGGAATAGAAAATTTTAAATTATCAAATAATAGAATGGAAAAAATAATTAATAATAAGGGAATAACTATTATAAATGATACATATAATGCTAGTTATGATTCAACTATATATGCCATTGATTTAGTTGATAAATCTAATTATAAAAGAAAAATTTTATTACTTGCAGACATCTTAGAACTTGGTAAATTTTCTAAAGAAATCCACAGTAAAATAGGTAATTATATTATTAATAAAAATATAGATTATGTAATTTTGGTGGGTAATGAAGTAAAATATATTAAAGATATTTTAGAAAAAAATAATTTTAATAATATATATTTATTTAATAAAGAAGAAGAAACTTATGACTTTTTAGATAACTTTTTACAAAAAGAAGATATTATATTAATAAAAGGTTCTCATGCAATGAATTTAATTAATATTGTTAACTATTTAAAAAAGTGAAAATAAATTCACTTTTTTTGTGGAAAAAATATGACTTTTTTATTATAATATAAGGAAAAATTTAATTATAAACATTATCAACATATTTGTGGATAAATATAAAATATTTATAAACATGTTGTTTATATAAAATTTGTGGAAATTGTGGAAAACTATAGAATTTTATTATTTTATAACAATTTTTATAAACTTTTATTGTTGATAATTTTTTAACACATTATTTTTTTGTTGAAATAAAAGAAAAATAGGTTATAATTAAGTTATAAATACTTCAGGGGAGATGATAATATGAACATTGATAATATTTGGAATCAATTTTTAAATATAATAAAAACAAGATTATCTTCTCTTTCATATAATACTTGGTTTAGCTCGTCTAAACTTGTTGAATTAAATGAAGAACATGCTGTTATAATTGTTCCAACGATTGCTCATAAAAAACATTTATCTGAATCATATATAGATATTATAAATGAAATATTTAATGATATAACAGGAACTAATTTTAATATTGAATTTGTATTAGAAAATGAATATGAAAAAAATAAAAATCAAACTAGTAAAAATATTGAAAATGATATAGAAGAATATGGTGTTCCTTATAATAGTAGTGAGAAAGCTAATTTAAATCCAGATTATACTTTTGAAAATTTTATAGTAGGTGAAAGTAATAGATTTGCACAAGCGACTGCTCTTGCTGTTGCTGAAAATCCTGGAAAAATGTATAATCCTTTATTTATATATGGAAATAGCGGATTAGGTAAAACCCATTTAATGCAAGCAATTGGAAATTATATAATAAAAAATAGTAATAAAAGAGTATTATATGTTACTAGTGATCAATTCATCAATGATTTTCTTGGTTTAAATAAAAAAGATAAAGATGGAACTAATTTTGATTATGTTGAAATATTTAAAGATAAATATAGAAATATAGATGTATTAATTATTGATGATATTCAATTTTTAGGGAATGCTCCAAAAACACAAAATGAATTTTTTCACACATTTAATACATTATATGATGATAAAAAACAAATAATTATTTCTTCTGATTCTTCTCCTGATGATTTAAAACATTTAGAGGATAGGTTAAGAACAAGATTTAATTGGGGATTAAAAGTAAATATTTTTCCACCTGATAATAATCTTAGAAAAGAAATATTAAGAAAAAAAATGGCAAATATGGATTTTTCTAGACATATTACTGAGGATGCGATTGATTATATTGCTAACATGTGTGCTTCTGATGTAAGAAGTTTAGAAGGTGCTTTAACAAGAGTTTGTGCTTATTCAACTATCTTTTTTGAAGAAGAAATTACACTTGATCTTGCTGTTGAAGCTTTAAAAGGAACAATTTCTCAAACTTCTAACTTTAAAAACGATATTCAAAAGATACAAAGAATTGTTGCTGAATATTATAATGTATCTGTTGAAGATTTAAAATCAAAAAAAAGAGTAGCAAGTATTGCTTTTCCTAGACAAATTGCTATTTACTTATCAAGATTATTAACTGATGAATCATTTCCAAGAATTGGTATGGAATTTGGAGGAAGAGATCATTCAACTGTAATTCATTCATGTGATAAAATTGAAAAAGAAATTAAAAATAATAAGCAATTAGAAAAAATAATAGAAGAAATTAAATTAAAATTATAATATGTTGAAAAGTTTAAGTTATCTACATTTTAATTAACAATAATAAACAGACAAAAATTCTATAAAATGTTATAAAATAAAGAAAATTTATACTTTTAAACATTTTAAACAGTAATAATAAAAATAAAATCATTAAATTAATAATATATATGATATAATTCATTGTAGGAGGTTTAAAATGAAGTTTAGCATTAAAAAAGAAATATTATTAGAAAATTTAAATAATGTATCAAAGGCAGTATCAACAAAAAATGTTATACCTGTTCTTGGAGGAATTAAATTTAATTTAACTAAAGAAGGATTATTTTTAACAGCTACTAATAGTGATATAGATATAGAAAGTTTTATTGATAAAAAATATATAGATAAAATAGAATCAACAGGAACAATTATTATTCAAGGAAAATATCTTCTTGAAATAATTAGAAAATTACCGGATGGTCTTATTAATATAGAAATAATAGATGGATTAAAAATATTAATATATACTCAAAATTCAAATTTCAATTTAAATGGTATTGATTCATCAGAATTTCCTAATATAAATTTAGATATATCTACAAATCCTATTATACTAAGTAAGAGAGTAATAAAAAATATAATTAATCAAACTTTATTTGCAACATCTATGCAAGAAGCAAGACCAATATTAACAGGAATTAATATAAAAATAGAAAATGATAAAATGGAATGCGTTGCAACAGATTCATATAGACTAGCAAAAAAAGTGGTTAATTTAGATAATAGTGTAGATAATTTAATAAATATAGTTATTCCTGGAAAAAATATTGGAGAACTTAATAAAATATTAACTGATGATGATGATAATGTTGAAATACATATATTTTCTAATAAAATATTATTTAAGTTTGATAATTTATTATTTCAATCTAGATTATTAAATGGAACTTTTCCTGATACTTCAAGATTAATTCCAGATGAATTTGAAATAGAGATAAAAGCTGATTTAAATGAATTCTTTGGTGTAATTGATAGAGCAGCTTTATTAACATCTGAAAAAGAGAAAAATGTAATAAAGTTTGAAACAAACAAAAATGAAGTAACTGTAAGTTCAAATACTCCAGAAATAGGTAGAGTAGAAGAAAAATTAATGGTTACTAAAAATAATGATAAAGAAATAAAAATATCTTTCTCATCTAAGTTTATGATGGAAGCATTAAGAACAATTAATAGTAAAGATATAAAAATATTATTAAATTCTGATATAAAGCCAATTATTTTAAAAACTGACGAAGATGATGGTTTAACACAATTATTATTACCTATTAAGACATATTAAAAGAAAAAAATGTATTTTTTCTTTTTTTATCCTAAAAATCGACAAATTTTGCGAAAAAAAGTGTTATTAATATAGGCAAATTATTATTTTTAATAATTTTAAAGGAGGGGATTTTATGGAACAATATGAAATAAATTCTAAAACAATAGCTCTTATACCAATTGAAGAAAATATGAGTAAAGTAATTGAAGAGGATAATTCTTTTGTAGTAAAAATGAAGACTATGGAAATTATAAAAAGAAGTTGTGAATATTTTGGAAGTACTTATTTAGGAAGACATATAGGAACAAAAAAATTAACTGGAATTTCTTATAAATCTCCAATAATAATTGAAGAAAGTAAAAATATTATATATTTTCCAACTTCATCACCAAGACAAAATGAATGTATATGGATGTCATTAAAACATATATTAAATTATAAAGAAAATAATGGTAAATCAATAGTATTCTTTGAAAATGGTGAGAATATAGAAATAGATGTATCATATAATTCTTTTGATAATCAATACTTAAGAGCTACAAAATTAGAATCTATTTTAAGAAAAAGAAAAATGAATTAATACAAAAATAATAAATTTTTGTATTTTTTTATAAAAAAGTAAAAAAAAGCCCTATTTTGTGTTATAATTATATTGTGTGTATAGTAGCATTATTTTAGTATAAAGGTGATAATATGGTCATAAAAATAGGTTTAAAATGTTTCTAGAAAAAATTGAACTTAAAAATTTTAGAAATTATTCAAATTTAAAATTAAATTTTGATAAAAATATAAACATTTTTATAGGAAATAATGCTCAGGGGAAAACCAATATATTAGAAAGTATATATTTTTTATCAATTACTAAATCTCATAGAACAAATAAAGAAATCTTTTTGATAAAAAATAATGAGATTTTTTCCAAAGTCACAGGAATTATTAAAGACAATTCAAATTTTTCAAAAAAATATGAAATTATTATTAATAAACAAGGTAAAAGAGTACTTATTAATGATAATCTTATAAAAAAGATAAGTGATTACTTATCTAATATAAATGTTGTAATGTTTTGTCCAGATGATT
The DNA here is from genome assembly GCA_947624565.1 of uncultured Bacilli bacterium. GTDB lineage: Bacteria > Bacillota_I > Bacilli_A > RF39 > UBA660 > CAG-433. Next base: position 85,134 of record CANQKX010000001.1, read on the forward strand.
TAGAGATAATAAAAGGTACTCCTTCTAATAGAAGATCTTTTCTAAATATTGAAATAGGACAATTAAACAATTTTTATATAAAACATTTAAATAATTATAATAGACTATTAAAAACAAGAAATGATTATTTAAAAAATAGTAAAGAAAAGTTTGATAATGTTTATTTTGAGATATTGACTAATAAATTAATTGACGAAAATATAAAAATAATTAATTTTAGAAATGAATTTATTAATAATTTAAATAAATATATTTCTAAAATATATAAAGACATAACAGGTAAAAAAAATATATACTTAAAATACGAAACTTTTATAGATATTAATTCAGAAGAAAATATGATTAAATCTATGAAAGAAAAATACGATAAAAATTTAAATAATGAAATATTTCAGGGGGTTACTCTATTTGGTACACATAAAGATGATTTTTCGGTATACATAGATGATATAAAAATAAATAATTATGGATCTCAAGGACAACATAGAATTGCAATATTATGTATTAGATTATCAGAGATTGAGATATTTAAAAAAGAAAAAAAGAAAAATCCTATATTATTATTGGATGATATATTCAGTGAATTAGATGAAATTAAAAAAAATAATATTATTAGATATATAGATAATGATTTACAAGTTTTTATAACATCTACAGATATTGAAAATATAGATAATAAATTGCTTAAAAATTCAAATATTTTCTATGTAAAAGAAGGAAACGTAATAAGAAAGGAAGATTAGAGTTATGACAGATAATAATTATGATGCTTCAGCAATACAAGTACTAGAAGGTTTAGAAGCAGTAAGAAAAAGACCAGGTATGTATATAGGAACAACAGATGTTAAAGGATTACATCATTTAGTATGGGAAATAGTTGATAATGCAATAGATGAAGCTCTAGCTGGTTATTGTAAAAATATTGAAATAATAATAAATAAAGATAATTCAATAACTGTAAAAGATGATGGACGTGGAATTCCTGTAGGTATACATAAAAAAACTGGAATATCTACCGTTGAAACAGTTTATACAGTACTTCATGCCGGTGGTAAATTTGGAGGAGGAGGATATAAAGTATCAGGAGGACTTCATGGTGTAGGAGCATCTGTAGTTAATGCATTATCAAGTTCAGTAGTAGTAACAGTTTATAAAGATGGAAAAATATATGAAGTAAAGTTTGAAAATGGTGGAAAAATAAAACAACCTTTAACTGTTGTTGGAGAATGTGATAAAAATAGAACAGGAACAACAGTTACTTTTAAACCAGATGCAGATATTTTTGATACTGAAATATATGATTATGAAACATTAAAGGTTAGAACAAGAGAACTTGCTTTCTTAAATAAAGGATTAAGATTAACATTAAGAGATGATAGAAAAGGTGATAGTACAACAGGAGAAACTTTTATTTATGAGGGTGGTATTAGTGAATATGTAAAATTTTTAAATAAAAATAAAACTCCTATTCATGAAGAAATAATTCATTTAGAAGGAGAAGAATCAGGTGTTATGTTCGAAGTTGCAATGCAATATAATTCTAGTTATACAGATAATATATATTCATTTGTAAACAACATAAATACACATGATGGTGGAACTCATGAAGAAGGAGTAAAAAGAGCCTTAACTAGAATAATTAACAATTATGCAAGAAAAAACAATATATTAAAAGAAAAAGATGAGTCTTTAACAGGTGATGATGTTAAAGAAGGGTTAACAATGATTATTTCTTGTAAACACCCAAATCCACAATTTGAAGGACAAACAAAAGGAAGACTTGGAAATTCAGAAGTTAGAAAAATAGCAGATAATGTTTTTGCAGGTGGTTTTGAAAGATTTTTAATGGAAAATCCAGATGAAGCAAGAATAATAGTAGAAAAAACAATGACTGCTGCAAGAGCAAGAGTAGCAGCTAAAAAGGCTAGAGAATTAACAAGAAGAAAAAGTGATTTAGATGTAGTTAACTTTGGTGGAAAACTTAATGATTGTAAAGAAAAGGATCCAAGTGTTTGTGAAATATTTATAGTAGAGGGAGATTCAGCAGGAGGTTCTGCTATTAAAGGTAGAGATTCAATGACTCAAGCAATACTACCTCTTAGAGGAAAAATATTAAATGTAGAAAAGGCAAGAATTGATAGAGCATTATCAAATGAAGAAATAAGAACAATAATTACTGCCTTTGGTACAGGAATAGGTGAAGAATTTGATTTAAATAAACTTAGATATAATAAAATAATAATAATGACGGATGCCGATGTAGATGGATCACATATTAGAGTATTACTTTTAACTTTATTTTATAGATTTTTTAGACCTATTGTTGAAACAGGCCATGTGTATGCTGCACAACCACCATTATTTTCTATAAGTCATGGAAAGACTATAAAATATGTTCTTAATGAAGAAGAAAGAGATGAGTATATTGCTTCATTAAATCCTAATACAAAATATGAAGTAAAGAGAATGAAAGGTTTAGGAGAAATGGATGCAGAAGAGTTGAATGAAACAACAATGGATATTAATAAAAGAGTTCTTAGAAAAATAACAATAGAGGATGCCATAGCTGCAGATGAAGCTTTCTCAAAATTAATGGGTGAAGAAGTAGAACCTAGAAGGCAATTTATAGAAGAAAATGCAAAATATGCAGAAAACTTAGATATATAGGAAGGAGTATAAAATAATGGATCATAGTAGAGATAGATTAGAAGAAAACAATATAGTAGATGAAATAGAATCATCTTTTATAGAATATTCAATGAGTGTAATTGTATCACGTGCTCTTCCAGATTTAAGAGATGGTCTTAAACCTGTTCATAGAAGAATTTTATGGTCAATGTATGAATCAGGATATACTCCAGATAAGCCTCATAAAAAATCCGCTCGTATTGTTGGTGATGTTATGGGTAAATATCATCCACATGGAGATTCAAGTATATATGAAGCAATGGTTCGTATGGCTCAAGATTTTAGTTATAGAAATATGCTAGTAGATGGTCATGGAAATTTTGGTAATATAGAAGGTTATGGTGCAGCAGCAATGCGTTATACTGAGTCTAGATTATCAAAAATTTCACTTGAAATGCTTAGAGATATAAATAAAAACACTGTTAATTTTAAACCAAACTTTGATGAATCAGAAAAAGAACCAGAGATTTTACCATCTAGATTTCCAAATATATTAGTAAATGGAACAATGGGTATTGCTGTTGGTATGGCAACAAATATTCCACCACATAATTTAGGTGAAGTAATAGACGGATGTATTGCATATATAGATAATCCAGAAATAGACACAGCAGGATTAATGGAATATATAAAAGGACCAGATTTTCCAACAGGAGGAATAATATTAGGTAATAGTGGAATAAAAAAAGCATATGAAACAGGAAGAGGAACTATTACAATTAGAAGTAGAGCAAGAATAGAAGAAGAAAAAGGAAAACACTTAATTATAATCGATGAGGTTCCATATGGTGTTAATACAATGGAATTAAAAAATAAGGTTGCAGAACTTGTTCATAATAAAACTATAGATGGTATTGCTGATTATCATACAGACTTAAAAAATGGTGTAAAAATTACAATAACATTAAAGAAAGATGCAAATGCACAAGTTGTTTTAAATAATTTATATAAACATACATCATTTCAAACAAATTTTGGAATAATTTTCTTAATGTTAGATCAAGGAGTACCAAAAACTCTAGGACTTAAAGATATTATTTCAAAATATGTTGAATATCAAAAAGAAATAATTATAAGAAGAACAAAATTTGATTTAGATAAAGCTGAAAAAAGAGTTCATATTTTAGAAGGATTAAAGATTGCTTTAGATCATATAGATGAAGTTATTAAATTAATAAGAGGTTCAAAAACAGATGAAGAAGCAAAATCTGGTTTAATGAATAAATTTGGTTTAAGTGAAGCACAATCAGATGCAATTCTTGAAATGAAGTTAAGAAGATTAACAGGATTAGAAAGAGATAAAATTGAAAATGAATTAAATGAATTATTAGATAAAATAAATGAATTTAAATTAATTTTAGCATCTGATGAAAAAATATATGGAATTATCAAAACTGAATTGTTAGAAATAAAAGATAAATATAGTGATGATAGAAGAACAAGTATAGATATGACAGCAATAGATTACATTGAAGATGAATCTTTAATTCCAGTAGAAGATATAATTGTAACTTTGACAAATAAGGGATATATTAAAAGATTAACAACAGATACATATAAAGTTCAAAATAAAGGTGGAGTTGGAGTAAAGGGAATGTCTACTAATGAAGAAGACTTCGTTGAACAAATGTTAACTCTAAAAACACATGATCATGTTCTATTCTTTACTAATAAAGGAAAAGTATATAGAATAAAAGGATATGAAATACCTGAATTTTCAAGACAAGCTAAGGGATTACCAATAATAAATCTATTACCAATTGAAAAAGATGAATTTGTAAAAGCAATATTACCAATAACTGTTGATGATGATATTGCTACAAAATTAGTAACTTTTGTAACAAAAAATGGTCTTGTAAAACGTACTGATATATCAGAATTTGAAAATATAAGAAAAACCGGTAAAATAGCAATAAATTTAAAAGAAGATGATGAGTTATTATTTGTTAGCTTAACAACAGGAAATGATGAAATTGTAATAGGTGCATCAAATGGTAGATTAGTAAGATTTAATGAAAATGAAATAAGAATTATGGGAAGAACAGCAAGTGGAGTAAAAGGAATTGATATACCAAATGGAGTTAATTGTGTAAGTGCAGAAAAAGTAAATAAAGAAAGTGATATATTAATAATTACTGAAAAAGGTTATGGAAAACGTACGAAAATTGATGAATATAGATTAACTCATAGGGGAAGTAAAGGGGTTAAAGCATTAAATATAACAGAAAAAAATGGAAATTTAGTTTCAGTAAAAAATGTTAATGAAAATGAAGACTTAATGATTATAACAAACAGTGGTATTGTTATTAAAATTCCAGTTAATCAAGTATCAAAGATGAGTAGAGTAACTCAAGGTATAAGATTAATAAATTTAAAAGAAAATCAAAAAGTTACCACAATTGCTACTACAAAAGAAGAAGAAGAGACTATAAATGAATGAATAGTCTTTTTTTTACAAAAAGCGAACAAAATATTTCCCGGGAAATATTTTACGAACAAAAAGCGAACAAAAAAATAAAAAATAATATTTATTTGACTTATTTATATTAATGTAGTATAGTTTTAATGCACAACGGGAATATTGGAACCAGGTCAGGATAGAAATATAGCAGCCTTAACAATCAATTTTCGTGTGTGCTTTTTTTGTGGAGGAATGTATGAGTATAATTAATATAGAAAAAGAATTAAATAAATTAATATTAAAAGCATTAAAGTATAATGAGGTTCCAATTGCAGCAATAATAATAAAAAATGGTAAAATTATAAGTAAAGCTTATAATAAAGTTAATAAAACTAATAATTTTATGGATCATGCAGAAATAATATCTATAAAAAAAGCAATAAAAAAATTAAAAAATTGGAGATTAAAAGAATGCATAATGTATGTTAGTTTAGAACCTTGTGCAATGTGTAAAGAAATTATAAAAAAATCTAGAATAGAAGAAGTATATTATTTTGTTAATCAGAATGCTGAAAAAACTGAAAAAAATCCTAATTATAAAAAAATAAATTCTACAACTGATTTTTCAACAACATTAAAAAAATTTTTTGTTAATAGACGATAATTATATAATGTTCCACGTGGAACATTCAAATAATAAGTAACTAATGTTTCACGTGGAACATTGATAAAAATAAAAAATATAATGTTTCACGTGAAACATTGTTTTTAATACTGAAAATTAATAAAATATGATATAATTATATAGGCAATAAAGGAGGTTTTATGGAATATCAAGCATTATATAGAAAATATAGACCAAAAACATTTGATGATGTATATGGTCAAGAAATAATTGTTCAAACATTAAAAAATATTATTAAAAACAACAAATTAACACATGCATATTTATTTATAGGACCTCGTGGTACAGGAAAAACAAGTATTGCAAAAATATTTGCTAAAACAATAAATTGTTTAAATTCTAAAAATGGAATATCTTGTGAAAAATGTGAAATTTGTATTAATAATAATCAAAATGAAAATATAGATATAATTGAAATGGATGCTGCATCAAATAATGGTGTTGATGAAATACGTGAAATAAAAAATCATGTTACATTGTTGCCAACTATTTCAAAATATAAGATATATATTATAGATGAAGTACATATGTTAACCACAGGGGCATTTAATGCATTATTAAAAACATTGGAAGAACCCCCAAAACATGTTATTTTTATTTTAGCAACAACGGAACCTCATAAAATTCCATTAACCATTGTATCTAGATGCCAATCTTTTGAATTTAAACCAATTCCTAAAAAAATAATAAAAGAAAGATTAAAATATATTTGTGAACAAGAAAAAATAAAAATTGATGAGAAAGCATTAGAATTGATAGCTTTAGATTCAAATGGTGGAATGAGAGATGCAATAGGACTATTAGATCAGTTAAATTCATATTCAAATTCAAATATAAAATATGAAGATGTTTTATTACTCAATGGTAGAATATCAACAGATGAAATAAATAATTTAATTTTAAATATAAAAAATAATAAATTAAAAAATGTGTTTGATATAATTGAAAATTTTGAAACTGATGGCAAAAATTTTATTTATATAAGTGAAGATATAATAAAAATATTAAGAGATGAATTAATAATATATCAAACTGGAAAACAATCAACATTAATAAATAAAATAAGTAGTGAAAAAGCCTTTGATATAATCTTACTTATAAATAAATCTATTAATGATATGAAAAATTCAAAAGATAAAAAAATATTTTTTGATATTATGATTATGAAAATATATGAAATATTAAATAATCAAACAAATGTTTATATAAATAATAATAAAAATGAACAGAAAGAAAAAATACAAAAAGAAATAACATCTGAAAAATTTGATACAAAATTATATGAAAAATTAATGGAAATAAGACTAAATAATATTTTATCAAATGCAAATAAACAATTATTAATTGAATATAAGTCAAAATTTAAAAAATTAGATAGTGAAATAACTAACTTAGATCAATTAAAAATTGCTAATATTTTGATGGAGTGTGAAGTTCATGCTGGAAGTGATGAAGGAATAGTAATTACTACAGATATTGAAAATTTATTGATTGATATTTATAAAGAATTAGATATAATAGAACAAGTGATATCAGAAATTATTGGAAGAAAAGTAAAAATATGTGCGTTATTAAAAGATATTTGGAATAATAAAAGACAAATATATGTAGATAAAATCAAAAATAAAGAAAAAATTGAATATATAAGTGAAGAAGATATAGTAAAAAAGATAAATGAGTTATATAATATAAAAGAAACAAATGAATTTGAAGATTTATTAGAGATAAAAGGAGAATAATTATGAATTTAAATATGTTAATGCAACAAGCAAATAAAATGCAAAAAGATATGCAAAAGGCAAAAGAAGAAGTAAGTAAAATGACTTTTACATCTAAACAACCATTAGTTGAGGTAACAGTTAATGGAGATAAAAATATAACAAATATCAAAATAAATGAAGAAATAACAAAAGAAGATATAGAAATATTACAAGATATGATTATGCTCGCAGTAAATGATGCTATTGGTCAAGCAACAAAAGCAATGGAAGATAAATTAGGCAATTTTGCTTCAGGCATTCCAGGTTTGTTTTAATGAAATATCCAAATAGTTTACAACAATTAATAGAATGTTTTAAGTTGCTTCCTGGTATAGGAGAAAAAAATGCAGAAAGACTATCTTTTTCTGTTTTGAAATTTGATGATGAGCAAATAAATTGTTTTTCCAAATCAATAAAAGATGTAAAAGAAAAAATAAAAAAATGTGTAATATGTAATAATTTAACTGAAGATGACAAATGTGATATTTGTAAAGATGAAAGTAGAAATAAAGAAACATTATGTGTTGTAGAAAATACTAAAAATTTAATTTTATTTGAAAAAGCAAATATATATAATGGAAAATATCATGTTTTAGAAGGATTAATATCTCCACTTGAAGGTATAAATCCTGAAGATATAAAAATAAATCAGTTAATAAATAGAATAAAAGATGAAAAAATAAAAGAGGTAATACTTGCATTAACTCCTAGTATTGAGGGAGAAACAACTTCAGCATATATACTTAAAATGCTAGAAGGTTTAGATGTTTCAATAACTAAAATAGCATCAGGAATACCGGTAGGAGCAGATATGGAATATTTAGATCCTTTAACAATTGCAAGAGCTATGGAAGGTAGAAATAAAATTTCATAAAAGTGTTTTTTATTCATAAAATGTATTGAGGTGGACAAGTATGTTTAAATCAATACTAAAAATATTAAAAAAAATAATAATAAGTGTTATTGTTTTATATGGGTATAATTTAGTTACACAGTCTTTTAATTTAAATATACCCATAAATATAATAACAGTTGCAATAATGACTATGTTTGATGGTGCTGGTTTTTTAGGATTAGTAGCGTTCTATTTATTAAATTTTAGATAGATTAGGTGGTGGTAAATATGCTTGAAAAATACATTAATAATCAAGAAATAGTAACTAAATTATTAATGCAAAGTTTAAAAGATGCAAAAATTGTACAAGCATATTTATTCTGCTGTGATGATATAGATTTCATATATAATTATGCAAAAGATTTTACAAAAGATATAATTAGTTTATCTAACTTAGATGAAAAAGTATTAGATAATATATATAAAAGGATTGATAAAGAAGAATATACAGAACTTAAAATAATTGAACCAGATGGAAATTATATAAAAAAAGAACAATTAGCACAATTACAAAATAGTGTTTTAAATAAACCAATTGAAGGAAATAAGATTGTGTATATAATAAAAAATTGTGATAAATTAAATATATCATCTGCTAATTCAATATTGAAATTTCTAGAAGAACCTGAAGATGATATAATTGCAATATTATTAACAGATAATATAAATATGGTTATTCCTACAATTAAATCAAGATGTCAAATTTTAAATTTTAAAAGTGTAAAGAATAACTTGCAAGACAATCAAAAATTATATAAATATATATTTGAAAATATAGAGGATTTAGATGAAGAAACTTTAAAAATATTTATAGAAAATTCAATAAATGTAATAGAAACAATAGAAAATAAAGGCAAGAATACTTTTATATACTTGAAAAAAATAGTTTTGGACATTTTTAAAACACCAAACGATATATTACATCTATTAAATAGCATGATTTATTTTTATACAGATTGTTTGTATTATAAATTAGGAAAAAATATTAATTATTTTCTTAATTATGAAGAAAAAATAGTCGATATATCAAATAAAAATGAAGAAAATCAATTAGTAAAGAAAATAAGCATAATAGAAGAAATAAAAAATTATAATAGATCAAATGTAAATAGTAAGTTACTCTTCGATAAACTAATTATAGAAATGAGTGAGGTATAATATGCAGGAAAAAAAAGTAAATGTAGTTGGGGTAGTATTTAAAAAATACGGTAAAAAATATTATTTTGATTGTCATGATTTAAAATTAAAGAAAAATATAACTGTTATTGTCGAAACAGAAAGGGGATTACAATTCGGCACAGTTATTACAGACATAATTCAAATGGATAAAAATAAAATTCATTTTCCTTTAAAAAAAGTAATAAGAATATCTACAAAGAAAGATTATACTAATTATTTAAATAATATAAAAGATGAAAAACAAGCTTTTGAAAAATGTAACGAACTTATAAAAAAGCATAACTTAGATATGAGATTAGTAGAAGTTAGTTATACGTTTGAAAGAACACAATTATTTTTTACCTTTATCGCATCAGATAGGGTAGATTTTAGAAATTTAGCTAAAGATTTAGCAAAAATATATAAAACAAGAATAGAACTTAGACAGATTGGTCCAAGAGATAAAGCAAAAGAAATTGGTGGAGTTGGTCCATGTGGTAGACCTCTTTGTTGCTCATCTTATCTTTATACATTTGATAATATTACAATTAATATGGCAAAAAATCAAAATATTGCATTAAATCCAACAAAAATAAATGGTGCTTGTAATAGATTATATTGTTGCTTATCATATGAGGATGATACATATACTGAATTAAAAAAAGATTTACCATCTATAGGGCAAATAATTAAGCATGATGGTAAAGAAGGAAAAATTATATCAGTAGATGTATTTAAAAAATCATATAAAATTGAAACTGATGAAAAAGAGATAATAGAAATATATGCAAATAACTAATAGATTATTAAATTTTAAAGATTTAAAAATAGTTCAGAATACAGATTGGTTTAATTTTTCTTTAGATTCAGTTTTATTATCAAACTTTGTTACAATAAACAAAAATTGTAATAATATAATAGATTTTTGCACAGGAAATGCACCCATACCTCTTATGTTAAGTACAAAAACAGATTCTAACATAGTTGGTGTAGAACTGCAAAAAGAGGTATATGAGTTAGCAAAAAAATCAGTGGAAATAAATAATTTACAAAACAGAATAAAAATATTAAATATTGATGTAAAAGATTTACCAAGAAAATATGAAACAGATACTTTCGATTTAATAACATGTAATCCACCTTTTTTCAAAGTAAATAATAATTCAAAATTAAATAAAAATGATGTGAAGACAATCGCAAGACATGAAATTGAAATTAATCTAGATGAAATTTTTCAAGTTGCTAGAAAAATACTTAAAAATAATGGATTAATATCTATTGTACATAGACCAGATCGTTTAACAGAAATATTTGAAATAATGAAAAAAAATAATATTGAACCTAAAAAAATTCAGTTCGTTTATCCAAAATATGATAGTGAATGTAATATGATTTTAATTGAAGGTAGCAAAAATGGGAAACCAGGATTAAAAATACTCCCACCATTATATGTTCATGATGAAAATGGTAAATATTTAGAAAAAATAGAAGCAATGTTTCAGTAGGTGATAATATGAGTCAAAAAAGTTATGATAATAGTCCTAGTTTATATTTAATACCAACACCAATTGGTAATATGGAGGATATTACAATTAGATCAATCAATACATTAAAACAAGTAGATGTAATTTTTTCTGAAGATACAAGAGAAACAATGAAACTACTTAATTATTTTAATATAAATAAAAAACTAATTTCTTGTCATAAATTTAATGAGGATAATGCGTATTTAAAAGTTTTACAATATTTAGAAGATGGTAAAAATGTAGGTTTAGTCACTGATAGAGGTACACCTGCCATTAGTGATCCAGGATATGTGTGTGCGTATAATGCTATTAAGAATAATTATAATGTTATATCTCTTCCAGGTCCAACCGCTTTCGTTCCTGCTTTAATTACATCTGGAATAAATCCAAATCAGTTTTTATTTTATGGTTTTTTAAATAGCAAAAAATCATCAAAAAAGAAAGAATTAGAAGATTTAAAAAAAAATAAATATACTATGATTTTTTATGAATCTCCATTTAGAATAAGAGAAACACTTGAAATTATGCAAAGTATATTTGGTGATAGAAATATAAGTATATCACGAGAAATAAGTAAAAAATATGAAGAAATATATAGAGATTTAATCAGTAATGTATTAAAAGAGTTACTTGATCCTAAAGGAGAATTTGTAATAATAGTTGAAGGAAATAAAGAAGAGGAAAAATATGATGAAATTGATTTAATTGATCATGTTAAATTACTAATAAGCGAAGGAGTTTTAGAAAAGGATGCAATAAAAAAAGTTGCAAAGTTACATAATGTAGAAAAAAATAAAGTTTATATGGAATATCATGGAGGAAAAAAATGAAATTAATTGTGGGTTTAGGTAATCCAGGTAAAGAATATGAAAATACAAGACATAATGTAGGATTTGATATAATAGACAAATATGTATTAATTAAAAATATTGAAAAAAGTAAATCGAAATTTAATGGCATATACTATGAAACAACAATAAAAAATGAAAAAGTAATATTATTAAAACCACAAAAATATATGAATTTATCTGGTGAGGTTGTTAAAAAATTTGTAGATTATTTTAAAATAAAAATAGAAGATATTTTAATAATACATGATGATTTAGATCAAGATATTGGTAAAATAAAATTAAAACAAAATAGTTCATCCGGTGGTCATAATGGAATTAAAAATATAGAATTAAATTTAAATACAAAAGATTATAAAAGATTAAAAATTGGTATTTCAAATAATAAAATGATAGATACAAAAGATTTTGTATTAGGTAAATTTAGTAATGAAGAAAGAAAAATAATAGACAAATCAATAGATATATGTTTAAATATAATCGATGATTTTTTTGAGTTAGATTTTAATAAACTAATGAATAAATATAATTAAATTAATAATTTTAGATAGGTGAATATCATGAAATTAGTAAATAATTTAATAGACATTGATGAAATAAATAATATAAGTGTATCTGGATTAACAAATCAGTTAATCTCTTTTTGCGTTGACAATATATATAATAAACACAAAAAAGATATATTAATAGTAACAAATTCATTATATGAAGCAAATATATATTATTCATCATTATCAAAAATAAATAAAAATGTTTACTTATTTCCTATGGATGATTTTTTGACTAGTGAGTCAATTGCAATATCTCCAGAGTTAAAATCAATAAGAATTAATACTTTGAATAACATATCAAAAAATGATAATAATATTGTAATAACAAATCTTATGGGATTTTTAAGATATTTACCATCTAAAAAACTATGGAATGAAAGTAATATAAAATTAAGTAAAAATCAAGATATAAATAAAGAACTATTATATAAAAAATTAGTATCAATTGGATATGAAAATGATGTATTAGTTAATAAAACAGGAGAAGTTGCAAATAGAGGATATATAATAGATATTTTTCCTAGTAATACAGAAAATCCTATAAGAATAGAATTTTGGGGAGATACCATAGAATCTATTAGATCTTTTGATATAGAAACACAAAGATCGTTAAGTGAACTTGATACAATAGAAATTACACCTTTTTCAGAATTCATAAATGAAAAACAAATACAAGAAGTCCCAGATAAACAAAAGTATTTACCTGTTGTTACAGACCAAATACAATCAATAATAAACTATTTAACAAATCCAATTTTAATATATAAAGATTATAACCAAATAAAAAATGCATATTTAAACTTAAACGAAGAAATATTAAATTATAGTCAAACAAAAGAAGAAATGTATGAAACAACATATATGCATAATTTTTATGATATTAAGTGCAATAATATCATATATTTACAGACAATAGATAATATAATAGATAATTTAAAAGTAAAAAAACAATATAATTTTACATCACGATTACCAGATAAGTTTAATTCTAATTTTAAATATCTAAATGAGTATTTAGAAAAAAGTTTATATAATAAAAAGCAAGTCATAATATGCTTAAGTGATGATTCAAAAATAAAAAATATAATAAAATATTTAAATGTTCCGTATATAAAAACAAATGTTGAAAATTTAACAGATAATAAAATAAATATTATTAAAGAAGACATTGATGAAGGATTTGAAATAGATAAATATATTGTATTATGTGAAAATGAATTATATAAAACAAAAAATAAAGATATAAATTATAAAAATAAATTTAAGTATGGAACAAAAATAAATTCAATAGAAAATTTAAAAATAGGTGATTATGTTGTTCATACTAATCATGGTATTGGTATATATACAGGAATTAAAACTTTAGAAAAAAACGGAAATAAAAAGGATTATTTAGAAGTTGTATACAAAGATAATGATAAATTATATATTCCTGTTGAAAAAATACAATTAATAAGTAAGTATTCTTCAAATGAATCAATAGTACCAAAAATAAATAAATTAGGTTCAACAGATTGGCAAAAAACAAAAATAAGAATAAGAAATAATGTAAAAGATATAGCAGATAAACTTTTAAAAGTTCAAGCAGAAAGACAAATGAAAAAAGGTTTTGCATTTAAAAGAGATGAAGAAGAAGAAAAATTATTTGCTGATGAATTTAAATATGAACCTACAGTTGATCAATTCATTGCAATAGATAAAATAAACCAGTCAATGGAAAAAGAAAATCCTATGGATATGCTTTTATGTGGTGATGTTGGTTATGGAAAAACAGAAGTAGCGTTTAGAGCAATGTTTAAAGCGGTAAATAATGGAAAACAAGTTGCTTATTTATGTCCTACTACTATACTATCATCTCAGCAATATAAAAGTGCAGTTGAAAGATTTAGTAACTTTGGTGTATCAATTGCTCTTTTAAATAGATTTACAACATCTAAAGAGTATAGAGAAATAAAAGAAAAATTAATTCAAGGTAAAATAGATATAATATTTGGAACACACAGATTATTAAATAGTGAAATCAAATTTAAAGATTTAGGATTACTAATAATTGATGAAGAACAAAGATTTGGAGTAACTCATAAAGAAAAAATAAAAGAATATAAAAGTACAGTTGACGTATTAACATTAAGCGCAACACCAATACCAAGAACACTTCAAATGTCACTTGTTGGAATTAGAGAACTTGCTTTAATTGAAACACCACCTATAAATAGATATCCAGTTCAGACATATGTAATTGAAGAAAGTCCTCAAATTATTAGAGAAGCAATATATAAAGAAATGTCTAGAAACGGACAAGTATTTATATTGTTTAATAGTGTAGAACATATAGAAGAAAAGTTATTTGAAATAAAAAAGATAGTCCCAGAAGCAAATATAAGAGTTGCACATGGTAAAATGAATAAAAATGAAATAGAAGATACAATGGTAAGTTTTATAAACAATGAATTTGATATATTATTATGTACAACGATTATAGAAACAGGTATTGATATTCCAAATGTAAATACATTAATAATATATGATGCAGATAGATTTGGACTTAGTCAGTTATATCAAATAAGAGGAAGAGTAGGAAGAAGTAATAAAATAGCATATGCTTACTTAATGTATGCGTCTAATAAAACTTTAAATGAATTAGCAGTAAAAAGATTAAATGTTATTAAAGAATTTACTAATTTAGGTAGTGGATTTCAAATTGCAATGAGGGATTTATCAATAAGAGGTGCTGGAGATATTTTAGGTAGTAAACAGGCTGGGTTTATTGATACAGTAGGATATGAACTATATGTAAAAATATTAAATGAAGAAGTTAATAAACTAAAAGGTATAAAAATTCAAGAAGAAATAAAAGAAGAGGAAAAACCTTTAATAGAAGTAGAAAATCATATTAAAGATGAATATGTAAAAGATGAAGAATTAAAAATAGAGTTACATAAAAAAATAAGTGATATAGATAGTATAGAAAAATTGAAAAATGTACAAAATGAAATAGAAGATAGATTTGGAAAAATGGATGAAAAATTAATTATATATATGTATAGTAAATTATTTGAAAATAGAGCAAGAAAATTAAATATAATTAATATAAAACAAACGAATCTATATGTTCAAATAATTTTAACAAAAGAAGAAGTTAGTAAAATGAACATAGATAAGTTATTTATGAATGTAAGTTTGATAAGTACTAATTTTAAATTTGAATTTAAAAATGATAGAATATATATAAAATTATTATTTCATAATTTAGAAAAACATTTTATTTATTATTTGAATCAATTATTAGATGAAATAGAAAATATATTAGTATAAATATTCCAAGTTTTCCCAAAATATAATTGTAGGGAGGAAAACTTATGAAATCAACAGGAATAACTAGAAGAATAGATGATTTAGGAAGAATCGTAATTCCAAAAGAAATAAGAAAAAATTTAAAGATAAAAGAAAATGAAATACTAGAAATATTTATTGATAATGAAGAGATAATTTTAAAGAAATTTTCTTCATTTAGTGATATGGAAAAAATATTATTTAATTTTGCAGAAACTTTATACAAAATGACAGGTAATAATATATTTATAACTGATAGAGATAAAATAATCGCATGTAATGAAAGTAAAAAAGTTAATTATTTAAATAAACAAATTGGTGAAACTATTAATTATGTAATAGAAAGTAGAATGCCTATTATATCTAATGATTTAGATAAACTAGAATTAAAAGAATCAGAAGAATTAAATATAAATTATTATATTGTTCCAATAATTACTAATAGTGACATACTTGGAGTAGTTATAATAACTTCTAATAATAAAATAGATGAAGAAGATAAATTATCCATTAACATAGTATCAAAATTAATATCTAATTATATTGAATAACACTAGAAAAAGATTCTAATATGCTATATAATATAGTTATAATTAGAATTTTTTTTGGAGGTAATTATGGAAAAAATTAGAGGATTTGAAATTGCAAAAGGATTTGAGGATAAAGAAATTGAATTACCAATTAGAAAAACTTCAAGATCAGCAGCATATGATTTACAAGCAGCAGAAGATACAGTTATACCATCTTTTAAATTAGGTCAAAAACCAACATTAATTCCAACTGGATTAAAAGCATATATGCAAAATGATGAAGTATTAATGCTATTTCCAAGAAGTTCTGCACCTAAAAAACAAGGAATAATGTTTCCACATAGTGCTGGAATAATAGATGCAGATTATTATGGAAATGTAGATAATGATGGTCATATAATGATACAATGTATAAATATAAAAGATGAAGATGTAACAATAAAAAAAGGAGAAGCAGTTGCTCAAGCAATGTTTCAAAAATTTTTAACAGTTGATAATGACAATGCACAAGGTGAAAGAAAAGGTGGATTTGGTTCCACAGAAAAGGGTGAATAATTTTGAAAAAAACATTTTATATAACAACACCAATATATTATCCAAGTGGTAAATTTCATATTGGTACAGCATATACAACAATATTAGTTGATTCATTAAAAAGATATAAAACACTAAGAGGTTATGATGCATATATGTTAACTGGTACTGATGAACATGGCCAAAAAATAGAAAATGTTGCTAAAGAAAATAATGAATCACCTAAGCAATATGTAGATAAAATTGCAAAACAAGCAAAAGAATTATGGAAAAAATTAGAAATTGAATATGATGATTATATTCAAACAACAGAAGAAAGACATGAAAAAGTAGTTCAAAAAATATTTGAAAAATTCCTAAAACAAGGAGATATATATAAGGGAGAATATGAAGGATGGTATTGTGAACCATGTGAATCATATTTTACTGAAACACAGTTAATTGATAATAAATGTCCAGATTGTGGACGAGAAGTTAAAAAAATGAAAGAAGAATCATATTTCTTTAATATGAATAAATATATAGATAGATTATTAAAGTATTATGATGAACATCCTAATTTTATAAAACCGGATTATAGAAAAGAAGAAATGATTAATAATTTTATAAAACCAGGGTTAGAGGATTTATGTGTTACAAGAACATCATTTGATTGGGGTATAAAAGTATTATCAGATCCAAAACATGTAATTTATGTATGGCTAGATGCTTTAGCAAATTATATAACTGCTTTAGGATATATGTCAGAAGATGATAGTTTATTTAAAAAATATTGGCCTGCAAATGTTCATGTAGTTGCTAAGGATATTGCAAGATTTCATTTGATTTATTGGCCTATATTCTTAATGGCTCTTGATTTACCACTTCCTGAAACAATATATGTTCATAATTTCATAATGATGAAAGATGGAAAAATGAGTAAATCAAAAGGTAATGTTATTTATCCAGAAATATTAGTAGATAGATATGGACTTGATGCTATTAAGTATGCATTGCTTAGAGAAATGCCATATTCTCAAGATGGAGTTTTTTCTCCAGAATCATTTATTGAAAGATATAATTTTGATTTATGTAATGATTTAAGTAATTTGCTTAATAGAACTATATCAATGGTAAATAAATATTTAAATGGTAATATAGAAAAGTATACAGGATTTGTTAATAATTATGATGAAGAAGTAGAAAAATTTTGTTTAGAACAAATAAATTTATTTGAAAAAAAAATAGATAATTTTGAAATTGCAAATGCTTTAAAAGAAATATGGTCTATAGTTTCAAGAACAAATAAATATATAGATGAAACATCTCCATGGGTTTTATCTAAAAATGGTCAAGAAGATGAATTAAAGTCTGTAATGTATCATTTAGTTGAAAATCTAAGAAAAATTGCAATATTAATTTATCCATTTATGAAAGATACTTCAATAAATATAATGAATCAAATTGGAATAACAGATGAAAAATTAAAATCATGGGATAGTTTATATAAATATGATCTACTTAACAATATAAAAGTAATAGAAAAAGGTGAACCTATATTTATGAGACTTGATTATGATAAAGAAGTTGAATACATTAAAAATGCAATGAAAAATAATTAATTTAAAGATTATATCAAATATGGTATAATCTTTTTAGGTATAGGAGTTTTATATGACAAAAGAAGATTACAAAAAGTTAAACGAATATTTAAATGAAATTTTTTTATATCTTTCCAAAAATGATTCTTTTTTTCTTAATAATATGCAATATTTTGCGGTTATGAGTGAAAAATATTTGAATTTTATATCTAAATATGATTTAAAATTAAAAAAAATACCAGATTGTTTAACTTTTATTGAAATATATGATATAACAAGAGAAATAATAAAAAGTATAAATGATGAATATTTAAAAGAATATGATAAAATTCTAGATAATGGTGTATTAGGTTTTGATTATTCAACTCTAGAGGGTGATTTTAAAACAGATTTAAGCGCTTTTAATAGTGTAAATGGCAATAAAGAAATAATTTTGAGAACCAATTTTAACTATGAGTCGGTTACTACATTAGTTCATGAATTTATGCATTATATAAATGATTGTGATACAATAAATAGATATCTTTTGACAGAGTTTATCTCAATTAGTTGTGAAGAGTATGCAAGAAGATATCTAGTAAATAAAGGAATAAATAAGGAATTATTGCAATATGATGATAGACTTATTGAAGCAAAAAAAATAGCACGAGAAATTAATTTTTATATTAAATATTTAATTTTATTTGATAAATTTGGACCATTAGATGAAAATGGTTATATATTTATAAATGAAAATGTATGTCCTATTAGCAGGGAAACATATGAATCAGATTGTCTATTTATACTAGATATATTAAGAAAAAAAGAAGATAAGTATAAATACAATATAAAATATAATATTCAAAATCAAGGTAGTTTAGATGAAATATTGTCTCATGAAATATCTTATGGGTATAGATATTTTTTTGGAGATTTATTAAGTTTTTATTGTCTAGAATTTAATGATATTAAAGATATAGTAAATTTATGTGATTATTTGGATAAAAATTATAATATAGTAGATTTACTAAAACAATGTAAAATTTATATTGAGGATGAAGATTTTTATCAGAAAATTAATAAAAGCATTGAAGGTCATATAAATTTTTATAGTGGGGAAGCAAAAAATTTAAAAAGCAGGTGATTTTATGATTATTGATACACATTGTCATATGTATAATAGCGAATATGAACAAGCAGAAGAAATAATAAGACAATGTAATGATAATAATATATTTATGATTTTAAATGGAATTGATAAAAAAAGTAATGAAGAAATATTATATCTTGCAGAAAAATACGATAATGTTTATGCTGCAATTGGGTATGATCATTCTACTGTGGATAAAATAACAGATGATGATTTATTACTACTAGAAAGTCAATTACAAAATAAAAAAGTAGTGGCTATTGGAGAAATAGGACTTGATTATTATTGGATAAAAGAAAATAAAGATAAACAAAAAAAATTATTTGAGAATCAATTATTACTTGCAGAAAAATATAATTTACCTGTTATAGTTCATAGTAGGGATGCTGTTCAAGATGTCTATGATATATTAAAAAAATATAATATAAAAGGTAGCATTCATTGTTATTCTGGAAGTGTTCAAATGGCAAAAGAATTTACAAAATTAGGATTTTATATTGGAATAGATGGACCTATAACTTTTAAAAATAATAAAAGACAAAAAGAAATAGTTAAAGAAATAGATAATAATTATTTACTAGTAGAAACTGATTCTCCTTATTTATCACCTGAACCAAAAAGAGGAGAAAAAAACACACCATTAAATCTAGTATATATAATAGATAAAATAGCAGATGAACTAGAAATTGATAAGGAAGATATGAGTAATATTCTTACAGAAAATGCTAAAAGATTATTTAAAATATAGGAGTTTATATGAAAGAAATAATAGAAAAATACGATTTTAAATTTAAGAAAAAATACGGACAAAATTTTTTGAAAGATAAAAATATATTAGAAAGCATAGCGTTAAAAAGTGAAATAGATAAAGATACACTTGTAATTGAAATAGGAGTAGGTGCAGCATCTTTAACTAATTACTTAAGTTTATATTCAAAGAATGTTTTAGCATATGAAATAGATGAAACTTTGAAACCTATAATAGAAGAAGAATTGAAAGATAAAAACAATGTTGAAGTAAAATATATAGATTTTCTAGAAAGTAATGTAGTTGAAGATATAAAAAAATATGAGTATTCAAAGTTATATGTAGTTGCAAATTTACCTTATTATATTACAACTCCTATAATTGAAAAAATAATAAATGATAAATTAGATGTAGATAAAATAGTTATTATGGTTCAAAAAGAAGTTGGGGATAGATTTAGTGCTAAACCTTCAAGTAAAGAATATAATTCTCTAACAGTTTTTTTAAATTATTATTTCGATATTAAAAAAATAATAAATGTATCTAGAAATTGTTTTATACCTGTTCCTAATGTAGATAGTGTAGTTATAGAAATGAAACGAAAAAAAGATAAATATATTGTAAATAATGAAGAATTATTTTTTAAATTAGTAAGAGATTCTTTTAAATATAAAAGGAAAAATTTAAGAAATAATCTAAAAGGTTACAATTTAGATAAAATAAATAAAATATTATCTAAATATAATTTAGATTTAACTGTAAGAGCAGAAAATTTAACAATTGAACAATTTATAGATATAAGCAATAAATTAAATGAAGAACAGTAACTTCATTTTTTTATTTTCATAAAATATAGTGTGTATAAGTCCATTGGGAGTGTGATAAATATAATGATTAATGTAGGGGATGTTGTATCAAGAAATAAATACAATAATGATATGTTATTTAAAGTTGTTAAAATAGAAGATGATATATATTATTTAACAGGAATAGAAATAAGATTATGCGCAGATAGTAATTTATCAGATTTAAAAAAAGAAGATATAGTATTAGAAGATAGTAGCAATGATGATGAAAGATTATTAGAATCACTAAATAACAATATAACAGAACAACGAGATGATTTTTTTTATATACCGGGCAAGATATTGCATATTGATGGGGATAATGAGTATCTAAAAAGATGTTTAAAATTTTATAAAAGTGCTGGATTAACTGCATATGGTGTATATGAAAAAGAAGAAAATTTATATAGAAATATTACTAAATATTTGGAAGATATAAAACCAGATATAGTAATAATTACAGGTCATGATGCATATTATAAACAGAAAGGTGCGGATGAAAGAACATACAAAAATAGTGATAATTTTGCTAAGGCAATAAGGGTAGCAAGAAAATATGAAAAATCATATGATAAGTTGAAAATAATTGCTGGTGCTTGTCAATCAAACTATGAAGAGTTAATAAGTGCTGGTGCAAATTTTGCATCTAGTCCCAAGAGAGTAAATATACATGCCTTAGATCCTGCTATTATTGCAATTTCAATATCCAAAACTGAAAATACTAAAGAATTAAATATAATTGAACTACTTAATAAAACAAAATGTGGAAAAGATGGAATTGGTGGAATAAAATCTTATGGTAGTATGTATGTCGGTTATCCAAGATAAGGTGATCAATGTATCAGGATAAAAAAGAAGAATTATTAAAATTAAAGGGAAAAAATGTGACTGCTATAATAGATGAAGGAAGAAGTAGAAAAAGGATAGAAAAAGCAATAATAAAAGATGTATATGACAGAATTTTTACAATAGAAATAAATAACATGATTACATCATTTAGTTTTTCTGATTTAATTTGTAAAACAATTATACTAAAATAAGTATAATTGTTTTAATTTTTATGATATAATTCACATAGTAGGTGAAATAATGAAAAAAACAGGATTTACTTTGGTAGAATTATTAGCAGTTATATTTATAATATCATTGATATCAACATTAGCTTTTGTTACAGTTGAAAAAAAAGGGGAACAATTTAAAGATATATCATATAAAAAATTTGAAGATATGATAATAACATCTGCAAAAGAGCATATATCTAGTAATTATAATATTGATAATACTCTTAAAAGTGGTAAGAAAGTCACAATATCATTTGAAGATTTAGTAAATTCAAACAAATTAGACAGCAAAAATTTACAAAACCCAAAGACAAATAATAAAATAGATATAAGTGCCTCAAATGTAACCATAAGTTATGTTGATTATAAATATAATTATGTAGTTAATATAGTAGATATTCAAAGCGATAATTAATAAACTACTTGCTAAATTTTATCTAATATTGTATAATTATTGTAACGGATACTGGAAGGAGATGATAGGTGATGAAAGTTACATCAGTAAAAGTTAAAAAAATTGAAAAAGAAAATTCTAGAATGAAAGGACTTGCTTCTATATTATTAGATGATATGATAGCTATTCATGATATTAGAATAATATCAGGCGATAATGGATTATTTGTAGCTATGCCTAGTAGAAAAACAGCAACAGGTGATTATAGAGATATAGTTCATCCTATTTCACAAGAAGCAAGAGATATAATTGAAGGCGCAATTATAGAAGAATATAATTCACAAGAATAACTCTTATTTAAGAGTTTTTTTGTTCTAAAAAAATTGTACAAGCATATTATCTACTATAAGGAGGATAATATGGAAATAGTAAAAGATGTTAATACAAATCTAAACCATTCATTTTCAGTATCAGAAAGAAAGAACATAATAATATCAGGAGTTGTAAAAATAGATAGTTTTGATAATGAAGAATTTTTGATTGAAACAGTTCAGGGATATATGAATATAAAGGGAGAAAATTTAGAAGTAGTAAAACTTGATACTTATCAAGGAAATGTTACAATAAAAGGAAGAATTGATGCATTAAGTTATATAGATGAGAATGCAAAAAAAGAATCCTCTGTTTTTACTAGATTATTTAAATGACATTAATAATTCAAATTAAGTCATTAGCATTTTCTTTTTTATATGGGATATTTTTTGCATTTACTTATAAAATTAATTATAAATATTTGATTTCAAACAATAAGTTTTTTAAAATAATATTAAGTTTCTTTTTTATATTAGATCATATTTTATTATATTTTGTTTTAATTACTCTAATTAATAATGGAATATTGCATTTGTACTTTCTTTTTTCATTTATACTTGGCAATATATTTTATGTATATTTATTTGACAATATGGGGAATAATAAAATTGACTTAAAAAAATAGAAGTGATATACTCAAAATATAAGGAGGAATCTAATGAAACATAAAAATGTTAAAAGAAAAATAGTTTTATTGACATTAGTATTTCTTATCGTTGGATCAATTCTTTTAAAAAGTATAATTGAAACATCAATTCAAATATATGAAAAGCAAAAAGAAAAAAAAGATTTTGCTTTAATGCTAGAAGAATTAAAAGAAAAAGAAGAAGAATTAAATAATACAGTAACAAAACTTCAAAATCCTGATTATGTTGCTAGATATGCTAGAGAAAAATATTTATATTCAAAAGATGGAGAAATAATAATTAGAATACCAGATTAGTATTCTTTTATTTTGAAAAAAATTAAAAATGTGTTATTATATGCACAAAGGAGTTTTTATGAATACAGATCAAATAAATTCTTTAGTACTTGCTTACTTAGGTGATAGTGTATATGAACTTTTAATAAGAAAATATTTTATTATGCAAAAAATTAATAAAGTTAATAATTTACAAAATAATGTAACTAAATATGTACAAGCAAAATCACAAGCAAAATTTATAAATTATTTATTAGAGAATAATTTACTAAAAGATGATGAGATAGAAGTTGTTAAAAGAGGAAGAAATGCAAAAGTTTTTTCTCATCCAAAAAATACAGATATTTTAACATATAAATATGCAACATCTTTAGAGTGTTTATTTGGTTATTTATATATAAAAGAAGATAAAAATAGAATTAATGAATTAATAAAAATTATTTTAGGAGAAACAATATGATAGTATTTGGTAAAAATGTAGCTGTAGAAGTTATTAATAACAATATGAAAATAAATAAGATTTTTTTAGCAAAAAACTTCAAAGATAGTGGAATTTTAAGTTTTATAGAGAATAATAATATTAGAGTGGAGTTTTTAGATAAAAATATTATGGATAAAAAATATAAAGGAAATCATCAAGGAATAGTATTAGATATAGAAGATTACAAATATCATAATTTGGATGAGGTTTACGATAGTAATTTTGTTGTAATATTAGATCATTTAGAGGATCCACATAATTTTGGTGCTATTATAAGAACATGTGAAGCAGCAGGTGTTGATTACATAATTATACCAAAAAAGCGAAGTGTTGAAGTTAATTCAACTGTTATGAAAGTAAGTGCTGGAGCACTAAATAACATGAAAATAGTTGAAGTAAGTAATTTATCAAATGCAATTGATAAATTAAAGGAAAATGGCTTTTGGATATATGCAACAGATATGGATGGTGTTGACTATACAAGTATCGAATATGATTCAAAGACAGTTCTTGTAATTGGTGCTGAAGGAAATGGTATAAGTAAATTAATTAGTGAAAAAAGCGATTTTATTATAAGTATTCCTATGAAAGGAAAGATAAATAGTTTAAATGCTTCAGTAGCAGCAGGAATTACTATTTATGAGGTTTTAAGACAAAGAAAGTAGGTATTTTATGTATACTGATGAAAATGATTATGAATTATTGTATTTAGTTTCTGAAGATAGTGAAGATGCTAAAGAAATGTTACTTGAAAAATATAAAAATATGGTTGAAGCAAAAGCAAATCATTATTATGCATCTGCAAAAACAAAGGGATATGAATTAAATGATTTAATTCAAGAAGGTATGATTGGTTTAAATCAAGCAATTAATGATTTTAAAGAACAAAAAAATGTCAAATTTATTACATTTGCTAGTGTTTGTATTGAAAGACAATTGTTAACATTTATTAGAGATATAAATAGACAAAAGCATAAAGCATTGAATGATTCTTTATCAATAGATTATACAAATGATAATAAAGGTAGACCTCTTTTAGATATATTATTTGATACAAAAAATTTAAATCCAGAAGATTCTTTTGTGAGTGAAGAAGAACAAGAAGAATTGATAAATGGTATTAAAAAAGTTTTAACTGATAAAGAATTTGAAGTGTTTGAACTTAGAATTAAAGGTTTTACATATCAGGAGATAGCAAATTTATTAAATATATCAAAAAAATCTGTAGATGGAACAATAGGAAGAATAAAAAATAAAATAAATCATATAAAAAAGATTGACTAATTTACACTGTTGTGTTATTCTTTAGGTAGATACACGAAAGTGTTTTTTATTTTGGACTGGAGAGTATATATGAGTAAAATTAAAAATTTTGTATCTGATATGAAGAAAGAATTGGATAGAATTAGATGGTGTAAAGGTAAAGAATTATTAAAGAATACTATAGTAACAGTAATATTTATTATATTTTTTGCACTATTTTTTGTAGCAATTGAATATATTGTATCATTAGTAAACAAAATAGATTTTAGTGAAATTGTAGAAAGAATAAATGATTTATTTTAGAGGTGTAAGATATGGAAGAAAAACAATGGTATGTAGTTAATACGTATTCTGGTCATGAAACAAAGGTAAAAGAAAAACTTGAGATGAGAATACAATCTATGGGAATGGAGAATTATATATTTAGAGTTATAGTTCCTGAAACTACAGAAATAGAGATAAAAGATGGAAAGCAAAAAGAAAAAGTTAAGAAGATGTTTCCTGGATATGTATTAGTTGAAATGATAATGACAGATGAAGCATGGTTTGTTGTTAGAAACACTCCAGGTGTTACAGGATTTTTAGGATCATCAGGTAAAGGTGCTAAACCATTTCCATTATATCCACATGAAATAGAAAAAATCTTAAATACTATGGGAATGTCAACAAAAGAAGTAATTGTTGATTTAAAAGTAGGAGATAGAGTAAAAATAACAGACGGACCATTTAAATTAATGAATGGTACAGTATTAGAAATAGATACAGATAATAATAAAGCAAAAGTTAATATAGATCTATTTGGACAAGAAACTACTGTAGAAGTAGATTTAACACAAATAGAGCATGATAATTAATCACTTGATTTTTAAAATAAAAAGTGATAATATTGTATTTGGCTATGTATTTTATTATATATAGATAAGTTGGGAGGCAAATAAGTGTCGTTTGACCACCCACGAAAAAAATAATAGGAGGTGTTTTTCGTGGCAAAAGAAGTAATCAATAAAATCAAACTTCAAATTCCAGCTGGTAAAGCAACTGCAGCACCACCAGTTGGTACAGCATTAGGACCTGCAGGGATAGCATTACCAGATTTTATTAACAGATTTAATGAAGCAACTAAAGATAAAATGGGTGATGTATTACCAGTTGAGGTATATGTTTATGATGATAGATCATTTGATTTTAAAGTAAAAACTCCACCAGCAGCATTTTTAATTAAGAAGGCTGCAGGAGTTAAGAGTGCATCATCAAAAGGATCTAAGGAAATCGCAGGATCTATTACTAGAACTCAGTTACGCGAAATAGCAGAAACTAAGTTACCAGATTTAAATGCTTATACAGTTGAAGAAGCAATGAAAATTATTGAAGGTACTGCACGTAATATGGGTATTGAAATTAAAGATTAGGTGTTTATGTGGGAGGAAAGTCCGCTAAAACCACAAAGGAGGAATTTAAATTGGCTAAAAAGAGTAAAAAATATATAGAAGCTTTAAACCAAATAGAAAAAGGTAAGCTATATACTAAAGAAGAGGCTGTAGAACTAGTTAAAAAAATAAGTACATCTAAATTTGATGGATCTGTTGAAGTAGCAATTAAGTTAAATTTAGATACAAGAAAAACTGATCAACAATTAAGAGGAGCAATTGTACTTCCAAATGGTACAGGTAAAACAAAAAAAGTATTAGTTTTATCAAAAACAGATCAAGCAAAAGTAGCAAAAGATGCAGGAGCAGATTATGTTGGAGATGTAGACATGGTTGAAAAAATTGAAAAAGAAAACTGGCTTGATTTTGATGTAATTATTGCTACTCCAGAAATGATGCCAATGCTTGGTAAATTAGGTAAAGTTTTAGGACCTAGAGGTTTAATGCCAAATCCTAAGACAGGAACAGTTACTACAGATGTTAAAAAGGCAATAGATGATATTAAAAAAGGTCGTGTAGAATATAGAACAGATTCTTATGGTAATGTTCATTCTATAATTGGTAAAGTATCATTTGATGCTAATAAATTAGTTGAAAACTTAGATGCTTTTGTAAATGTAATTATTAAATCAAAACCATCTACAGTTAAAGGTCAATACTTAGAAAATATTTCAATTGCACCAACAATGGGGCCTGGAATTAAAATAGATTTAAGTTCTTTTGACAAATAAAATAAAATATTATATAATATGTCTATCAAAAAGTTTTTTTGTACCGAAGACAGTAAGAGCTTTAATAAGCTTAATATTTCTTACCGAGGACAATTCTTAATGCTACTATTAAGTCTTTGCCTTGTGTACAAAGGCTTTTTTGATATAAATATTGATAGGAGGATGAAAATGGCAAGTCAAAAAATAATAGAAGCAAAATCACAGATTGTTAATGAAATTGCAGATATTGCAAAAGAAAGTGCTTCATTTATATTATTTGACTATCGAGGATTAACTGCTGAAGAAACTTCTGAACTTAGAAAAATGCTTCGTGAAAGCGATTCAAAATACAAAGTTTGGAAAAATACTTTAACAAAAAGAGCTATGGATAGTCTAAATTATAATCTTGATGATTGTCTTGCAGGTCCTAGCGCAATAGCATATTCAAATGATGCTATTGCACCAATCAAAGCATTAAGTACTTTTGCTAAGGAACACCCAGCTTTACAAGTAAAAGGTGGAATAGTAGATGGAAAGATAACAAGTTTAGAAGATATAAAAGCATTATCAACAATTCCATCAAGAGAGGGACTACTTACTATGCTTGCTGGTGGCTTAATAGGTACTGTAAGAGATTTATCAATTGCTTTAAATTTACTTAGCGAACAAAAAAGTGAATAATAAAAAATAAGGAGGAAAATTAAAATGGCTAAATTAAATAAAGATGATTTTATCGCTTCATTAAAAGAAATGACAATTTTAGAGATTAAAGAATTAGTAGATGCTATGAAGGAAGAATTTGGTGTAGATCCAAGTGCTGTAGCAGTAGCAGCAGCTCCTGCTGGTGCAACTGTTGAAGAAGGACCAAGCCAAGTAACAGTAACTTTAACAAGTGCAGGAGCAACTAAAATACCTGTTATCAAAGTTATTAGAGATATCACTGGTTTAGGATTAAAAGAAGCAAAAGATATTGCTGATAATGGTGGAGCAGTTAAAGAAAACATTTCTAAAGAAGAAGCAGAAGAAATCAAAGCTAAATTAGAAGAAGCAGGAGCTTCAGTAGAAATAGCTTAAGTTAAAACATAGAACAATCTATGTTTTTTATTTTTAAAGTGTGATATTATAATTATAGGTGATATAATTATGGGACATTATTTTACTAATGATAATAATTTAAAAGAACAAATAAAAAAGATAGAAGTAAAAGTAAATGAAACTATATTTTCAATTTATACAGATAATGGAGTTTTTAATAAAAAAGGATTGGATTATGGAACTAGAGTATTACTTGAAAATATAAATTTAGAAAACAAAAGAACTTTTTTAGATGTTGGATGCGGATGCGGTCCTATAGGTATTTATATTGCAAAACAATCAAGTAACAATAAAGTAGATATGATAGATATAAATGTAAATGCTGTAAAATTAACAAATATGGGTATAAGAGAAAATAAACTAAATAATGCTACTGCTTTTGTAAGTGATATATATGATAAAATAAATAAAAAATATGATATTATAATTACGAATCCACCTATTCATGCCGGCAAAAAAGTTGTCTATAATATAATAAGAGATGCAAAAAATTATTTAAATGATAATGGAGAATTATGGATTGTAATAAGAAAAGATCAAGGTGCAAAATCTTTAATAAAGGATATGAGCGATATTTATAATTTTAATATAATTAAAAGAGATAATGGTTTTTATATTTTGAAAACAGGCATTTGACAAATTATATTAAATAATGTAAAATTTAATTGTTTAGTCGAGGTGATTTTAATGGGAAATGAATATGAATATGATGTTCTTAGTATGCCAGCATCAAGTGAAGAAATTGCAAAAAGGATTGCAATTGAAACTTTAGAATATCTTGGTAAACAAGATATTCATATATCAAAAGTAGAACGAAACGGTGATAAAAATTCCTTTAATGTCGAGGTTTATTATAAGAAAGAAACAAAAGAGAATACTGAAGAAAAGACTTTAAAATAAAATAAAATAAAAATCCTTTATTGGATTTTTATTTTGTTTTTAAAATCATTAAAAATCTTTAAATGTAGTTCTTCATCCATAATTATTCTAGTAATTAAATTTCTAACATATTTATCTTTTACAATTTCAAAGATATTTTTATATACTTCAATTGCCTTCTTTTCTGATTTTATATCTAAATCAATAACATCTTCAATATTTGTATTATAATCAATATAATTTGATTTCCATGGTATAAATCCTTTTTTTTCACTATTATAATTCATAAGAATAGGTTTCATGCCTAGTAATTTTATTGTTTCTCCTAGCATTTGTAAATGATGCATTTCTACAATTGCAATTTTTTTCAAAATTTCTGAATATTCTTTGTAAGTATTAAATAAAGCTATATGCTCGAAAATGTATAAATTTATACAACTTTCCTCACTTATTTCTCCAGCGTATATGTTGGATAAGACTTTAGCATATTCAATATTAGGTTTTTCAACTCTTATTTCTGGATATGGTATATCAACATAATATTTCATAAAAATCACCTAATAAAATTTATGTTTATAGAAAAAATATATTACATAGAGTAATATTTA
>CANQKX010000002.1 GCA_947624565.1 uncultured Bacilli bacterium
GTTGCGAATAGATATTATAGATTATTCATATGTCTTTTTCAATACTTATTTGTTGCACTTCAAATTTAAAATAACAACTATATTAATTTAAAAAAATATGATATAATAAAATTAAGAAGGTAAAAAATATGGATTATGAAAAAATAAATGAATTAAAAAAATTACATTATATATCAGATAATAGTATAACTACTGATGACTTATTTTTAAAAGATGAAAATAACGAAACTTTTTTTGAATATATTATTAAAAACAATATAAGTATTTTAAATTCTAAAATAACAAGATATATTTCTAATAATTATGATTTATTACGTTATGCAATTGAAAACAAGTATGTGTTAAACGAGTATGGTAACATAGATTTATTATTTGAAAAGAAGGATATAACTTTGATAGAATTGCTTTATAGAAATGATCCATTTCAATTTAGTAATTTATCCTCTGATATTTTAAATAGATTATTTGTAAAAAATAATGATAAATACCCACTTGAAAATTTGTTAAATGTCAAAAATATATACTCTTTAACATCTGTTATTAGAAAAATCAGTGATCCAAAAATGCTATATAATTGTTTAAAAGATATAAATCGATTAGATTTAATGAATTATGCAAATGAAGAATGTTTAATTAGTACTAGCCCAAATGGAATTACTATTTTACAAGAACTTATTGATAATAACATTAGCTTAAATTTTGATACTATCAACAATGAAGAAATAATTAAAATACTTTATGATAACCAAAAATATAATCTTGTTTTAAATGCAGATTGTCAAATTTTATTAACAAAGCCTTCTTTATCTACTAATTATTTAGACTTGTTAATTCAAAAATATAAAAATGGTGAAAACATTGGATTTGATGCGATGAGACCTGATTCAAATGACAAAAAATTTTTGGCTCAAACAATTATTAAATTATTAAAAAATGATATTAATTTTAAAATATATACTCATGATTTAATATCTCAATTTGATTTTATAAATAAACCTGTAATAATTCAAATGTTGGAAATTGATAAAAATCTAACCCTTGATTTTATTAATAAATATAATATGCAAGAAGAAATAAAAAAATATGTTGCAAACATTAATAATGTATCATTAAATGATTTTCAAAACTTTAATATTAATAATATTGAAAATTATTTACCTAAAATAGATAAAGTAGTAGAAAAAATTCAAAATAAGAAAATTACAAAAATTTCACAAAAAGACATCTTTGCTGAAGATTTATTAAAACATTTAGATAGTGGTATAACACTTTTAGAATTTGCTCTTCAAAATAATATTGATGTTTCAAATTTTGACAGTTTTCTTGGCAAACAAATGGAAGCAGTACTTATTTTTGTTAATTATAATCGTAATATTCCTTCTATAGATGAGCACCTCCTTTTTGAGGATATAAGTAGTGATAAAAAATTAATTGATTTATTAATTGAAAAAGGAGAAATTGAAACTATAATTTCATCTTCTAAAAATAATTTACAAATTATGGATTATTGCATTAAATACAATCGTTTTGATATTATGAGTAATTCTATTTTAAAAAAATTATTAACAGAACAAAATGGTAAACTTTTAATAGAGTCATATTTGGATAATGAAAAATTATATTCAAATATAATTGAAAAATTATATCCAGATATAGATCTTGGTTTAATTGAGGATTCTATACTTGTAAAGTTATATAATAAGGGATGTAAAAAACTTTTAACACATGCAAACGAAGAAGTATTATTAACTGAATATAATGGAACAACTATTTTAGAAGATTTACTAAAATCTAAAATGGATCCAGTTTTTATATGTGGCATTGAACTAGCACAAACGATGGAAATTCTACATAAAAATAATCGCCCTGATTTAATGAATAATGCAAAACTTAATTTATTAATGAATTATCCTAATAAAGATAATAATTATTTACAATATATGATAGATGCTTGTAAAGCAGGAACCAATGTCCATTTTGAATATGGATCATATAAAACAGAAAATGATAAAGAATTGCTTGCTAGATTTTATATTCAAATGACAAATAATAATATTTCTGGATATTTAGAAGATTTAATAAGTAATGACTTAGTTTCTAAAGATAAAAACGGGAAAAGTTTATTATATTACTTAATTAATATAGATAAAGATTTAACTTTAAAGGAAATTTTATCTTTCAAAGAAAAAATAAAACCTGAAGTATTCACTGAACTTAAATTACTAGGTATTTCTGATTCGCTTATAAATATTAACTATACTAAATTTCAGTGTAGTGATATTTATAGAAAACAAAAAAATAGCATTTATGACGAAAACATGGTTTCACCAGTTGATGATTTACTAAATGAACTTGAAAGTTTATTTGAAAATGATGGGCATAGTGATAAGGAAATAATAAGTGCTCTTATTACTTCATATAAATATTCAACAAGTGTAAACCCTATTATGATAGAAGAAGTAAAACAGTTAATAGAAATTAAAAAAAATAATCCTGACTTTTACTATCTTAAAAAAATAGATGGTGGATATTTTTCTTGTTTTGATAAAGCAGTTATTGTAGAAAATAGCACAATTAGTACACTCAACCATGAAACAGGACATGCTATTCATTATTTTTTAGCAGATTTTCAAATACCAGAAAATTATGACAGTCTTATTCATTCAATTGCTAATAGTCCAGATTGGTTAGGCAAAGTAGAACAATATTCAAACAAATTTAAAGAAATTTATAATTATGTTAAAAGTGTATCTGAAAATATTATAGATAGTTATATATCTGAAGAAACTGTTAGTATTAATCAAAAGGAAATACATGCACTGTTAAATGAAACAAAAGAAAAACAAAAACAAATGTATTTAGAAAAAGGATATTCTGATGAAACGATAAGTATAATTTTAGATGGTACATTTACTGCAGAAGAATTCATGAGACAAAAAAAAGATATCGAAATTCATGAAATGAATAATACTCTTATGGAATATAATTATGATGCTTTTATAGCTATAGGGGATATTGTAGATGCCATTACAGTTGGGAAATTTCGCAGTGATTTGTTAAAAAATGAAAAGAATGAAACGATTAAATCAGGTTATGGTCATGGAATTAGGTATTATTCTGCAAGAAAAGAAGTTGGATTTCATGAAATGATAGCCAATTACTCATCTATTATCAAATCAAAAAAATGCAATGAAAATATTGAACTTTTAAGATATATTGTTGGTGATGAATTAGTTGATTTACTAGAAAATTTTTATAATAACAATATACTTAAAATTGATTATGAAAAAGATGAAAGTTTAAATGGCTACACTATATAGGAGGAAATTATGGATGATATGGACTTAAATTTATATGTAATTGCTGAAATAAGATACCAAAAGGAACATGAAAACGAAGATAATATTTTTCCTATCGATTGGTATTCTAGTCAAAACTATAAATTAAAAACTGAAATTATTGCTGAAGCAATCAAAAATCATACTACTATAGAACAAACGAATTTATATAATGAAAAATTTAAAGAAAAAATTAAATTTTATGAAAATTAACAAATAAGTAATTATCTTATTTGTTTTTTATTTATTTAATTTATCACAAATAAATCCATTTAATATAGTTAGTATTTTTTTTATCTGAAATACTTGTAATATCAGAAAAAGTATAATTATTCATATACATTTTAAATGTTCTTTTAGCAACTTTAGTTTTTATCTCATTTATTGTTTGTTCTCTTTAAAGTTATACAACAATATCATTTATTTTTTGACTACATATATATCAAAAATTGTCCATTCTTGAACCTTAAAAAAATTTATTAAATTTATTTGAACAGAAACAGAATATGCTTCTTGAATTTGTCTTTCGGTTGAAACTCTTATATATATTCTTGTGCTTTTATTTTTCATCATGAGTTCCTTGTAATATTTTCTGTATTTTTTTAGATAAAATTATTTTTTTACTCATATTAAGCATTTGCTAAATAATAATTTTTTTTATTTGAATTAGTCATATTAATTTAAACTATAGCCGAAGCAATAAGTATGTGTAATAAGATATTAGTTTTAACAAAAAGACCATCTACAATAAAGAAAACATACAATATTGATTATAATTTTGATAGAGATAATCCTGTAAAAAGTAGAAGTAGTAAAGAATTTATGGAATATTATGAAAAAATTTGGGAAGATCTTAATAATGAAAAGTGAAGGCTATAAAAAGTATTTAAAAAGAATAAAAAGGAATAATATTCTAGTATTTACTACACAGATAATTTTAGTTGTTTCATTTATTGTTATATGGCAGATATTAGCAAATAAAAAAATAGTTAATACATTTTTGGTATCTAGTCCTAGTAAGGTTTATTCAACGATTATTGATTTATTTAAATCCAATAATTTATGGAATCATATATTTACTACAGTATATGAAATTATTATAAGCTTTTTATTAGGTAATTTTATAGGAGTTTTTGTAGCAAGTATATTATGGTTTAATAAATTTTTAGCAAGAGTGTTTGAACCATTTTTAACTATTTTAAATAGTTTGCCTAAAGTAGCACTTGGTCCTCTTATTATAATATGGGCGGGGGCAAATGTTAAATCTATAATAATTATGGCACTTTTGATATCATCTATTATAAGTATAATAAATATATATAATAGTTTTAAAAGTACTGATGTCAATAAAATAAAAATAATAAAATCAATGGGTGGAAGTAAGTTTCAAATATATAAAAATGTAATTTTAAGAGATAACTATACAAAAATAATAGAATCTTTTAAACTAAATGTTAGTATGTGTTTTGTTGGAGTTATTATGGGAGAATTATTAGTATCAAAAGAAGGAGTAGGTTATTTAATAATGTATGGATCACAAGTATTTAATATGAATTTTGTAATAACAGGAGTAGTGCTTTTAGTAATACTTACAATTATACTTTATTATGTTATTAATTATATAGAAAAAGTTTCTAGAAAATAGAGACTTTTTTGTTTTACAAAATTAGTCTATATATGTTAAAATATTTAGTAGGAAGGCAGTAAATATGAATATTGACAGTTTAAATGAAAAGCAAAAAGAAGCAGTAATAAATTATACTGGTCCTATGCTCATACTAGCAGGGGCAGGTTCAGGTAAAACAAAAGTATTAACAACTAAGGTTGCTTATTTGATTAATGAAAAAAATATTTATCCAGAAAATATTTTAGCAATTACATTTACTAATAAAGCTGCTAAAGAAATGAAGTCAAGGATATATTCAATTGTTGGTTCAAAGGCTTTTAAAATTCAAATATCTACATTTCATTCTTTTGGGCTTAAAATAATTAAAGAAAATGCAAGATTACTTGGTTATGATAGTAATTTTACAATACTTGATTCAGATGATTCATTATCAGTTGTAAAAAAAATATTAAAAGAATTTAATATAGATTCAAATAAATATAATCCAAAAGCAATAAGAAATGTTATCAGTAATAATAAAAATGAAATGATAGATGCGATTAGTTTTTCAAAATATGCTCATACCGATTTTGATGAAATTGTAAATAAGGTATATGAAAAATATGAAAGAAATTTAAAACTAAATAATGCTATTGACTTTGACGATTTACTTATTCTTCCTTTAAAATTATTTAAAGAATATCCAAGAATATTACAAGAATATCAAGAAAAATACAAATATGTATTTATAGATGAATATCAAGATACCAATGAACCACAATATATATTATCTAAAATGATAAGTGCAAAATATAAAAATATAACGGTAGTTGGTGATGCAGATCAGGCAATATTTACTTGGAGAGGGGCTAATTATAAGAATATATTAAATTTTGAAAAAGATTATCCAAATTGTAAAGTTGTTTTATTAGAGGAAAATTATAGATCTACTAAAATAATATTGAAAGCAGCAAATAATGTTATAAAAAATAATAAAATTAGAAAAGAGAAAAATCTTTGGACACAAAATGATGAAGGATGTAAAATTGTATATTACAAAGCATTTGATGAAAAAGATGAATCAAGTTATGTTGTTCATGAAATAAAAAGATTACTTGAAGAAAATGTAAGTCCAAATGATATATGTGTCTTATATAGAGCAAATGCACAATCAAGAACAGTAGAAGAGGCTTTTTTAACAAGTAATATATCTTATAATATTGTAGGATCATATGCATTCTATAATAGAAAAGAAATAAAAGATTTAATTGCATATTTAAAACTTATCTATAATAATAAAGATGATATATCATTACTTAGAGTAATAAATTATCCTAAAAGAGGAATAGGAAATAAATCAATAGAAAATTTAAGTATAAAAGCGGATATAGAAAATAAATCGTTATATGAAGTTATATCATCCGGAAAAGAATTGCAATTTAAAAATATTATTGAAGATATAAAACAAGAGGTAGATAAAATCTCATTAACAGAACTTATAGATTTGATTTTAGATAAAGCAGGAATAAAAAGTGATTTGGAAAGTGAAAAAACAATAGAAGCAGATATTAGACTTGAAAATTTAGAGGAATTTAAATCTATAACAAAAACATTTGAAGATAGTGAAGGAATTATATCACTTGGTGATTTTTTAGATGAATTATCACTAGTTAGTGATGTAAGCGAACAAAAAGATGATAATAGTGAAAAAGTAACTTTAATGACAATGCATTCAGTTAAAGGACTTGAATTTGATTACGTTTTTGTAGTAGGATTCGAAGAAGGTCTTTTTCCACATGTAAATAGTATGGAATCTAATGATGAATTAGAAGAAGAAAGAAGATTATGTTATGTTGCTATAACAAGAGCAAAGAAAAAACTATATTTAATAAATGCAAGAAGTAGAATTTTATATGGAAAAGTATCATCAAATATACCAAGTAGATTCGTAAAAGAAATTGGTGATGATTTACTGGAAACAGTAGGTAAAAAAGAAGAAGTTATATTTAAAAATAAAATAGATAAAACTAATATGTATAACGATGATAATGATTTACATCCAGGAGATATAATTACGCATGATAAATATGGTACAGGTGTAGTAGTATCTATAGATGGAGTAATTGCTAGTATTGCATTTAAAAAAGATGGATTAAAAAAATTAATGAAAAATCATAAAAGTATAAAGAAGGTATAAAGTATGAAAAAAATAAGAAAATGTGTAATTCCAGTCGCAGGTATGGGGACAAGATTTTTACCTGCAACAAAAGCAACTCCAAAGGAAATGCTTCCAATAATTGATAAACCAACTTTACAATATATAGTTGAAGAAGCAGTAAATAGTGGGATTGAGGAAATTTTATTTATAACAAGTCCATATAAAAATTCTGTATTGGATCATTTTGACAAAAGTTATGAACTTGAAAATAGACTTAGACAATCTGGAAAATTAGATAAACTTGAGATGATAGAAAATATATCATCACTTGCTAAATTTTATTATATAAGACAAGGTGAACCAAATGGTAGTGGACATGCTATTAATCTTGCTAGATTTTTTGTTGGTGATGAACCATTTGCAGTTATGTATGGTGATGATTTAATGAAGTCAGATGTACCAGTATTAAAACAGTTAATAGATATCTATGAACAAAGAGATTGTAATGTAATTGGTGTTCAAGAAGTTGATCCTAGAATTGTTTATAAATATGGAATAATTGAGTATGATAATGTAGAAGGGAAAATTAAAGATATTATTGAAAAACCAAGTATACAGGAAGCTCCAAGTAATCATGCTGGATTAGGTAGATATATAGTAAAACCTGAAATATTTGATGAATTAGAAAATCTGAATAGAGGAGCAGGTAATGAATATCAATTTACTGATGGTATGAGAGCACTAATGAAAAAACAAGATTTTTATGCTTGTAAATTTGAAGGTAAATACTTTGATATAGGTAATCAGTTTGGATATATAAAAGCAAATATTGAATATGCATTAGATAGAACTGATATAAAAGATGATTTACAAGATTATTTATCTAAAAAATTAGTATTAAAATAATAAAAATAAATATAATAAAAATAATTATTATAAAGGAAGATGAGTTAATATGGATATAAAAAATAGGATAAATGAATTAATTGATTATATAAACAAAGCAAGTTATGAGTATTATGTACTTGATAATCCTACAATTACTGATCAAGAATATGATGATTATTATAATGAATTATTATCATTAGAAGAAAAATATCCAGAATTAAAAAGAGAAGATTCTCCAACAAATAGAGTTGGTGGAGAAGTACTTGATAAATTTGAAAAAGTAACTCATGTTCATCCTATGCTTTCATTTGATGATATATTTAATGAAGAAGAAATAATTTTATTTGATGAAAGAGTAAGAAAAACTATAAAAAATCCATGTTATACTCTTGAACCTAAGATGGATGGATTATCAGGTTCATTAATATATGAAAATGGTGTGTTAGTGAAAGCAGCAACTAGAGGTGATGGTATAACTGGTGAAGATATAACAAAAAATATAAAGACGATTAAAACAGTACCACTTCGATTAACTCAAAATATTGATATTGAAGTTCGTGGCGAAATATATATGAGTAAACTATCTTTTGAAAAAGCAAATATAGAGAAAAGAAAAAATAATGAAAATGAGTTTGCTAATCCAAGAAATGCCGCCGCAGGATCGATTAGACAATTAGATAGTAAAATAACTGCAAAAAGAGATTTGGATTTTATTGCTTATTTTATTCCTAATCCAGAAGATTATGGACTTAAAACTCAATTTGAATCACTTGAATATTTAAGAAAATTAGGTTTTGTTACTAATTATAAATTAAATAAAAAGGTCGATAATGTTTCTGAGATTATTGAATATATAGATGATTTGTCTAAAATAAGAAAAGATTTACCATATAATATAGATGGTGTAGTGTTGAAGGTAAATAATTTAGATGATGAAAAAAAATTAGGCTTTACATCAAGAGTACCAAGATGGGGAATTGCTTATAAATTTCCTGCAGAGGAAGTATTAACAACTCTAAAAGATGTTAAATTTACAGTAGGAAGAACAGGTAAAATAACACCTAATGCTATTTTTTCACCAGTACATGTAGATGGATCATTAGTATCAAAAGCAACTTTACATAATTATGATTACTGTAAAGATAAAGATATTAGAATTGGTGATGTTGTATCAATTAGGAAAGCAGGAGATGTAATTCCAGAGGTAGTAGAAGTTAAACTAGATAGAAGAAAAGAAGATAGTATTCCTCTTAAGATGATTACAAATTGTCCATTTTGTAATACTTTATTAATAAAAAAAGATGCTAATCATTTTTGTCCAAATGATAAATGCCCAGCACGTGATATAGAATCATTAATACATTTTACTCAAAGAGATGCAATGTATATAGAAGGTTTTGGAGATAGAATTATTGAAGATTTTTATAATATGAATTATATAAGAAATGTAGATGATTTTTATAATTTACATAAATATAAAGATGAATTAAAAACTCTTGAAGGTTTTGGAGAAAAAAGTATAGAAAATTTACTTAATTCAATTGAAAATAGTAAAAATAATTCTTTAGAAAGGTTGTTATTTGCTTTAGGAATTAGATATGTTGGTAAAAAGACTGCAAAAATATTATCTAAGTATTATAAAACAATGGATAATCTTATAAAAGCTGACTATGAAGAATTAAAATCTATTGATGAAATAGGTGAAACAATTGCTAAAAGTGTAGTAGATTATTTTAATGATGAAAAAAATTTAAAATTAATTGATAGATTAAAAAAATGTAATGTTAACATGAGATATTTAGGTAAAGAAGTAAATACAAATAATGATTTAGTAAATAGTAAAACATTTGTAATAACTGGAACATTATCTAAGCCAAGGGATGAAATAAAAGAAGTATTAGAAAGTTTAGGTGCAAATGTAACTAGTTCTGTTACTAAAAAAACAGATTATGTAATTGTAGGTGAAAATCCAGGAAGTAAATATGATAAAGCTATAAGTTTAAATATAAAAATATTAAATGAAGAAGATTATAATAAATTAATAAATAAAAGTTAAAAATTTGATAAACTTATAAAAATATGATAATATTTAATTAGGTGATAGTATGAAAGTATCAGTAATTATACCTGCGTATAATGCAGAAAATTATATTAAAAGATGTCTTGATAGTGTAATTAATCAAGTATATAAAAATTTAGAAATCATTGTTGTAGATGATTCGTCAACAGATAATACAAAACAAATTATTAAAGAATATAGTGAAAAAGATAGTAGAATAATTCCGTTTTATTCAAGTTTAAATAAAGGTGTTAGTGCATCAAGAAATATTGGTTTAAAATCAGCAACAGGAGACTATATAATGTTTGTAGATTCTGATGATGAAATTACTAAAGATGCAATAAGAAGAATGGTTGATATTTCAAATAAGTATAATTCTGATTATGTGGATAGTTATCATTTATTAAATTATACGAAAGATAATAATAAAAAAGTAACATTTACTGAACATAAAGTTCCTAAAAATGTATTAGTTCTTGGTTCATTAAAAGAAAATAATAAAGTTTTGGATACATATACATATGTAACTGGTAAATTATTTAAAAAAGAATTAATTGGTGAATTACAGTTCGATGAAAATTTATCTAGATATGAAGATTTAGTATTTGAACATCAATTAAAAAGTAGAGTTAAAAATTATGTACTTTTAAATAAAGTTATATACATATATTATCAAAGAGAAGATTCTTTGGTAAATACATTTGGTAAGAAACATTTATGTTATTTAGATGCTGCTAAAAGTGTAAGAGAAATATATAAAAAATATGATTTAGAAATAAAGAATAAAATAGATTCAATATTATTTTCAAATATGGTATTAACATTATTTACAAAAGTAATAAAAAATGATGATAGTATAGAAGAAAATATAAAAATTGTAAAAGATTGTTTAAATGAATTAATAGATACATTTAAAAACTATAAAGAAAATAAGTATATAAATCCATTTATGAAAAAATTTATTGATAAATATATTAATAATGAAACAAAATTAAAAAAATTAATTATTAGATTACAAAAGAAAAATTTAATAAAATTATATTTTAATTATCTATCATTAACAAATAAATATGAAATAAAAAATCCATTAGCATAAGTCATTAAAGAGCAATAAAATAAACTTTGTTAAAAGTATTGCTTTTTTTATTTTGTTATGTTAAAATTGTTATTGCGTGAAAGCAATCCGATGTTTTGTTTTTAATATGATTGCTGGGTAGAAAAGGAGTGAAATCGAATGAGTAATATTATTGATAAAATTACTGAAAAACAAATTAATCCTAATATTCCAGAATTCAGAGTTGGAGATACACTAAGAGTAGATGTTAGAATTATTGAAGGAAAAAGAGAACGTATACAAGCATTTGAAGGTGTTTGCGTAGCCAAAAGAAGTGGTGGAATATCTGAAACTTTTACTGTTAGAAAAATGTCATCAGGTATTGGTGTTGAAAGAATATTTCCTGTTAACTCACCAAAAATTGATAAAATAACAGTAGTAAGAAGAGGAAAAGTAAGAAGAGCTAAACTAACTTTCTTAAGGGGATTAGTTGGTACATACAGAATAAAAGAAAGAAAATAAGGCTTTATTCGCCTTATTTTTGTTATG
Source organism: uncultured Bacilli bacterium (assembly GCA_947624565.1). Classification (GTDB taxonomy): domain Bacteria; phylum Bacillota_I; class Bacilli_A; order RF39; family UBA660; genus CAG-433. Next base: position 11,653 of record CANQKX010000002.1, read on the forward strand.
GAGGAATTTATGACAAATAAAAGAAAAGAAATATTAAAGAATGTTGCAACATATATAATTATAATATTAATTGTAATATTAATAAGGATATTTTTTATTGATCCAGTAAGAGTAGATGGAGGATCTATGAATACCACATTAGCAGATGGAGAAATAATGATATTAAATAAAATAATATATAAAAAACAAGATATAAAAAGATTTGATATTGTTGTAATTGATGAGGAAGATAAATATATTATAAAAAGAGTAATAGGTTTACCAGGAGAAACTATTGAGTATAAAGATAATGTTCTTTATATTAATGGTAAAGTACTTAATGATCCATATCCATCAACTAAAACAGATGATTTTAGTATTACAGATGTGGGACATACAAAAATACCAGGTGATACATATTTTGTAATGGGTGATAATAGAAGTGATTCACTTGATAGTAGATATCCATCAGTTGGCGTTATTAAAAAAGATCAAATAGTAGGTAGAGCAAAACTTGTAATATGGCCTTTAAACAAATTTGGTAATGTTAAATAAGGGATAACTTATAATGAATAAAGATATATATAATTATTATTTAAAAACATTAAATTATGATAAAATTCCATATTTTTTAAAGAAATATTTAAATGTCCCTAGTCTAATTAGATTAAAAAATATTGGATATTTTTGTGGTATGGATTATGCATCAAAAAATATATATGACTTTAAAGAGAAAATTTCTAGGTATGATCATTCACTTACAGTAGCATTATTAACATGGAAATTTACTAATGATAAAGTAGCAACACTTGCTGGTTTATTTCATGATATTGCAACTCCATGTTTTTCACATGTAATTGATTATATGAATAAAGATTATGAAAATCAAGAAAGTACTGAAGAATATACTAAAGAAATTATTATGTCCGATAAAAAATTACAAGAATATTTAAAAGAAGATAATATTTCTTGCAATGATATTATAAATTTTAAAAAATATAGTATTGTTGATAATGATAGACCAAAATTGTGTGCAGATAGACTTGATGGTATAATATTAACTGGTATTGCATGGACAAAAGCAATTGATAATGATGATATAAATAATATTATAAGTGATTTATATATTTATAATAATGAAGATAATGAAAAAGAACTTGGATTTAAGTCAAAAGATATTGCTTTAAAAGTATTAGAAATAAGTGATGAAATTAATGAATATTGTCATTCAAATTCAGATAATTATATGATGGAATTACTTGCTCATATAACAAAAATGGCAATACAAAATAGAATAATAGATTATAAAGAATTGTATTTTTTAGATGAATTAACTTTATTAAACAAAATTGAAAGTAGTAATATAAAAAAATTAAATCAATTAGTTAATAAGTTTAAAACAATAAAATTGAAAGACATCCCTATTATTGAATTAAAAAATATAAAAATAAGAAATATAGATCCTTTAGTTAATGGGGTTAGATTAAAAAATTACTTACAAAAAAATTAAAATTGTGTTATAATTAATGCGTTGAGAAAATATACTAAGTCAAATTATAATCAATGAGCAGCGAAAATGCGTAAGTCCAATTGTATAAGGACTTGCGTATTTTTATGCTCAAAAATAAATTGATGGAGGTATAATCATGGAAAAAGTTGATTTGGAAAATGAAAAAATTTCTAAATTAATTAAAAAATTTGCAATACCATGTGTTATTAGTATGATAGTTGCAGCCTTATATAATATTGTTGATCAAATATTTATAGGTTGGAGTGATGCAGGTGCATATGGTAATGCAGCAACAAATATTGTTTATCCATTTACAGTAATTGCTCTTGCATTTGCACTTTTAGTAGGTGATGGATCTGCAGCATTATTTAATTTATCATTAGGAGCAAAGAATAAAGAAACAGCAAATAAATCGATAGGTAATGGAGTAATATTATTAATTATTGTATCCATAGCATTAACAATTATAGGCATTATTTTTAATAATCAAATATTAAATATATTTGGGGGTAATCCAAAAGAAATAAAGTGTTATAATTATGCAAAAGATTATTTAAAAATAATATGTTATGGATTACCTTTTTATATAATTGGTCAAGGATTAAATGCTTCTATTAGAAGTGATGGCAGTCCTAAATATGCGATGTTTGCAACTTTAATAGGTGCAATATCAAATATAATTTTAGATTCAATATTTATATTTGCATTTAAAATGAGTGTTAAAGGAGCAGCAATTGCAACTATAATTGGTCAAATTTTAACTTTTGTAGTAAGTATTTTATATTTAAAAAAATCTAAATTATTTATAATTAATAAAGAATCAATAAAATTAAATAATAAAATATGTAAAAAATTAATATTATTAGGCTTGTCATCTTTAATTACGCAACTTGCTATAGTAATTATAATATCAGTTACAAATAATTTAGTAAGTAAATATGGATATTCTACAATATCTTCAACAGGTAAGCCTTATGGAGTAGTTACGCCACTTGCAGTTATTGGAATATGTATGAAAGTTTTTGGTATAGTAGTTTCTATAATAATTGGTGTATCATTAGGTGGTATGCCAATTATTGGCTATAATATGGGAGCACATAATATTAAAAGAGTTAAGGAAGTAATAAAATATATATTAATTATTAATTTAATTATTGGATCAATAGCATTTATACTATTTGAATTTTTTCCAACATTTATTATAAATATTTTTGGTAACCAAAATTCAATTGAATACACAGAATATGCTAAATATTGTTTAAATATATTTTTAGGTGGAATTATATTAACTTGTTTGATTAAATCTATATCTATAATATTACAATCAATGGGATCAAGTTTAAAATCTACTTTACTAGCACTATCAAGAGATGTATTTTTCTTTGTTCCATCAATTATAATAATTGCAATTATATCAAATAGTGTAGTAACAATGTTATTTAGTGCAATAATATCTGATGTTCTAGCATTTATTATAGGAATAGTATTGTTAAAAAGCGAAATTAAAAAAATAGGAGGAGAAAATGTATAAAGTAAATGATTATGTTGTATATAAAAAAGATGTTTGCAAAATAAGAGAAATAAAGAAAAATCAAATGAATGGTAAAGATTATTATATTTTATCTCCAATTGATGATCAATCATTAATTATTGGAATTCCAATTGATAATAAAATAGATTATTTAAAAAGTGTAATGACTAAAAAAGAAGCATATGATTTGATAAATAAAATTCCTAATATAGAACCATTAAAGAATATTGATGATAGATATATTGAAAAATCATATAAAGAATTATTATTAAGTGGAACTCATGAAGATTTAATAAAAATTATAAAAACTACTTATTTAAGAAATAATGATAGATTAAAAAATAATAGAAAAATTAGTGAAAAAGATAGTAACTATTTTAAACAAGCAGAAAAATATTTATATAATGAAATTTCAGTTTCATTAAATATGACTTTTGATGAAACAAAAGCCTATATAATTAAAAAGGTACAAGAATTAATAAAATAAGTTAAGATAAATTATAAAGCAGGAACAAATTCCTGTTTTTCTATGATATAATAAATTAGTAGTAAGAAGTTGATAAAGATAAAACAAATATTAACTTGTATATATCAATTTATGAAAAAAATACTAGAAAACCATTGTAAGTAAAAATTTGATATAATTACGGAATATGGTAAATTTTGGTAGAATTGAAGGTGGATTTTTTGAAAATAGAAGATTTAAAAAAAGAATATGATAAAATGCAAGTCAAATATGGTGCTAAAGAATTAGATTCTATTTATAATGGTGGATGTGAGAAAAATCCTGATATTTGTTTTGTTTTTATGAATCCTACTGGTAAAAATATTGCAAGTAATAAATCATGGAAAGGTAGAAAATCTCCATGGCTTGGAACTAAAAATATATGGAAGTTATTTTATAAAGTTAATTTATTAAGCGAAGATATATTTAACAAAATTCAAGAAAAGAAACCAAAAGATTGGAATTATGAATTTTGTGATAATGTTTATGAAGAAATCACAAATAATAAAATATTTATTACTAATTTAGGAAAATGTACACAAATAGATGCAAGACCTTTATCAGATGATGTATTAAAAAAATATCTTGATTTATTATTTAAAGAAATTGATATAATAAAACCAAAGGTGATTATTACTTTTGGAAATCAAGTTAGTTCTATTATTTTAAATAAAAAGATTTCAGTATCTGAAAATAGAAAAATATGTCACAAAATAAAAATTAATGAAAATATATATAATGTTTATCCTGTTTATTATCCAGTAGGTAATGGTATATTCAATATGGATAAATCAATAGAAGATATTAACTGGATAATTAATGCATTAAAATAAAAGAATACAAAAATTAAATTAAAGTTTTTCAAATAAGTTAGATTAAAATGTTTATAGAATGTGAGGTAAAAATGAATATAATAGAGTTTAATAAAAAAAATATAGTTAATTATTTGAATGAAAAAAATATTGATATTGGAAATATAGAAGAAATATTTAGTAAAATGAAAATAGAAGTTGGTAAAAGAAGAAGTAGTCCATATGCTTGTATTGATCAAGAAGATTCATATAAAATGATAATAAGTGAAGATATACCTGAAGAAGAAAGATATAAATGGCTAAATCATGAAATGATACATGTAATATCCAATAATCAACCAACGGTTAATGAAACTAATGTAGGTGGAATTATTGTTGAAGATAAAGAAAAAGATATTTGGATAGGACAATATTTAAATGAAGCTATTACAGAATATATTAATCAACAAATAATAAAAGATAAATATAGTAATTACTATGATAGGTATTTAGAGGCATTGGATTATATTTTAAAAATTGTTGGTGAAGATGTAGTCATAAAATCATATTTTACTAATAATTTAAACATGTTAGTAAATAGCTTGTTAGAAAAAACAGGTAAAACTAAAACAGAAATATTAAAATATATAAATTCTATTGATTATCTATACGACAATGATGAATATAATGCTAAATTATTATAAATATGAAAAAATTTCAAATGAAGTATAAATATAATTTTGAAAAAATTCAAAAAAAATTAAATAGATGTAAAAATATGCAACTAGAAGATGTAACTTTAGATGATGTAGATGAAATAAGTTATATAAAAATAGATAGAAGAAAATAAGTAATGAAAGAATATTAGATTTTATTATGAAATTAAAGAATACTTATATATTTAAGGTAAATGGGAGATTAGTTAGAATATATAGATAAAACTTATGATGATTACCTAACTAATGTTTTAAAGAATTTGTATAAGTATTTTGGGGAGAATGAAATTATGATAGATATAAAATATAAAAATATATATGATAAATTTGTTGAGCACTATAAAAATACACATGTTAATCCATGGCATGAAATAAGTAAATATCAATTAGAACAGTTGTATAATAATTTAATTGATTCTATGGATGTCGATAATGAATACAATTTTAAATATTTCATGGATTATATTATAAAAAGATTGAGTGGGGAAACAGATGCGCATACCAAATATGATGCAGTATCTTTAATTCCTATGAATTTTAGGATGTTTGATAATGAAATATTAGTTAATTATCCAGATAATTTAAGAAATAGTAGATTATTATCTATCAATGGTATAAATATAAATATAATAATCAGTGAGTTAGAAGAAGTTATTACTTATGGTACTATTGGAAAAAGAAGATATGAACTAGAAAAATCACTATTTAATAGATATATATTATTTGGTCTTCCACATTTTAGAAATACGGATGAATTAATTTTTGAAATAGAAAAAGTTGATGGTCAAAAAATAATAAAAAAATTCAATAAAAGTGAAAACTATTCTGAAGAAGAATTGTTCGATTACAATAATTATCGCTATGGAGATAATGCAACATACAAAATTATCGATAATTGTCTAATTTATAATCATAGTTCTGTTAAAGAAAGATTTAAAGAAAAAATAGAGGATGCTATTGATAACTTAAAACAAGAGGATTTATCTCATATAGATACAATTATTATAGATATTAGAGGCAATACAGGTGGTAACTCTACTTTAAATAAAATATTAATGGACTTTGTTGAAGAGCATAAAGATAAAAAACTAATATGTTTAACTGATTATAGAGTTTTTTCTGGTGGAAGATATGCGTTAAGAGATTTAATTAATTTAGGAGCAACTACGATTGGTGAAGAAATAGGTACGCCAATAAACTGTTATGGTAATAGTAATTGGATTAACATAGATGGACGTTATTTTTCAGTATCAGAATGTTATTTTCATCCATTTTTAGGATGGAGTGCTTCTTCGAAAGAAGAATTTCAAAAAGAAGCAAATGATGAAGTGCTTTTGCCATATATATTTAAACCTGATATTTTAATTGAAACCAAAAAAGAGGATTATATACAAAATATAGATACAATTTTAAATTATTCAATAGATTATAGTAAAAATAAAATAAAAAGGAAGTGATTTAAATGGATATAGTAAATCAAGTTGAAAAAGAAGTAAGAAAATATATTGAAGAATATAAAAATAATTCAGAAGATAATTACGATTTTTGGAATGAACATGTAAAATATGTATATAAAGAGTCTATTGATTTAGCAAAAAAATATAATGCTGATGAAGAAGTAGTACGATTAGGAGCTTTATTACATGATATTGCTTTAATTCGTCAAGTAGGAGATAAGAAAGACCATCATATAAATGGAAAGATAATTGCAGAAGAAATATTATCTAAATATTTATATCCAGTGGATAAAATGAATAGAGTATTGAACTGTATTTATAATCATAGAAGCAGTAAAAATGGAACTACTTTAGAAGAGTTGTGTGTAGCAGATGCAGATATTTTAGCACATTTCGATAATATTTCAATGTTGTTTAATTTAGCTTATAATAGATACAACATTAATTTAAATGAAGTTAGAGAGTGGATGAGAAATGCTTTTGAAAAAGACTATAATGATTTAAGTGAAAAAACAAAAGAAAGTTTTAAAGAAAAATACACTCAGATTTGTAAAATAGTACTAGGTGATTAATTAATAATTTATAAGGAAGTGATAATAATGGAAAATCGACAAAATCAGGCAAACATCAACTGGTATCCAGGTCATATGGCAAAGACAAGAAGAGAGATAAAAGAAAAGATAGATTTAATAGATATAGTTTATGAAGTAATAGATGCAAGAATTCCTATATCTTCAAAAATAAAAGATATAGATGATTTAGTAAAAAATAAACCTAGAATATTAATAATGACTAAAACTGATTTATGTGATATAAATAAGACAAATAAACATGTAAAATACTATGAGAGTTTAGGATATAAAGTAGTATTAGTTGATTTAGTAAATAATAAAAATGTTGATAAGATAAAGATAGTTACTGAAAATGTATTAAAAGAAATAAATGAAAAAAGAGAGTCAAAAGGATTAAAAGTTAGAACAGCAAGGGCTCTTATAATTGGAATACCAAATGTTGGTAAATCAACTTTAATCAATCGTTTATCAGGTAAAAAAGTTGTAAATGTAGGTGATAAACCTGGAGTTACAAAACAACTTAGTTGGATAAGAATTAGTAAAGATGTAGATTTAATGGATACACCTGGAATATTATGGCCTAAGATAGATAATGAAATTCAGGCAATTAATTTGGCATGTTTTTCAGCAATTAAAGAAGAAATAATTCCAACAGATGAAATTGCTTGTTATATTCTTAAATATATGTTTAAAAATTATAAAGAAAATGTAAAACAAAGATATGGTGTTACATCAATGGATTTTGATGATTTTACAGATGTATATGAATTAATTGGAAGAAAAAGGGGTTGCATTTTAAAAGGAAATGAAGTAGACTATGATAAGGTATCAAATATTATTATTAAAGATTTAAAAGAAGGATACTTAGGTAAGGTAACATTTGATGATTAATATGACTGAATATGAAGAAAATTTAAATAAACAAGGATATAATTATATTGGTGGATGCGATGAAGCAGGTCGTGGTCCACTAGTTGGTCCTGTTGTGGCAGGTTGTGTAGTTTTTCCAAAAGGATATAAAAATGATTTAATAAATGATTCAAAGAAATTATCTGAAAAGAAAAGAGAAAAACTATATGATATAATTATAAAAGATGCACTAAGTTATGGAATTGGAATTGTATCTGCTAAAGAAATAGATGAAATAAATATACTTGAAGCATCAAGAAAAGCAATGATACTTGCTTATAATGAGGCATCAAAAAAAATAAATATAGATTATTTACTTACAGATGCGATGAAAATAAATACACTTGATATACCTGTTTTAGATATAATAAAAGGAGATTCAAAGAGTGTATCTGTTGCGGCAGCATCTATACTTGCTAAGGTAACAAGAGATAATATATTATATGAACTTGATAAAAAGTATCCAGAGTATGAATTTAGAAATCATAAAGGATATCCAACAAAAAGACATTTAGAACTTCTAGAAAAATATGGAGTATTTGATGAATATAGAATGACATATAAACCTGTAAAAAATATAATTGATAGGGGAATATTTAGAAAAAAGAGTTAATAATATATTAGAAAGGATTGATTATATGAGCAAAAATTTAGTTATAGTTGAATCACCAGCCAAAAGTAAAACTATAGAAAAATATTTAGGTGATGGTTATAAAGTATTATCATCTAAAGGACATATTAGAGATTTAGCGACTTCTGGTAAATATGGGTTTGGTGTTGATATTGAAAATGGATTTAAACCTACATATGAACCAATTAAAGGTAAGAAGAAAGATATATCAGCATTAAAAAAAGAAGTAGAAAAAGCAGATAAAGTTTATCTAGCAACCGATCCTGATAGAGAAGGAGAAGCTATAAGTTGGCATTTAAAAGATGCACTTGATATAAAAGATGATGAATATGAGAGAATTGTATTTAATGAAATAACTAAAGATGCAGTAGTAAATTCTTTTAAAAATGCAAGAAAAATAGATGATTTAATGGTTAGAAGTCAAGAGACAAGAAGAATACTTGATAGAATAATTGGTTTTAGATTAAGTAAACTTATGCAATCTAAAACAGGTGGTAAGAGTGCTGGTAGAGTTCAATCTGTTGCTTTAAAATTAATAGTAGATAGAGAAAAAGAAATACAAAAGTTTATACCTGAAGAATATTGGACAATAAAAGCAATATTTCCAAATTTTGATGCAACTTTGTTTGGGTATAAAGATGATAAAAAATTAGAGATAAAAAATGAACTTGAATCTCAAGAAATAGTTAATAAACTTTCTAATAGTTATAAAATAGAATCAGTAGAAAAGAAAAATAAAAATAAATCATCAAAACCTGTATTTATAACTAGTACAATGCAGCAAGAAGCAGCTAATAAACTAAATTTTTCTTCAAAAAAAACTATGAGTGTTGCTCAAAAGTTGTATGAAGGTATTAATATAGGAAAAGAAACTGTAGGTTTAATTACTTATATGAGAACTGATTCTACGCGTTTATCTAATGAATTCATAAATAGTGCATTAAAATATATTGAAGTAAATTATGGTAAAGAATATGTAGGAACAGTAAAAAAACAAAAGAAAACTGAAAATGTTCAAGATGCTCATGAAGGTATTAGACCAACAAGTATACTTAGAACTCCAGAAAGCATTAAAGAATATTTAACAAACGATGAATATAAATTATATAAATTAATATATTATAGAGCACTTTCATCACTAATGAAAGAATCTAAACAACAATTAACTTCAGTAGTTCTTGATAATAATAACTATAAATTTAAAATTACAGGAACAATTACTACATTTGATGGTTATTTAAAAGTATATAAAGAATATGAAAAACAAGAAGATAATATATTACCTGATTTTTCTAAATATAATTCAAGTGTAATAATAACTGATAATATAGAACAAAAACAACATTTTACAGAGCCACCAGCAAGATATACTGAGTCATCACTAATCAAAGAAATGGAAAAATTAGGTATAGGTAGACCATCTACATATGCAACTACAATTAGTACAATAATTGATAGAGGATATGTAAATATTACTGATAAAAAATTTTTCCCAAGTGAAATAGGTATTCAGACAACTGATAAATTACAAGAATTTTTTAGTAATTTAATCAATGTAAAATATACTGCAAAGATGGAAGAAGATTTAGATAATATTGCATCAGGTGAGGTAATATGGAATGAATTATTAGAAGAATTTTATAAGGAGTTTGAACCTATGGTTAAAGATGCATTTGATAATATGGAGAAAAAAGAACCTGAAAAAACTGGTGAAACATGTCCAGAATGTGGTAAAGATTTAGTAAAAAGAAATGGTAGATATGGAGAATTTATCGCATGTTCTAATTATCCTGAATGTAAATATATTAAAAAAGAAGAAAAGAAAATTATAGAAGTATGTGATTGCATTAAATGTGGAAGTAAAATAGTAGAAAGAAAGACTAAAAAAGGTAAAATTTTCTATGGATGTTCTAATTTTCCAAAATGTAAAGAAGCATACTGGGATAAACCAACTGGTAAATTATGTCCAGAATGTAATAGTATGTTAGTTGAAAAGAAAGATGAAGTAAAATGTTCAGCATGCGATTATAAGGAATAGAAATATTCCTTATTTTATTTGACATATTAAAATATGATATGTATAATATGGTAAAAAAAGGGGGGTGTTTTATTTTGCTAAATAATTTTGAAGTAATTGAAGAAAGATATGATAAAGAATTTATAAATCGTTTAAGTAAAGAAAAATGTAGTAATATTAAAATTGGTAATATTTATTATGGTGGTATTCCTCTTAATATATTAGCGCTTTCTTATTATTTATGTAGGAAAAATTGTCATTTTATTGCTATACAACTATCTAGAGTATTAGATGAATTTAACCTTGTTACAGGTAATGTTAGAGGAATGAATTATACAAAAGATGGAAATCATAGTTGGATAGAAACAAGAGATTGGGTAATAGATCAAACTTGTGGTTCTAAATATAAAATACCTTATTATTATGCAATTTTTGATCCTAAGGTAGTAAGTGTAATAAATCAAGATACATATTTTATGAATAATATTTATATGTATTATTTAACTCGTAATGATAAATATGATATAGATGAAAGAACTAATTTAGAATTAATATTTAAATTATTAGAATATTTAGAAAAATTAAAACCTACTCCTAATGGTAAAAAATTATTTGAAGAAATAGAAAAATATAAAATTAAAAATCCATATAATGATAAATTATCAAATGAAACTATAAAAAAATATATATACAATGCCGCACCACAATGTTTACAAGGTATAAAATATTGACATAATTAAATAAAAAAAGTACAATAATAGTGTAAAAACGTTGATGAAAGAATAGTAATAAGAAATATTTATTTAATAGAGAATCAGTATTTGGTGAAAACTGATAATAAATATTCTTACGAATCTACTTTCTAGTGCGACTAACAATCGCCGGATAAAACCGTTATTAAATTAAGTAAAACAAAGGATGGTACCGTCTTAAGACTCCTTATAGGTACTATCCTTTTATTTTTTAGAAAGGAACTGATAATATGTTAGATATTAAATTTGTAAGAGAAAATAAAGAAATAGTAAAGGAAAATATTAAAAAGAAATTTCAAGATAAAAAATTACCACTTGTAGATAAAGTAATTTCTTTAGATGAAGAATATAGAAAAATTAAAGTAAAGGCAGATAATTTAAGAAAAGAAAGAAATGATATTAGTGATAATATAGGTTCTTTAATGAGAGAAGGTAAAAAAGAAGAAGGGCTTGCTTTAAAAGATAAAGTAATAAAGATAAACGAAGAGTTAAGTGTTTTAGAAAAAGATGAAAATAAATATGAAGAAGAAATAAAAAAAATTATGTATTTAATTCCTAATATAATTGCGGATGATGTACCTATTGGAGAAGATGATTCAAAAAATGTAGAAATAGAAAAAATAGGAGATCCTATTATTCCAAATTATGAAATTCCATATCATGCTGATATAATGAATAGTTTTAATGGACTTGATAAAGAATCAGCAGCTAAAGTATCAGGATCAGGATTTTATTATCTTATGGGTGATATTGCAAGACTTCATTCAGCAGTACTTTCTTATGCAAGAGATTTTATGATTGATAAAGGATTTACTTATTGTATACCACCATTTATGATTAGAAGTGACGCTGTTAATGGAGTTATGAGTTTTGAAGAAAAAGAAGCAATGATGTATAAAATAGAAGGAGAAGATTTGTACTTAATAGGAACATCAGAACACTCTATGATTGCTAAATTTAAAAATCAAATATTGAAAGAAGATAAATTGCCAATAACTATGACATCATATTCACCATGTTTTAGAAAAGAAGTAGGTGCGCATGGCATAGAAGAAAGAGGAGTATATAGAGTTCATCAATTTGAAAAACAAGAAATGATTGTAATATGTAAACCAGAAGATAGTGAAATTTGGTATGAGAAAATGTTAAATTATACAGTAGAATTATTTAGAAATTTAGATATACCTGTTCGTAAACTTGTGTGCTGTTCAGGCGATTTAGCAGATTTAAAATATAGATCATGTGATGTAGAAGCATTTTCACCAAGACAAAATGCATACTTTGAAGTAGGTTCATGTTCTAACTTAACTGATGCACAAGCAAGAAGACTTGGTATAAAATACAAAACAGAAACTGGTGAAAAAGTATATGCACATACACTTAATAATACAGTATTAACTCCTCCTAGAATGTTAATTGCATTTTTAGAAAATAATTATAATGAAGATGGAAGTGTGAATATACCAAAATCTTTACAGCCATATATGGGTGGAAAAGATAAAATATACCCAAATAATAAATAAAAGGATTGATAATGATTATAAAAGGTAGTAATGTTATTATTTATGTAAATAATAAAAATATCAATAAATTAATTAAGAAAACTAAAAAAATATTAAAATTATGTGATGAAAATAATTATAAATTAATGTTTAATTATTTAGAAAATATAATAGATGAAGAGAAGTTATTTTGGATTAAAAATATCCAAAAAACGATAAATATAAAAGACATCAAAAAAAGATATAGTTTTATTTATGATGTTGTATGTAGTTATATTGATGATAAATATAAAAAATATAATTATTGTGATTTCAAAGATGATGTATGCATATTTTTTAGGAATAATCCTAATATATGTCATAAAAATGGATGTTGTTATAGTGATGCAAGAGGAGGACTTTGCAAAAATTTAAAAAATAATTCTTGTCAAATTAAATCAATATCATGTAAACTATATTCATGTGAATATTTAAGAAAAAATAAAGTTAATTTTAGAATGAAATACATTCCTTTAATTAAATATTTTTTCAATATAAAACAAAAATATTATATTAAATATAGTTTCTTTAAAGAAAAAAATTATGTTTTAAATAGATTATTAGATAAGAGGTAAAAAATGGATTTAAAAAAAATGGTATTAGATAATAAATTAATATTACAAATAACTGATGATAATTTAAAGTATATAATAAAAAATACAAAATCTTTAATAAAATTTTGCGATAAACGAAATTTAATAGTGGAGTTAATATATAATGACAAAAAAATAGATGAAAAATATTTAAAAAAAGATATATCTAATGATTTAAGAGATATTATTACTATAATGCATGCGATAAATATAAAAGATAAATATAAAAGATATGATTATATATATGATACAGTATGTGGTTATCTAGATGAAAGAATAAAAACAAATTATTGTGAGTTTAAAGATAATATATGTGTAAAATATAGAAATAAAGGATCAAATCATGAAAATGGTTGCTGTGAATGTAAAGGAAGAGGTAGATGTAAATACTTAATTGATGGAGTATGTACAATGAAATCATGTATGGCATGTAAATTATTTACTTGTCATACACTTAAAAAATTAGGTATAACTCAAAATATAAATGATTTTGTACTTACTAGATATTTCTTTGACACAAAAGAAAAAGATATATTACAATTTAGTTATTGGACCCCAAAAGAAATAGTTATGGATAAATTAATGAAAAGAGTTAGATAATATATTTAAAATTATTATTTTGGTATGATATAATACAAATCGTGAGGTGTTAGATATGTTAAAATATGTGAATGTAAAACCATCTTATTTAGAGGCTAAAAAAAGAAGTAATTCTAAAGTTAAGATATTAACAGATGAATATATTATGAATAATGAATTAAGTAAAATAGGAATAGGTAAAAAATATTATATAATTACCTATGGTTGTCAAGCAAATGAAAGAGATTCACAAACCATAAGTGCAATACTTGAAGATATGTCATTTACTAGTACCAATGATATGAAAGATGCTGATTTAATACTTTTAAATACATGTGCAATTAGAGAAAATGCACACAATAAGGTTTTTGGTATGCTTGGAAGAATCAAACATTTAAAAATGCAAAAGCCAGAAATAATTACTTGTTTATGCGGATGTATGGCTCAAGAAGAATCAGTAGTTAATGAAATAGAAGAAAAATATAAATGGATGGATGTAGTATTCGGTACTCATAATATTCAAAATTTACCTTGTTTAATTAGTAATGCAATAAATAATAATGAACTTATTATTGAAGTATTTAGTAAAGAGGGAGATGTAATTGAAAATTTACCTGTTAAAAGAGATAATAAATATAAAGCATATGTAAATATAATGTATGGATGTGATAAATTTTGTACTTATTGCATAGTTCCATATACAAGGGGTAAACAAAGAAGTAGAAGATTAGAAGATATAAAGTGTGAAGTTCAAAAATTAATTAATGATGGATATAAAGAAGTAACATTACTTGGGCAAAATGTTAATGCATATGGTAAAGATTTAGATGATGGCATTACTATGGACAAATTACTAGAAGAAATCGCTAAGATGAACATTGAAAGAATAAGATTTATTACTTCACATCCATGGGACTTTTCAGATGAAATGATACAAGTAATAAAAAAATATGATAATATAATGCCATATATTCATCTTCCACTTCAATCAGGTAGTGATAAAATTTTAAAATTAATGGGTAGAAGATATACTAAAGAACAATATTTAAATCTTGCAAATAAAATAAAAAAAGAAATACCTAATGTATCATTAACAACAGATATTATAGTAGGATTTCCTAATGAAACACAAGAAGATTTTAAAGAAACTTTAGATGTAGTAGAAAAATGTAAATATGATGGTGCATTTACATTTATATATTCTCCTAGAGAAAATACACCTGCATCTAAAATGGAGGATAGTATACCTTTAGAAGAAAAACAAGAAAGATTACAAAGATTAAATGAATTAGTAAATAAATATGCATTAATTAATAATAAAAAGTTGGAAAATAAAATAGTTAAAGTTTTAATTGAGGGTAAATCTCAAAAAGGAAATAATTTATATTCTGGATATACAGATACTATGAAATTAGTTAATGTAAAGTGTGATGATAAAGATGTTGGTAATATTATTGATGTAAAAATTACTGAAGCTAAAACTTGGAGTTTAGATGGAGAAAAAATAAATGAATAATATTGTAGAAGAAGTTGAAAAATTAAAAGATATGATATTATCATCTAATGAATATAAAGACTATAAAAAATATGAAAAAATACTTGATAATAATAGAGAAATAAATCTTATAATAGATAATATAAAAAATGTTCAAAAAATAATAATTAATAAAGAAGATAAAAAAGAAAATACTGATAAAGAAGAAATAGAACTGCAAAGTTTATATAAAAAGTTAAATACTTATGATGAATATATAAATTATATTAATTCATCAAAAATTCTTAATGAAGTAATTACATATATACAAAAAGAGTTTGAAAACTACTTTAATCAATTTATAGTTTAATATATAAAGTGATTAAAGTTTTTTTTTTGACAAATTATTAATTATGTATATAATATACTATTACTTAATGGAGAAAAATCATGGAAGAAAAAAATTTAAATAAATTCTTAAAACTAGTAAATATATATTATGAAAGATTATTGTCAGGAGTTTCTGTGCATGACTTAGTTAGTCAACTTGATACAGAATGTTTTTTATATGATTATAATAAAATTGCCAAAATAGATGATTTATCTAATTATGTTGGTTTTATTGAAAAACAGGAAGATAAAGAAGAAAATTGGTATGCATTGTCATATGCAGTATATAGATTTTTAGGTAATAATTTTTCTAATAATCAAACTATAGATAAATATATTTTACAAATGACTTAAAGATAAAAATATGATAGAATATAATTGGTGAAGTAATATGTATTTTGAATATAATGGAAATAAATATGAAATAATTATTGAAAAAAAAAATAATAAAAATACATACATAAGAGTTAAGGAAGATTTGAAAATATATATTTCAACATCATATTTAACTCCTAAATATGTAATTAAGTCACTAATTAAAAATAATAGAAGTCAAATTTGTAAAATGATAGATAATGTAATTAAGAAAAACGATAAAAAAAATGAATATTGGTATTTAGGAAAAAAGTTAAATATAATTAAAACTAATGTTAAAAAGGCATATTTAGATGATGATAATTTATATGTTAATAGTCAAGAAGATATTGATAAATGGTTTAATAAAATGAGTAAAAAAGTATTTAAAGAAAGATTAGATATTATTTATAATAATTTTACTGAAATTGTTCCATATCCTAAAATTGTCATAAGAAAAATGAAAACAAGATGGGGAGTATGTAACAAAAATTTAGAAAAAGTAACATTAAATTATAATTTAATTTATATGGATAGAAAATACTTAGATTACGTAATAGTTCATGAATTGTCACATTTTATACATTTTAATCATAGTAAAGAGTTTTGGAAATTAGTAGAAGAAAATGAACCTAATTATAAACAAATTAGAAAAGAGATGAGAAGTTAATGATTATTGAATCTATAGATAATAAGAAAATTAAAAATCTAAGAAAATTAAAGCAAAAAAAATACAGAGATATAGAAGAGAAATTTTTAATTGAAGGAATTCATCTCGTACTAGAAGCATATTCAAGTGGTGATTTATTAGAAGTATTACTTGAGAAAGATGAACATATTGATATTGATGTAAAAACTACATACGTAACAAAAGATGTAATTAAATCTTTGTCAGAACTTCAAACACCATATAATGTAATTGGAGTTTGTAAATATAAAAAAGAAAGCAATATTGCAGAAAAAGTATTAATATTAGATAACATTCAAGATCCAGGTAATTTAGGTACAATAATTAGAAGTAGTGTTGCATTTGATGTAGATACAATAATTTTAAGTAATGATACAGTAGATTTATACAATTCCAAGGTGTTAAGAGCAGCTCAGGGTATGAATTTTCATATTAATATATTAAAAGGTGATATCAAAGAATATATATTAAAATTAAAAAAAGATAATTATAGAATATATACAACAGATGTAAAAGATGGTAAATTAATAAAAAATATTAATAATAATGGAAAATATGCTATAATAATGGGTAATGAAGGAAGCGGAGTATCGGATGATATTAAATTGCTTTCTGATGATAAAATATATATAAAAATGAATAAAAAATGTGAAAGTTTAAATGTTGCTGTTTGTACATCAATAATTTTATACGAATTAAATAAATAAGTAGGTGAATTATATGAAGTTTATAAAAATAGGTAAAATAGTAAATACACATGGAATAAAAGGTGAACTTAGAATATTATCAAATTTTAGACATAAAGATAAAGTATTTGTTAAAAATATGAAAGTTTATGTTGGTAAAAAGAAACAAGAATTTATTATAAACTCATATAGATTTCACAAAATATATGATATGGTAACATTTGAAGGTTTTAACAATATTAATGATGTAGAATATTTAAAGGGAGATTATGTATACATAAACGAAGATGATTTGATTTTGGATAATGATGAAATTTATTCAGAAAAGTTAATTGGTTTTGATGCATATATAGGTGATAAAAAAGTAGGCATAGTAACTGAAGTTATAGATACTCCTGCAAATGAAGTAATAAGAATTAATGAAAATATATTAGTTCCATATGTAAACGATTTTATAAATAAAATAGACATGGATAATAATAGTATTTACATTAATGATATAGGAGGTTTAATATGAAATTTAAGGTCTTAACATTATTTCCTCATATGTATGATGGTTTTTTAACAGAATCTATTATAAAAAGAGCAATAGATGAAAAATTAGTAAAAATTAGTATACATAATATAAGAGATTATACTGAATATAAACATCATCAAGTAGATGATACTCCATATGGTGGAGGAAGTGGAATGCTTTTAATGTGTGATCCTATATTTAAAGCAATTGAGGATTTAAAGAAAAAAAATACAAAAGTAATAATGATGAGTCCTGATGGAATTAAATATGACCAAAATAAAGCTTATGAATTAGCAAAAGAAAAAGATTTAATCATATTATGTGGACATTACGAAGGATTTGACGAAAGAATTAGTTCTATAGTAGATGAAAAAATAAGTATTGGTGATTATGTTTTAACTGGTGGAGAATTACCATCAATGGTGTTAATGGATTCTATTACAAGATTAATTCCTGGTGTAATAAAAGAAGAGTCTCATATAAAAGATTCATTTAATGATAATTTGCTTGATTATCCACAGTATACAAAACCAAGAGAATATAAGGGTATGAAAGTTCCAGACGTACTTTTAAGTGGGGATCATAAGAAGATTGATGAATGGAGAAAAGAAGAAGCATTAAAGAAAACAGAAAAAGAAAGACCAGATTTATCAGAAATAAAAAGAAAACAAATTGGTAATTACACTTTAATGCAAGATAATAGAAAGAAACAAATAGATTCTATTAATATAAATGATGCATATAATTTTAAACCTAAAAATAAAGTAAAAAAAGAAGATTTATCATCTATTAGTAAAATAGTTTTAGTTGAACCAACATTTATTGAAACAATAGCAAAAAAGAATATTAATAAAAAATTAAATATTTTATTAAAACAAGTTGCAATTGTCATAAATGATGAAACTGATGATGAAGGTGCAAATTATGTGCTTGGGGAAATAGATAGACTTGAAAATATGATATTAAGTAATTATGAAAAATATTTAAATACTGAATATATAAAATTAATTAAAAATAAATTATTAATGCTAAAAGAAGAAATTAAATATAAACAAATGATGAGAGTACAAACTATTGATTATGAAAAGGGGAAAGGAAGAAGTAGATAATGAATATAATTTTAACAGGAGATAGACCTACAGGAAAATTACATTTAGGACACTTAGTTGGTTCTTTAAATCAAAGAGTAAAACTTCAAAATGAAGGAAATTATGATCAAATGTATATTATGATTGCGGATTCTCAAGCTTTAACAGATAATTTTGATAATCCTAAAAAAATAAAAGAAAACGTAAAAGAAGTAATACTTGATTATTTATCAGTTGGAATTGATCCAAATAAAGTAAATATATTTCTTCAGTCACAAGTTTCACAACTTACTGAATTAACATTTTATTATTCTAATTTAGTTACAGTATCAAGGCTTCAAAGAAATCCTACTGTTAAATCTGAAATAAATCAAAAAAAATTTGAAAAAAGTATACCAGTTGGATTCTTTACTTATCCAATAAGTCAGGCTGCAGATATAACAGCATTTAAGGCAAACATTATACCTGTAGGGGAAGATCAATTACCAATGATTGAGCAAACAAATGAGATAGTACATTCCTTTAATAGAATTTATGGTGATACATTAGTTGCTTGTAAAGCAGTACTTTCAGAAAATGAAGTAGCAAGAAGACTTCCAGGACTTGATGGAAATAGTAAAATGAGTAAATCACTTAATAATTGCATATATTTATCAGATTCTAAAGAAGAAGTATATAAAAAAGTAATGAGTATGTATACTGATCCAAATCATATAAAAGTAGAAGATCCTGGTAAAGTAGAAGGAAATATGGTCTTTACTTATTTAGATGTATTTTCAGATGATAATAAAATAAGTAAGTATTCAGATTTTTCATCACTTAATGAAATGAAAGAAAAATATAAAAGTGGTGGACTTGGAGATGTTAAAATTAAAAAAATATTATTTGATATTTTAGAAGAAATGCTTACTCCAATTAGAGAAAAAAGGAAATATTATGAAGAAAATATTAATGAAGTATATGAAATACTAAAAAAAGGTACTGAGAATGCTAAAAAACAAGCAAATAAAACATTACAAGAAGTAAAAAAAGCAATAATGATAGATTATTTTGATTAAAGATATATTTATATAATTAGCATAGGTGGTTAATTATGATATTAAATGTAAGTGGTAGATGTGATATAGTTGCATTTTATACAGATTGGTTTATGAATAGATATAATGAAGGATTTGTAATGGTTAGAAATCCATTTAATAATGATTTAGTAAATAAAATATATTTTGAAGATGTAGATGCAATACTCTTTTGTAGTAAAAATCCTATTCCTATTTTAGATAAATTAGAAAAAATAAATAAACCTATTATATTTCATGTAACAATTACACCATATAAAAAAGATATAGAACCATATGTCCCTTCAAAAGGAAAAATTATTGAAGCAATAAAAAAAATATCTTCTATTATTGGAATAGAAAATATATATGTTAGATATGATCCAATATTTTTAAATAATGTATATGATATAAATTATCATATAAAAGAATTTGATAATTTATGCAAATTACTTGATGGATATGTAAAACATATAATTATTTCGTTTATAGATATTTATAAAAATGTAAAAAATAATATGAGATATTTAAAAATAAAACCATTTAGTAAAGAAGATTATAAATTAATAGGTATTAGTTTTAGTAGTAGTGCTAAAAAACATAATATGACAGTTCAAACTTGTTGTGAAGATATAAATTTAACTGAATATGGTTTTATAAAAAAAGATTGTATGGATATTGAAACAGCATATAAATTAACAGGTAGAGTTAATTATAAAAAATGGAAAGAAAGACCATGTAATTGTATTGAAATGGTAGATATTGGTGTATATAATTCATGTAAACATTTTTGCAAATATTGCTATGCAAATTTTAATGAAAAAATAGTTAATAGTAATTTTGATAAACATGATCCTAATTCACCACTATTAATTGGTAATTTAAAAGATACAGATATAATTAAAATAAGAAGATAATAATGAATATTTATTAATTTAATGTAAATACTATTACTGGGTGATAAAATGCAAGAAAATATAAATGCACTAGATGAATTAAATAAGGGTGCAACTATGGGGATGGACGCTATTAATTTTGTATTAGATAAAGTAGAAGATGAAGAATTTAAGAAAACTTTAGAACTTGAATATAATAAATATAAAGATATATCTAGAAGAGCAAATGAATTATATTCAAAGTATAGTGATGATAAACCCCATGAAACAAATGCTATGAATAAAGCAATGACTTGGTCAGAAGTACAAATGAAAACAATTACAGATAAAAGTAATTCTAAAATAGCAGAACTTTTAATGCAAGGAACTAATATGGGAATAATAGAAGGAAGAAAATTGTTAAATAACAAGGTTATTGATAAGAAAGTATATGAATTAATAGAAGAATTTGTCAATATGCAAGAAGATAGCGTTGAAAAATTAAAGACCTATTTATAAAAGATATTTAAAAAATATCTTTTTTTTGTTATAATTTTTTGTAGGAGGCATGTATGAGAGAATTAAAAATTAATGGAATTTATAAGCACTTTAAAGGAGATTATTATTTAGTTGTCGATATTGCTAATCATTCTGAAACTAAAGAAAAATATGTTGTATATAGACGCTTATACGGAGATGGAAGCTTATGGATAAGACAAATGGAGATGTTTTTAAGTGAAGTAGATCATGAGAAATATCCTAATGTGAAGCAGAAATATAGATTTGAATTACAAGATATAAAAAGTGTAGTAAAATAATTGATAGTTTGATTATCAAAATTTAATATATATGTTAATACAAGTAAAATTATAGGAGAAAAAATGAAAAAAGTAATAGAAATTAAGAATTTAACAAAAAAATATAAAAATTTAAATCAATAGAAATATTAAATTTTCAAACAATAAAACCTATTATAACAAATATGTTAGTAATGTTAGGATTTTCAATAATGTTTATTATATTAACTAATATAGTATCAAAAAGAAAACAAAAAATAGAATAAGATTTAAATAACTTATTCTTTTTTATTGTTTTTATTTATGTAAAATGGTATAATTAAATGTATAAGAATACGGAGGGAATAAAAGTGGATAGAAAAGTGTTAATTACAAATTCACTAGGTCAACAAATGCAGGCTGATGTAGTAACTGCATTTACTCTAAAAGAAAATAATAATAGTTATATTGTTTATACATTTAATGAAAAAGACGGTAATAATGTAAAAATATATACTTCAAGAATAAGAATAGAAAATGGAGAGATATATTTTGATGCAATTACAGATCAAGAAGAGTGGAACAAGGTAAGAAATGCAATAATTGAGCAGGCAAGAGATTAAGGAGGATATTATGACAGTAAGAAAATTTAAAAATCCTAATTGTAGTGAACAACCTAAAAAAGAATTAAAAAATAGTAATGATAATATTGTTGGACTAGATTCAATATTGAATAATCAAAAAGATTCTAGTTATACATTTATTGAATCTCCTTTGAAAGGAGTATATACTGGATCAGCAGCATTCAGTTTAGATGAAAATGTAATTTCAGATATTTCTGCAAAATATAATTCAAATGTTTATTCAAGTGAAAAAAGAAATATAATTTAGTACAAGTTAAATATATATAAGAGGTGTAAATATGAAAAATAAAAAACTAAAAAAAATATTAAAAAATAAAAAAATTGTTATTTGTATTATTATTTTATTAGTTATAATATGTCTTTTATTAATTAAAGGTATATTTTTCTCATCATCAGGATCTAATTATGGAGATAGATTGAATGGTATAGAAAAAATAAGCTTTACTAAAAAAGATCAAGAAAAAATAATAAAATTTATAAATGAAAATGAAAAAACTAAATCTGCTAAAATGAATATACATGGAAAAATAATAAATATATTGTATGATGTTAATAAAGATGTTTCAATAGATGATGCTAAAAATATTGCTTCATCATCATTAGAAAAAATATCTAATGAGGTAAAAGGATTTTATGATATTCAATTTATAATTACAAAAGAAGAAGAAGAAGCAAAAGAAGTTCAAAATGAAAATGGAGAAACAACTACTCAAAAAGAGTTTCCGATAATGGGATACAAAAATTCTAGTAAAGATAGTATAGTTTGGTAAGGTGAAATAATGAAAAAAAAGAGTAAAAAAACAATAAATATGAAAAAAATATTGATGATTGTATTACCAGTTGTAATAGTATCAATAATTATATTTATAGGAGTATATGTTAAAAATAAAAATGATGAAAATGGTGTTTTTTCAATACTTGAAAAAAGATGGATTGAAAAAAATAAATCTACAGTAGTTGATGTTTCAATAATAAATGATTTGCCATTATTTGGAACAGAGGGCGATGGAGTGTTTTTTGATTTTTTAGATGATTTTTCTAAAGAAACATCACTTCAATTTAATATGATTCCATATAATATGAATAAGTCAACTAATGAAAATGGATATGTTTTTCAAATTAATAATAAATCACAGATAGACGAAAATGAATTATTGTTTTATACTGATAACTATGTAATGATTAGTAAAGATAGTGAAAAAGTAAAAGACTATGTAAAATTAGATAATGTAATTATAGGTGTGCTAGAAAAAGATTTAAGTATTACAAAAGAATATTTAAAAAATAACAATGAAATTATATATAATACATATAATAATATTAGTTCAATTGTATCTGCATTAAATTCAAATGATATAAAATATGCAATTATACCTAAAAATATATATCTTAATGAAATATTAAGTAATAATTATTATGTTGTGTACAACATATCTGATATATACACTAATTATGTATTAAAAGTAAATGGTAATGAAAAAATATTAAATAATATATTTGTTAAATTTTATACAAGATGGATGAAAGAAAAATATGATCAATCATATAACACTAGATTATTTAGTCTTTATTTAGATAAGAAAGAATTCAATGAAATTGCAAAAGCAGATTTTTCTAGTAAAGATTATGTATATGGATATGTTAAAAATATACCTTATGAAACTGAAATTAATCAAGATTTTATAGGTTATAATAGTGAAATATTAGATGATTTTGCAAGCAAAATGGGTATAACTTTTAAAATAAAAGAGTACAATTCTATAAAAGATTTAACAAATGCATTAAATGATGGTAAAGTAGATATTGCATTTAATTACTATAAATTTGATAATTTAACTAATAGAGTAGATTATACTTTTTCTCCATATGAAGAAAAAATAGTTGTATTAACTAATATAAATAATACTAATACAACAATGAATTCATTTGTATCTTTAAAAGGAAAAGAAGTATACATGTTAGATAATAAAATAGCAAATTATATTTCAGATAATACAAGTTTGAATGTAAAAACATTTAAAAAAATAACAAATTTATTTAATTCTATGAATGAAGATTCAATAATAGTATTAGATTATAATACATATAATCATTACAGAAATAATGAATTGAATGAATTTAAAGTTATTTATGAAGAAAATTTAGATATTGATTTTAATTTTATAATGTTAAATTCAAATAAAAATACAACTTTTGTAAGTTTATTTAAATATTATATTTCTACTATAAATACAGATTTATATAAATCAAGGGCAATATTAAAATTTAATAATGATAGTAAAAAAATTGATTTATCATATGCATATCTTTTAGTAGGGGTATTAATATTAACAGTATTTAGTATAGTTTATTTTAAAAATAGAAATATATCTAATAAAATTAAAAAAGAAGACAAAATGAGATATATAGATCATTTAACATCTTTAAAAAATCGTCATTATTTAAACCAAAATTATTTAAAATGGCAATCTAATAAAATATATCCTCAAGCAATAATTGTAATTAATATTAATAAGATTGGTCATATTAATGATGTTTATGGTCATGAAGAGGGGGACATGGTTATTAAAAAAGCAGCAAATATACTTATTAATAATCAATTAGAACAAAGTGATATAGTAAGAACTAATGGTGATGAATTTTTAATATATATGGTTGGATATGAGGAAGCTAAAGTAATTACATATATGAGAAGACTATATAAAGAATTTAAAAATTTACCATATAAATTTGGTGCATCATTTGGTTATAGCATGATATTAGATGATGTAAAAACTATTGATGATGCGATTAATGAAGCAGTTTTAGAAATAAAAACAAATAAAGAATCTCTTGAAAAATAACAAGGTGAGATAATGAAGAAAACTAAAGATAAATTAAAAGTAAAAATAAAAAATATAATTGATTTATCAAGAAAGCCAGTTATGTCAGTTTTACCTGGACAATTGTCTTTCTTTTTGCTGTTATCTTTAATACCAGTTATGTTAATTATAGGAGTTATAACTTCATTTTTATCAATGTCGTCAAATTCAATAATTGATTTTTTTAAAAATGGTTTTCCAGCAGGAACAGGGGATTTTTTAATTCCACTAATAAATGGAAATGGCAGAGGTTTTGATTATACAATTATATTTCTAATAGTATCAGCCTTATTACTTGTTTCAAAAGGAACTAGATCTCTAATGAGAGTAGCATCTATAATTTATAACGTAAAAGATAATAATACAATAAAAGAAATAATAAAATCATTTATCTTAGCAATAATACTTACACTTCTAATTTCATTTATAATAATAATACCAGTGCTTGGTGGAAGATTATTATCAATATTACATAATTTTAAATTAATTTCTAATTTAACAGATCAGATAATATTAATTTATAATATATTAAAATGGCCAATATCAATATTTATTATTTTTATAAATTTAAAACTAATTTATATTATTTCACCAAATAAGAAAATATCCCCAAAATCAGTAAATACTGGTGCTTTATTCACAACAATTTTATGGACAATATCAACTTATATATATTCGTTTTATATAACTCACTTTTCAAATTATAATTTATTTTATGGTAGTGCATCAAATATTATAATTTTAATGCTGTGGATATATATAATTAGTTATATTTTTGTACTTGGTATGAGTATAAATGCAAATTCTACAGATTCTACATATTAATTTTACATATAAGATAAAAAACTATATTAAAATAATAAAAAAAATGATATAATTTATTTGTTATGGAGGTAATAAATTGTGAAAGAAAAAATAAAAAAATACATAAATAAAGCAAAAGAATTTGATTATAAAGAATATGCAAAAACAAATAAGTTATTTATTACATTTGTAATAACATCTTTAATAAATGGGATGTTACTTAGATTTTTAACTGTACATAATTATTTTGCGATTAAACCTATACTTGCTGATTTAGCTTTAATATTAATTTTTGCATCTTTTGTTTATTTATTTAAACCTAGAAATAGATTTAAATATTTGCTTATTATATCAGTTTTATTTACAGCAATATGTGTAATTAATTCTTTATATTACACATATTATATGTCATTTGCATCATTTTCATTAATTGCGGTTTCATTAACCGTTGTTGATGTTGGAGATGCAGTTGTAAAAAATGTATTACAAATAAAAGACTTTATATTTTTATGGCAGCCAATTGCACTAATAATCGTCCATAGTATGTTAAAGAAAAAAGATCATTATAATCTGGTTGCTAAAAAAGAAAATAAGAAGAAAAGATTTACAGGTACATTAATATCTGGTTTAGTGGTTTATGCATTGTTTTTTGCGACAGTTACATCTACAGAATATAGTAGGTTAAGTAAACAATGGAATAGAGAATTTTTAGTTACAAAATTTGGTGTATATACATACCAATTAAATGATTTATTTAAGAGTTTAGATGCTAAATTTAATACTTTATTTGGTTATGATAATGCTGCTAAAGATTTTAGAGAATTTTATTCAGAAAAAAAACCATCTCAGGAAAATGAATATACAGGAATATTTAAAGATAAGAATGTTATAGTTATTCATGCAGAAAGCATACAAAATGTAGCACTTAATACATCATTTAATGGTAATGAGGTTACACCTAATCTTAATAGATTGAAAAATGAAGGAATGTACTTTAGCAATTATTATGCTCAAGCCAGCAGTGGTACAAGCAGTGATTCTGAGTTTACATTTTCTACATCTCTTTTACCAGTAACAAATGGTGCAGTTGCAATAAGTTATTGGAATAGAGAATATGAAACATTACAAAAATTGCTTAAAAATGCAGGATATAGAACTATTAGTATGCATGCAAATACAGGAAGTTTTTGGAATAGAATAAATTTTCATAATAGTTTAGGTTATGATAAATTTTATAGTAAAGTAGATTATGAAATAGATGAAGAAATTGGATTAGGATTATCTGACAAGTCATTCTTTAGACAATCAGTTCAAAAATTAAAAAAAGAATATGAAGAAAATGGTAAATTTTATGCAACTTTAATAATGCTTTCTAATCATACTCCATTTGATGATTTAGATAAATATGGAGAATTTGATACAGACATTAAAGAAGAAGTAAAAACTATAAATGAAAATGGTGAAGAAGTAATACAAGAAGTATCTTATCCATATATGGAGGGAACGAAACTAGGCAATTATTTTAAATCTGTACATTATGCTGATAGT
Organism: uncultured Bacilli bacterium; assembly: GCA_947624565.1. GTDB lineage: Bacteria > Bacillota_I > Bacilli_A > RF39 > UBA660 > CAG-433. Next base: position 39,496 of record CANQKX010000002.1, read on the forward strand.
GCTCTTGGAGATTTAGTTAATGATTTAGATGCAAATGGTCTACTTGATAATACAGTGCTTGTAATATATGGGGATCATGATGCAAAATTAGCAAAAAGCGAGTATGTAAGAATGTATAATTATGATAAACAGACAGATGATGTATTAGATAAAGACGATGAGAATTATGTTAATATAGATTATTATTGGTATGAATTAAATAGATCAGTTCCATTTATTATTTGGACTAAAGATAAACAATATTCTAAAAAAATAGATACAGCTATGGGAATGTATGATGCAATGCCAACTCTTGCTAATATGTTAGGAGTAAAACCTACATATAATATTGGTAATGATATAATGAATTTAAAAGATAATATAGTTGTTTTTCCAAATGGTAACTGGCTTACTAATAACATATATTATAATAGTCAAAAAGATCAATATAAGATACTAAATACAGATTATATAGTAGATAAAGAGGAAATTTCAAAAAATAATGATTATACTTCAAAAAGACTTGATATATCAAATGATATAATTTTATATGATCTTATAAAAAATGAAAATGATAGATTACAAAGAGTAGAGGGAAATTAATATGAAAAAAAAGAATAGTAATAATAAAAAAAGAAAATTAATATTATTTATAGTTATTGTATTAATTGCATTGGGGTTAATATTTATTGCATTAAATGTTACAAAAAAAGATGATGATAAAGGTGGAAAAAAAGTAGTAGATGAAATAAAAAAATTTGATTATACAGTTTCAAAAACAGATACAAAGTTATTTAAAGATACATTTAAAGAGTTAAAAACTGAATTAACTAAAAAAGAAGTTGATAGAAAAAAATATGCAGAACTTGTTGGTAAGTTATTTATAATTGATTTTTATACCTTATCAAATAAATCTAATGTAAATGATGTAGGGGCAGTTCAATTTGTATATTCAAGTTTTAAAGCAGATTTTGTTGATTATGCAAGAAAAGGTATATACAAACAAGTACAAAGTAATTTAGATAACAATAGAAATCAAAGTTTACCTGAAGTATCATCAGTTACGATTGAAAGTATAGAAGAGGTAGTTCCATCTTCAATTATTGAACATGAAAATTTTAAAAATGTTACTGAAGCAAATTCGTATGAAATAAATATAAATTGGACATATAAAGATAATAACGATTTTCAAACATCTGCAACTATGTTAGTAGTACCTGATGGAGATAAATTATCAGTTGCTAAGTTAGAATAGTAGAATTCACGTTTATTAATTAATAAACGTGATTTTTATATACATAAATTTATGTATATAAAAAGAACTAGGAAAACCTAGTTCTTTTTGTTGCTATTCATTAGGAAGTATATCATCTAATACATTATCATCTTTATTATCATTATTATTACTATCTTCAGTATATTCAGTAGTACATGTTTGTTCAGAATATTTTGTAGGATTTTTATCACCATTTTTATCGTAGTAATAATAATAATTTCCTTCTTTGACGCATTTAGGATATTCATTATTATTATCATCTTCGTTGTTATCAGAATCCTCGTCGTTTTTATTATCGTCTTTTTTACTATCATTATTTTTGTCATTATCGTCTTTTTGTACATTAGCCACTGTAACAACTAACGCTTCAGTCATATCATCAATATTATAATTAGAAGGTAATGATTGGGATATAACTTGATCTTGAGTATATCCAGATGTACTAGATACATTTTCTTCTTTAAAGGTTACATTAATACCTCTTGATATACAATAACTACTTACATAATCTCTAGTTTTTCCAGTAAAGTCTGGTAGTAAAGTAACAGATGCACCTGCAGTTTCATTTTTACCTATAATTTCTTCTTCGAAAGGAATATCAATTGAGAAACTAAATGATTTATCGTATTTTTCTTCACTTAATCCTAAATTTATTTTCATTGCTTTTATAATTGCATTTAATGATGATTTTGATGGAACAAAGTTATAAAGAACTAATCCAGAACGTTTGTCATAAATCATCGCAGAAGATCCGTTTAAATATGTTTTTTGTATATTTATAATATTATTTTTATCACTCAATGAACTTGAATTTAATAATATTTTCTTAAATACATTATAGAAATCTAATATTTGGTTTCTTGTAAGATTTGTATCTAAACTTATACTTATTGTATCTAAAACTTCATATAACTTATTTATACTTTTTATTTCTTTGGCTTTATTTATAATTGCATTTACAACTAGTTGTTGATTTTGACCTCTTACAAAATCATTTCTAGTTCCTTGATTCCAATATGTTCCACACCAGCTAATAGTTTTTCTATTTCTTGATAATGCAAGTGCTTGTCGTCCATCTAAATGTTGCCATCCTTTATCAACATAAATTGTATCTATGAAATTTCTATTTTCACTACTTTCACAAAAAGCATATGGAACATCAACATCTATTCCACCAAGAGTATCTACAAGTTTTATTAATCCTTTGAAATTTATTTTTGCATAATAGTCAATATCTATTCCTGTAAAATTTTCAACAGTAGTAATCATACATGAATCTCCACCAGAAGCAGCATGTGTTATCTTATTTTTATAATTTCCAAAACATGATATTGGTACATAAGTATCTCTTGGAATGCTAAATACAGTTGCATTTAATGTAGTAGGGTTAAATGTTATTAACATTATTGTATCACCAAGTCCACTTGTTTTAGAAATGTCTTCTGTCTCAGAATCTACTCCTAGTAATAATATAGTAAATGGTTCAGTAACACTTTTAGAACTACTTTTAGTTGAGGAATCAACTTGTTTTTTCATTAATTTAGAATAACTATCAAGTTCTATTACATCATCTTTTATATTTGTGAATTTTTCCATTGATGAAAATTTATCAACATAACTACCAGATACGAAAGCTCCATCTACTTTTTCATCATATAAATCGCTAAGCATCGATACATAATCATCATACTCAATCAAGTTTTCATTATTAATTTTGTTATTTTTAATTATTTGCTGTGCTAATACATAACCTTCTGTATCATTCTTATCACTAATAATAGCAATTTGTCCTTCTTTAACTTTTTTTATGGTATCATAATTACCACTTTTTAATGCTATTAGTGAAGAAGTATATGTAATTTTATTTTTATTCATCTTATCAATTACATTTACACCTTTACCTATTACAGAGCTTATTAGAAATTCTACAGCGCCAAATATTATTAATAAAAGCATAAATAGTAAATATTTACTAACTTTTTTTCCTTTTTTAAACCTTATATACTTCAGTATTATATATATACATAATATAGCAAGAACACCCATTAATATATATCTAATTAGATTTTCAATACCACTTAATTTAGATATATTATATATAAGATATATAGTAGTACAAGTAAACATACCAACTAATATACCTAATAATAGATTTAAAAATTTATTACTTTTTACACCTTTTTCTTTTTTATTCTTTTTCATTTTAATCCTCCTAATGTTACAAAAATATTATAAACCTATATAGTACTAATTACAATTTAAAAAAATATTTCAATGTAAATAAATAGTTAATAAAAGTTTATAACATTTATTAGTTTTCTATTTATTTTATAATTTCAACTATACTAATTAATTATACCATATATTGATAAATAATTGTATAAAAAAATTCTTAACATTGATTTGACAAAATAAAACATTTTTTTTAATATTGTATTTAATGATATAAGTTATTTTGATATAATTGTTATATGAAAATATAAGGAGGAAAAAATATGAAAAATAAGTATTTTAATTTATCAATTTTAATTAGTATATTTTTAATTATTTTTTCTTCTTTCTTTAAAGTAAAAGATGTATATGCCAATACAACATTTACTACATGTACTTTAACAGAAGGATCATATTTAAGATCAACTCCCGGAGGAGATAAACTTACTGATGTTGATAATAGTACATTTTTGCTATACGAACCAAAAAGATTAGAAGTAATTGAAACTAAAACTGTTAATGGAAAAGAATATAAAAAATTAAAAACTAATTATTATAGTAATAATTATGAAGGTTGGATATGGAGTGGATATTTAAAAGATTTTAGAACATATACAACTGATGATAACTATGCAAATAGTTTAAAAAATAAGGGATTTCCAGATAGTTATATATTACCTTTAACAAAACTTCATGCAGTATATCCAAATTGGAATTTTGAAGTATCAAAATATGGATCAGGTTTGAATTGGAATGATGTAATAAATGGAGAATATAATCCTGTTTATAAAAATTTGATAAGTGGACCAAATGAATCTCTTAGATCGACAGATGGCGCAGCATATAATGCGGGAACTTATACACAATTTGAACCAGGATGGTATGCACCAAGTAAACAAACAATAGCCTTTTATATGGATCCAAGAAATTGGCTTTATGATAATACTATATTTATGTTTGAACAATTATCATATAATTCAAAACTTCATACATCAAATGCAGTACAACAAATATTAAATGGAACATTTATGCAAGGTTCTTATGAATATAATGGTAAACAATGGACTTATGCCGATACTTTTATTGAAGCAGGAAAACAAAGAAATGTAAGCCCAATACAACTTGCAAGTCGTGTAATTCAAGAACAAGGAACAACAGGTAGTGCAACTATAAATATGCAAAGTGATGGTAAAACATACTATAATCATTTTAATATAAATGCATATGGTAGTGATACTGCAACAATTGTTTCAAATGCACTAAAAACTGCAAAAGCACAAGGATGGACGAATCCATATTTATCAATATTAGGTGGATCTGCTACAATATCTAATGGATATATAAATATAGGACAAGATACTATATATTATCAAAAATTTAATACAATAAATAGTAGTGATGTATCATTATATTTACATCAATATATGGCAAATGTTAGAGTATTACCATCAGAAGCAAATACTACATATAATTCTTATTATAAAACTGGATTAATAAATAGTTCGTTTACTTTTAAGATTCCAGTTTATAATAATATGCCTGATAAAACTACATTGTCAATAAATAATAATGCAGACAATACATTGAAATCATTATCAGTAAAAGAATGTTCATTAAATCCATCATTTAATTCAGCAGCAACAGATTATACATGTAATGTTTCAAATAATATTAATCAAGTAACTATTTCAGCAACTAAATCAAGTCAATATTCTTCATTAAAAGGCGATGGAGTAATAAAATTAAATAGTAGTAGTACTATTGCAAATATCGTAGTAACAGCTGCAAATGGAGAAGAAAAAATATATAAAATAACTATAAATAAGGTAGAACCAGGTAAAGAAAGTCCTGCTGATATAATTAGTTACTTAGGATATAACAATTCAAATAATGTTGTTACAGGAATATCATTAGGAACAAATAGAGCAAATATAATATCAAATGTAAAAAATAAATTTAATTTAGCATCAATTACAATAAAAGATAAAAATGGTAATGCTAAAGAAGATGGTATAATATCAACAGCAGATCAAATAATTATTTCAATTAATGGTAAAACAACAACATTTACAGTTGCAATAAAAGGTGATGCAAATGGTGATGGAAAAATAAGTACAATAGATTATGCAAAGTCGAAAAATTATATTTTAGGTGTAAATAATAATTTATCAGGAATTTACTTTTCTTCCTTAGATATTAATAGTGATGGAAAAATAAGTACAATAGATTATGCAAAAATAAAGAAATATATTTTAGGTGATACTTCAATAATAAAATAATAGGAGATGGTTTATATGAAAATTAAAAAATTTATACTTTTAACATTTATATTATACTTCATAATGCCAGTAAAATCTTATGCAATGACTGTTGGCAGTAGTTGCTCGGGAAGCAAGACTGTTAATTTAGGTGATACCGTTTCAGTAACTTTTACAACTACTGCTTCATCACCTACAACTTTCACTTTAATGATTGATTATGATTCTTCAATATTAGGTATACCAACTTTGAGTGGTAATGGCGTAGAGGGGAATGCGTATAAGGCAACTAGTACTGGAAATGATTCAACAAGTAAACAATTTACATATACCTTTAAGACTATAGCAACTGGTACAGCAAAAGTAAAAGCTAGCAGATTACAAGTTGCCGACTATGACATGGATCAAGATAAAGATGTATATAATTCATCATCTTGTACTATTAATGTTGTAAAAGCATCAAGTTCATCCGGTGGTCAATCAAATAATGTAGTTAAAAATTCAGATAATAATTTAAAATCTTTAAGTGTTGATAAAGGAACATTAAGTCCTGAATTTAATAAAGATACTTTAGAATATTCTGTGGAACTTGCTAGTGATGTAACAAAAATAAATATTAATGCCGAAAGAAATGATTCAAAAGCATCAATAACAGGTATTGGCGAAGTACAGGTAAAAGAAGGACAAAATAAAATAGAAATAGTTGTAACTGCAGAAAATGGTAGTACTAAAACATATATAATTAATGCATATGTTAAGGAAAAAGATCCAATAAATGTAAAAGTTGCAGGTGAAAAATATACTATAGTTAGAAATTTAAATGAATTAACAATTCCTGATGATTTTAAAGAAGTAGATGTAAAAATAAATGATGAAATTATAAAAGGTTGTTATAATGAAGTAAGTAATATAACTTTAGTAGCATTAAAAGATTCTAAGGGTAATATAAATTTCTATATATATGATTTGAACAAATTGATATATACAAAATATAATTCAATTTCATCTTCAAATTTTAATATAGTAGTAATTGAACCAGATAAAAATGTAAGAATACCACATAGATACTATAAGGTAGAATTTGATTATCAAGGTCAAACATTAAATGGTTATACACTTGGAGAAAATTCTGAGTTTAGAATAGTATATGGAATAAATACATCTACAGGAGAAAAAACATTTTATCAATATGATTTAGTAAATAATACTATACAAAGATTTTATAATGAACAAGTAGAAATTTATGTAAATTTAGTAAAAAAATGTAAGTTAGCATTCATTATACTTGGATCATTTATAATAATATTAACAATTATTATAATTGTGTTATTATCAAAAAATGTTAAATTTAAAAATAAATATTTAAGTAAAAAACTAAATGAAATTGATAGCCCAAAATATAATGAAGTAAAATATCAAGACTTAGAAGCAACAGGTATAATTGAAACAAAAAAAACTAAAAAAAGTAAAGAAAAAACATTTTTAGATGAATAAAATGTTTTTTTTAGTCCATTATAATAATGACATGATAGTTTATATGTTAAAAAAGAAAATACGCGGGATGCTATTTTCTTTTTTTATTGCAAAAATCATATAAATATTCTATAATTAATTTATGAGAGTAGGTAACTAGATGAAGTATAATTTTTTAGCAAAAATCTTTATGTATTTAACAATATTTGTATTTTCAATTATTACAATTATTTTTTTATCACGAAATTATTTTATATTTGCTTTACTAGCATATGTAATAGTTTTATTTATATCATTAAAAATGAATATAAAAAGATTCCCTTTATTTTTATTTATTATAAGTTTATTAATACGATTAGCAGTCATTTTTATAGTAAATTTGCCTCAGCAAGCTGATATGTGGATTATGCTTGATGCTGCTAAAAAATTTGCTGTTAATGATTATTCTTTTAGCAATTTACCATACTTTTCTACTTGGGGATATCAAACAGGATTTGTTATATATCAAGGTTTAATTTTAAAATTATTTAAAAATGAATTTGTTTTAAAAATACTTAATGCAGTATTTACATCATTAACAACAGTTATAGTATATTTAATATCAAAAAAATTTACATCAGAGAAAAGTGCTAAAATTGTATCTTTATTATATATGATACTACCTATGCCACTTTTATTAAATCCAATATTAAACAATCATATATTATCAGCATTACTTATGTATATTGGTATCATGTTTATAATAAAAGAAGAAAAAACTATAAAAGATTATATTTTTGCTTCTATATTAATTGCTATAGGTAATATTTTAAGACCAGAAGGTATAATAGTTGTTTTTTCATTGATTGTATTTGAAATAATAAAAATAAATAAGAAAACAATTTTTGATATATCAAGAAAAATCTTTGTCTTTTTGGCTATATATTTATCTATTAATTCATTTTCTTCATTTTTAATTCAAAAAACTGGTATAAATGAAGTGGGATTAAAAAATAATAATCCTTTATGGAAATTTGTACTTGGATTTAACCATGATACATGTGGATATTACAGTTATGATGATGAAAAATATTCTTATAGTGAAAAAGAAGAAATGGAAGTTATAAAAGATAGAGTATTAACATCTCCATCTAAATTAACTAAATTATTTACTTGTAAAATTGATTATTTTTGGTTATTATCAAAACCATCTACAGGAGAATTTAATGCAAAAGAATTTAATTTTATGAATATAAAAATTAGTGCTGAAAAACTTAATGATATTGTAATAAATTTCAATACATATATTTATATAATAACACTATTCATGTGTTTTATTGGAGTTATATTTAATATAAATAAAATAATACAAAATAATTCAATATTTTTTGTTATAATGATGATAGTTACATTCTTTGTATATCTACTTATTGAACTTAGAGTTAGATACACATACTTTATTGTAATATCAATATTTATATTATCATCATACGGATATGATTATGTTTTAAATTATATATCAAAATTAAAAAAACATAAAAATATATCTAAGAGTAAAATTTAAAGGAGTGATAAAATGATATCTAAATTAAATAATATTATAGATAAAAATATAGTAAAAATATTTATGATATTTCTATTTATTCAACCATTTTTAGATGTTATCGCAGCTGTAATATTATATCATTTTAAAATAAATTTTACTATAAGTTCTTTAATAAGATTTATATTTCTTATCTTTTGCATTTATTATTTGTTTTTTATAAAAAAACAAAAGGTGCCACTTCTAATAATACTTACTTATTCATTAATATTTATAGTGCAAAATATATATTATAAAGAAATTTCAAATATATATTTTGAAATAAAAATGTTACTTAATAACATATATTTACCTATTATACTATTATTTATGATTGGTATATTTAAAGATAATAAAATTAATATGAAAAATATCTATATAATATTTATAATATATATTCTATTTATTTTCATTCCAGATATATTAAATATAGGATTTAATAGTTATGCATATTCAAAAGTAGGTAGTGCAGGATTATTTTTTTCTGCTAATGCAATAGGAAGTATAATAAGTATGTTATTTCCAATTTTACTTGCTTATTTAGTAAGTAAAAAAAGAAAAATATTATTGCCTATATTTTTATTAATTTATTTCTTTATATTATTCAAAATGGGTACAAAAGCACCATTATTATGTTCTAGTATAGTTATAATATATTATTTTATATTATTATTTATTAATTTATTTAAAAAGAAAAAATATACATATATATTTTTAAGTTTTATTATGATATTTGCATTTATTTTATTAATTGTAAAATTATTACCATATACTGCATTTTATAAGAATTTAGTAATTCATTTAAATTTCTTAAATGTAAAAAAAGTATCTGATTTATTTAATTTTAAATATATAGATCACTTCTTATTTGGAAGTAGGTTATCATTTTTTAAAGATACATTTAAAATATATTTAAATTCTTCAATTTTTCAGAAACTTTTTGGAATAGGATATACATTAAATAATAATTATTTAAAGATTTCTGAAATGGATTATTTAGATACATTTATTCATCAAGGTATAATAGGATTTATAGTGATTTATTTTACATATTTTAAATGTATTTTTCAAATATTCAAAAATTATATAAAGAACTTTACTAAGAATTTTAAAAATATAAATATAACATCTATTATAATATCATTAGTAACATCAATATTATGTGCATTACTTACAGGCCATGTACTTTCAACACCATCTGTTTCAATTTTCGTTTCATTAATAATTATAATAATATATAATAAAAATATACAAGGAGAAATAAAATGAGAAGATACAAAAAAGATCAATTAAAAAAAATTAGAATATATTTAATACTAGATTCTATGAAAAGAACTAAATATATTATTAAACATGATATTTTTAAAGAAGTAGGAAAAAATTTTTTCTTTCAACCAAGAAAAATACCTGCTGATCCAAAACTTATTAAGTTTCATAATAATGTTGTTGTAACAAGTGGAGTATTATTTATAACACACGATGTTACTGATTTTATGCTTAATAATAGAGAAAATATAGATCATTTTTATAAATATAATTCAGGATGCATAGAAGTTATGAATAATGTTTTTATAGGTAGTAATTCAATAATTCTTCCAAATATAAAAATAGGTAATAATGTAATAATAGGTGCTGGATCTGTAGTTACAAAAGATGTTCCTGATAATTCAGTAATCGCAGGTAATCCTGCTAAAATAATATGTTCTTTTGATGATTATATAAATAAAAGAAAACAAAAAGATGAAAATTTAGTTGAATATACAAATGAAGAAACAGAAAACAAATTATGGGAACAATTTTATAAAAATAAAGATTAGGTGATTAAATTGAAAAAGAAAATAATATTTATGTCATATAGTTTATGTTTTGGTGGAATAGAAAAAGCACTTATTGAATTATTAAACAAATTAGATTATTCAAAATATGATGTAACTTTATTGCTTGAGAAAAAAGAAGGAGATTTTTTAGCAAAATTAAATAAAAATGTAAAAATATATAATTATGATATATGTAATAGTAAAAATGTATTATATAGAAAATTTAGAAATGGTTTAAAAAGGTTAAAATATTTAATGTTTAATTATATGAAATATGACTTTGCATGTTGTTATGCTACTTATTCAAAACCATGTAGTTTACTATCTTTAAAATCATCAAAAAATACTGCATTATATGTTCATGGTGATTATGTTAATGAGTTTAATGATAATAAAAAAACTATAGATTTTTTTCAAAATCAAGATATAGAAAAATTTAAAAAAGTTATATTTGTATCCAATGAATCAAGAGATAATTTGATAAAATTAATGCCACAAATAACTAATAAAAGTTATGTGATAAATAATATTATTAATAATAGTGATATAATTAAATTATCTAATGAAAAAATAAATGAAACAAAAAGAAAAGATACAATATTATTGTTATATGTAGGAAGATTAGATGAAAAAGTTAAAAGAATATCTAAAATGATTTTAACTACAGAATTTTTAAATAAAAATAATATACATACTGATTTTTGGATTATAGGTGATGGAGAAGATTATCAATTATATGAAAAAATTATAAAAGAAAAAAAATTGCAGAATAATGTTAAATTATTAGGTAGTAAAATAAATCCATATCCATATATAAAATTATGTGATTATTTAGTTATTACATCTGATCATGAAGGATTTCCAGTAACTTGTTTAGAAGCAATGTGTTTAAATAAAAATATTATTTCTACTATTAGTGTTAGCGATGATGAAATTGATATAAAAGATTATGCCTATATAATTTCTAAAGATGTAGATAAAATGAAAAATGAAGTATTAAAAATAGTAAACTCAAAAAATAAATTAAAAGAAGTAGACTTTAATACAATAAACAAAAAAAGAATAAAAAAACTTGAAGCAATGTTTGAAGGTGAATTTGATGAAGTTTAGTTTAATAATACCTGTTTATAATGTTGAAAAATATTTAGAAAAATGTTTAAAAAGTATTTTAGATAATACATATAAAAATTATGAAGTAATTATTGTTAATGATGGATCTACTGATAATAGTGAAAAAATAATAAAAGAAAATTTAAATAAATTTGAAGATATAACTTATATAAAACAAAAAAATAAAGGACTTAGTAGTGCAAGAAATGAAGGAGTAAAAAAATCTAAAGGAGATTATATTTGCTTTATAGATTCAGATGATTATATTCAAAAAGATATGCTTGAAGTATTAAATAATAATTTAAAAGATAATCCTGATATTTTAAGATTTCAACTAAGAGAAGTATATAATGATAAGAGTGTAGATATAAATGAAATCTCGTTTAATACAACAAATTCAAATAATGCCTTTAGTAAAATAGTTAAATATAAATATATAGAAATGTCCCAATTATATATATATAAAGCATCTTTCTATAAGGAAAATAATTTTTCTTTTAAAGAGGGTATTTATCATGAAGATTTTGCATTAATACCTATTATAATAGCTAGTTGTAAAAGTATAAAATCAATTGATTATATTGGATACAACTATGTTATTAGAGATGGAAGTATAATGAGAAGTAATGATAAAAATAAAATTATAAAGAAAATGGATGATAGTTTACTAGCATTTAATCAAGCTATACAGATATTAAATAAAATGGAAAATAAAGATGAATTTAAAAATTTTTATGCAAATAGTATATTAGATAAATATTACTCTTTGGATAAAAATTCAAAGAAAGAGTATAAAGAAAGAATAAAAAAATTAAATGTATTTAGTTATATGTCAACTAATAATTTTAAAAGAAAAATAAAAAAAATAATATATAAAATAAAGTTTGGAGTAGGAATATGAAAGTAAGTATAATTGTACCTGTATATAATACAAAAAAATATTTGAAAAAGTGTATAGATTCTATAGTAAATCAAACATATAAAAATATTGAAATTATAATAATTAATGATTGTAGCAGTGAAAATATAGATGAAATTGTAAATCAATATGAAGATAAAAGAATTATATATATAAAAAATACTGCAAATAAAGGTATTGGTTATAATAGAAATTTAGGAATAAAAAAATCTACAGGAAGTTATATTTGTTTTATAGATTCAGATGATTATATAAAAGAAGATTTTGTTGAAAAAATGTTAAATAAATGTACTAATGAAGATTTAGATATGTGTATTTGTGATTATAATTACGTATATGAAAAGAGTAATAAAATACAAAGTGTAAATCTTGCTAGTTTTGATACTACAAATTTAGATGAAAATCCAAAACTTTTAATTGATATTCCACTTGGGCCTTGTAATAAAATGTATAAAAAATCTATGATTTTAAATCATAAGATAAAGTTTAGTGAGATTTTAAAATATGAAGATGTATCTTTTGTAGCATCTACACTTTATTATAGTGATAAAATTGGAAAAATAGATGAAGCATTAAATTATTTTCTAGTTCATGAAAATAGTCAAACTACTACTCGTGATGAAAAAGTATTTGATATATTTAAACAACTTGATATGGTTAAAGATATTTATAAGAATGATAAAAATGATTACTTAGATGAACTTATAATATCTATATTATTTAATTATAATATCCAGCAAAGATATCAAGAAAATAGTGAGATAGCAAATAAGTTTATAGATCATTCTTTTGAATATTTAAAGAAAAATAATATATCATATAAACAAAGTATGTATTTAATAAATAGACCTATATTAAAATCATTTATAGAAAAAAGTAAATTTAGAACAAAGTTATATTGCTTTTTATACAGAAAATTAATATAATTTTAGTTATTAATTTAATATATTTTATATTGTTTGTATCTATATGATATGATATAATGATAGTAATTAAAGTAGAGGAGAAGTAAAATGAAAGAATTAATTACAGTAATTGTTCCTTGCTATAACGAGGAAGAATCTTTACCACTATTTTATGAAGAAATTATTAAAGTAGCAGATAAAATGTCAAAACAAGTTGATTTTGAATTTATTTTGGTAAATGATGGTAGCAAAGATAAAACTTTAGAAATATCTAAAAATTTATCAAAAAAAGATAAAAGAGTAAAATATGTTTCTTTTTCTAGAAATTTTGGTAAGGAAGCTGGTATGCTTGCAGGGTTAGAATATGCAAAAGGAGATTATATAGCAATAATGGATGCTGATTTACAAGATCCACCATCTATGCTTCCAGAAATGTATAATATAATTAAAAAAGAAGGTTATGATTGTGTTGGTACTAGAAGAGTAACTAGAAAAGGAGAACCACCAATTAGAAGTTTTTTTGCAAGATGTTTTTATAAAATAATAAACAAAATGTCAAAAGTAGAAATGGTAGATGGTGCGAGAGATTATAGACTTATGACTCGCCAAATGGTTAATTCTATTATATCTATGAAAGAGTATAATAGATATTCAAAGGGTTTATTTAGTTTTGTTGGTTATGATACTAAATGGTTAGAATATGAAAATATAGAAAGAGTTGCAGGTGAAACAAAATGGTCATTTTGGAAATTATTTAAATATGCGATTGAAGGTATTGTTGCATTTTCAACAGTTCCATTATCAATATCAGCAATATTAGGTATTATTATGTGTTTGGTTGCATTTATTGCAATAATTGTAATAATAATAAAAACATTGATGTTTGGAGATCCTGTTGGTGGTTGGCCAAGTATGGTTTGTATCATTTTATTTGTCAGTGGTATTCAACTATTTTGTATGGGAATAATAGGTCAGTATTTAGCAAAAACATATTTAGAAACTAAAAAAAGACCAGTGTATATTGTAAAAGAAACAAATCAAGATAAAATAGAATAATTCTCATATGAGAATTTTTTTTATTAATATAATAGTTTGTTACATTTTATAAAATGTGATATAATGTACATGTTGGTGTTACATCAATTTAAGTATTATATTTTTTTAGGGGGAAAATACAAATAATGAAAAATGGGAAAATTATATTTGTATTATGTATAATTAATTTAGTTTTAACATTGTTTATTATTTTTAATGTAAGGACTAATGAATTATCATATAATACTATTAAAATTAATAAAAAAGATAATTTAACAGAAAAACTTAAAAATGAAAATTTTGTATTCTTAGGTGATTCAATTACTGATTGGTATCCTTTTGATGAATTATATGAGGATATTATGCCAATAATAAATAGTGGAAGAGCTGGGTATCAAACAAAAGATATTTTAGAAAAATTACCTAGTTTAGTTTATGACTATAATCCAACTAAAGTATTTATATTAATAGGTACAAATGATTTAAAAGACGAAAATTTGACAACAGATAATATAGTCAATAATATTAAAGAAATTATAGAAAAAATAAAAGAAAATAGACCTAATGCTAAGATATATCTTCAATCTATATATCCTATTAATAATACAGATAATGAAAAAATAGATAAAAAAGATGTTGGAATAAGAAAAAACGAGAATATAAAAGAAATTAATAAGAAATTAAAATCTTATTGTGAAGAAAATCAAATAGTGTATATAGATATGTATACTAATTTAATAGATAAAGATGGTAATTTAGATATAAAATATACTGAAGATGGTCTACATTTATCATCACTTGGTTACATAAAAGTTACTAGAATATTGTTACCGTACCTAGAAAATTAAAAGGAGAATAAGTTGTATGAAATCTAGAGTAAAATATTGTGATGCATTAAGAATGTTTGCTATTTTGTGTATTGTATTAATACATGTATTTCCGTCATTTAGAGAACAATATTTAAATGTTAATCATAAATACTATTTTATATTAACATTTCTAGATTCTTTAACAAGAACAGGAGTACCAATATTTTTTATGATTACAGGTGCTTTTATGTTAAGTAAAAAAAATAAATATTCATATAAAAATTTTTTAAGTAAACGATTATTAAAATTATTTATACCATTTTTAATATTATCTTTATTTTATTATTTATATGATTGTTTTATTAATAAAAGTATTAAATTCTCATTAATATTATTTATAAAATTATTTACAACAAATGGTATAAGATATCATTTTTGGTTTATGTATGTTATATTACTTATTTATTTGTTTATTCCATATTTGAGAATCTTTGTTCAAAATCTAAAAAGAGAAAATTTAAAAAATATAATAATATTGATTTTCATATTTGGTAATGTATTAGGAACAATTAATTTATTATGTAGCAAATATGATTTTAGCATATTTTCAAGTTTTATACTTCCAGATATATTAAGATATTTGAATTATTTATTTTTAGGATATTATCTATATAATTATGAAGTAAAAGTAAATAAAAGAAAAATAATATATGCTTTAGGAATTATATCTATTTGTTTAATGCCATTTGCGGATTCTATATTTATAGATAATGTTAAAAATGATATTATGTTAGAAGCTCAGTCAATGTTTGCTTTTGCCCCTTCTATTGCTATATTTATTCTTTTTAAATATAATTATTATAAATTAAAAATATCTAATAAAGTCAATAAATTTATATCTGATAGTGTACCATTAATATTTTATATTTATATGATTCACATTTTTGTTTTAGAATGCATTGAAAATATAATATTTAAATATTACTACCCAAATAGATTTATTATGGTTATTGTTATGATATGCATTATATTTTTATTTACAATTATTATTTCGTACATATTAGCTTATGTATTATATAAATTATTTAATTTTGTTTATAGTAAAGTTATCAAAAATTAAACTATACTTTTATCAATAAATATTATATAATATTTATTGATATAATAAATGTAGTAACAGAAGAGAGGTATATTATGGATAGAAAAGTATCTATAAATGTAAAAAATGTTAGTAAAACTTTTAAGTTATATTATGATAAAGCAAGTACTTTAAAAGAAAAATTATTGTTTTTTAAAAAAGATAATAAACCAGAGACTTTAGAAGTTTTAAAAAATATAAATATAAAAATATATGATGGAGAAAGTGTTGCTTTAATAGGTACAAATGGTAGTGGGAAAAGTACCTTATTAAAATTGATGACTAAAATAATATATCCTAATAAGGGTAAAATTGAGATAGATGGCAAATTAACATCATTACTTGAATTAGGCGCAGGGTTTCATATGGATTTTTCGGGAAGAGAAAATATATATTTTAATGCATCTATATTTGGATTAACTAAAAAACAGATAGATGAAAGATTAGATAAAATTATAGAATTTTCTGAGCTTGGGGAATTTATTGATAATCCTGTAAGGACATATTCTTCTGGTATGTATATGCGTTTAGCATTTTCTATAGCGATTAATGTAGATGCAGATATATTATTGATAGATGAAATTTTATCTGTAGGAGATCAACATTACCAAGATAAGTGTTTTAATAAATTAATGGAATTAAAAGACTCTGGTAAAACAATAGTTATAGTATCTCATAGTTTAGATTCAGTAAGAAAATTTTGTGATAGAAGTATTTGGCTTTATAATGGAGAAATTCGTATGGATGGGAATACTAATGATGTATTAGATGAATACATCAAAGTTTGTAGGTGAAAAAATGAAAGTATTTAAGGAGTTATATAAATATAGAGAATTATTAAAAAATAATATAAAAAAGGAAATTAGAGGAAAATATAAAGGATCATGGTTAGGTGTTGTTTGGACATTTTTAAATCCATTATTAATGCTTTTAGTTTATTCAATTGTATTTCCTTATATATTGAGAGTAAATGTAGAACATTATACAATATTTATGATGGTTGCATTAGTACCATGGACATTTTTTACAACAGCAGTACAAACAGGAACAGGAAGTGTAGTAGAAAATGGTGCAATACTTAAAAAAGTTTATTTTCCACGAGAAATAATACCAATATCAGTTGTTACAAGTGCGCTTATTAACTTTTTAATTACATGTATTATTATGTTTTTATTTATATTATTTAGTGGTGTAGGATTTTCAGTTCATTTATTATTATTTCCAGGTTTAGTATTGATTCAATATATTATTACGCTTGCAATTGTATTTGTTTTATCAGCAATTAATGTGTATATAAGAGATGTTGATCATTTTGTAAGTATTATAATTACACTTGCATTTTATGTAACACCAATTGTATATAAAGCAGATATGTTACCTGCCAAATTTAGTTGGGCGTTAAAAGTAAATCCTATGGCTCAGTTAATTGAGGGTTATAGAGCAATTTTATATAGCCATGAGATGCCAGATGTTAGAATGTTAGGTATTTGGGCAATAATTTCTTTAGTAATTTTAGTAATAGGTTATGTTATATTTAAAAGAAGCGAAAGAAAATTTGTGGAAGAATTATAAAGTTATTATTTAATAACTTTTTTTAAAATATATAATTGAAAGGGATAAGTTATGATAGATTATAGTTTAACTCCAGGTAGAAAATTAAAAGAAAATGCCAAACTTATAAATATTGAAAATCCAGTGATATCAATAATTACTCCATTTTATAATGGAGGAGAAACTTTAATGGAAACTGCAAATTGTGTTTTTAGTCAAACATATCCATATTTTGAATGGATTATAGTTGATGATGGATCTACTGATAAAAAATCAATAAAGCAATTAGATAAAGTTAAACAATTAGATAAAAGAGTAAAGATATTTCATAAAAATAATGAGGGTCCATCAGTAGCGAGAGATTATGGAATAAGTAAAGCATGTAAGTTTAGTAAATATGTATTCTTTTTAGATTGTGATGATATGATTGAAAATAATATGATTGAGTGCTTATATTGGACTTTACAAACACACAGTAATGCAAGTTTTGCTTATACTGCCGCAACTGTTTTTGGAGATTCGAATCATATATGGGAAAGATATTTAACTACAAAAATTGAAAAAAAGGAAAATGTAATAAATATAAGTAGTATGGTAAATAAATTAGATTTAATAGAAGTAGGATGTTTTGATATTAAAGAAAAAGGAATGTATGAAGATTGGAATTTATGGCTTAAATTACTTTCTGTAGGAAAGATACCAATAAGAATAAATGCTCCTTTATTTTGGTATAGATCAAGTAATGCTGGTGAATTTTCAAGAGCCAATATGAATCATGATAAAGCGATGAATGTTATAAATAAGACTGCATCTAATTTAAAAAATAATGTTCAAGTAATTCAATTTCCTAGATGTAATAAAGATTTAAATTCTTCATTAAATAATGATACTATATTACCTTATTATAAAAGGGGTATAAAGAAAACAATATTATTTATAATATCATCTATGAGTAATTCAAATGAAGATTTATTTAATATAAATTTAATAAAAGATTTGAATAAAAATAAATATAATATAATTGTATTAACTACTACTCCAAAAGATAATGATTTAAGACAAGAATTTTATGAAAATTCAGATGAATGTTATGATATGTCTACATTTTTAGATAGAAAAGATTATATAATTTTTACTGATTACATAATTAAATCAAGAAATGTTGATTATATATATATTGGTGATGATTGTTGTGCTAAAGCTATACTTTCGCATTTAGAATCTAAAAACATTAATATTTGTATAATAAATAATGATAAAATTAATAATGGAGAAATTATTGAAGATAGTTTAAAGACTTTAAATGTAAAATCAAGTGACACATACGAAACATATTTAAATGATTCATATAATCAATTTAAATCATATTGTAAACATTATAATGAAAAGTATAGAGTAAGATTTAAAGATATGTTAAAACAGGTTATTTATAAAATTAAAAAATTTATAAAGTTAATCTATGAAAAATATATATGTAAAAATAATAATTAGATATTTAAATATCTAATTTTTTAGTTTATAATTATATTAGAGGTGATGTTATGAGTATACTTGTTACTGGTGGTGCAGGATATATTGGCTCACATACATGTGTAGAACTTTTAAATAATGGTTATGAACTAGTAGTTATTGATAATTTTTCAAATAGTAAACCAGAAGCAATAGATTCAATTAAAAAAATAACTGGGAAAGATTTTAAATTTTACAATATTGATTATTTAGATAAAAATTTATTAGAAAAAGTATTCCAAGAGAATAATATTGATTCGGTAATTAATTTTGCTGGATATAAAGCAGTAGGAGAGTCTGTTGAAAAACCAATTGAATATTATATAAATAATGTATCAGGTGCATTAATTTTACTTGATGTAATGAAAAAATATAATGTTAAGAAATTTGTGTTTTCATCATCTGCAACTGTATATGGAGATCCAGAAATTATTCCAATAACAGAAGATTGTAAAATAGGAGGTACAACAAATCCATATGGTACTTCCAAATTATTTATAGAGCAAATACTTCAAGATATATATAAATCTGATAATACATGGGATATTGCAATACTTAGATATTTTAATCCAGTAGGAGCTCATTCTAGTGGACTTATTGGAGAAGATCCTAAAGGTATACCAAATAATTTGATGCCATATATTGCAAAAGTTGCTAATAAAGAATTAAAAGAATTATCAGTATTTGGTAATGATTATAATACTAAAGATGGAACAGGTGTGAGAGATTATATACATGTTGTAGATCTTGCCAAAGGTCATTTGTTAGCACTTGATAAATTAAATAAAGAGAAAAAAGGAATATTTATATATAATTTAGGAACAGGAATAGGTTATAGTGTACTTGATATGGTTAATACTTATTCAAAAGTTAATAATGTAGATATTCCGTACAAAATTGCCCCAAGAAGAGCAGGTGATATTGCATCTTGTTATTCTGATCCAAGTAAAGCAAAAAAAGAGTTAGGATTTGAATGTACAAAGACACTTGAAGATATGTGTAAAGATTCATATAATTTTATAAAAAATCATGAAAGGTAAAAATATGAAAAAAAGAGTATTATTTATATCATCAACAGGTGGACACCTAAAAGAATTATTACAATTAAAGAGTTTATTTAATAAATATGATTCATATATAATAACTGAAAAAACAAAATCTACGATAAGCATGAAAGATGAATATAAAGATAAAATGGGGTTTCTAATATTTGGTACAAAAGATTACCCACTTACATATCCTTTTAAATTAATTGCTAATTGTTTTATAAGTTTATATTATTTTATAAAATTTAGACCAAAATATATAGTTACAACAGGAACTCATACTGCAGGTCCAATGTGTTGCATAGGAAAAATATTTAGATGTAAAGTTATATATATTGAAACTATGGCAAATTGTAATACAAAAACAATAACAGGTAGATTATTATATCATATTGCAGATTTATTTATTGTTCAGTGGCAAAGTATGCTTAAACTTTATCCAAAAGCAGTATATGGTGGATTTATATTTTAGGAGGTTTATATGATATTTGTAACATTAGGAACACAAGATAAAGGATTTCCTAGATTATTAGAGGCAATTGAAAAACAAATACAAAATGGGAATATTAAAGAGAAGGTAATTGTTCAAGCAGGACTAACAGAGTATGAATCAAAAAATATGGAAATTTATAAACTAATGCCAATGCAGCAATTTGATAAATATGTAAAAGAATGTGATTTACTTATTACTCATGCTGGAGTAGGTTCTATTATGAGTGGGTTAAAAAATAATAAAAAAGTAATCGCAGCAGCCAGATTAAAAGAATATGGTGAACATAATAATAATCATCAAGTTCAAATAGCAACTGAATTTTCTAATCTTGGATATATACTATATTTAGAAGATTTTGACAAATTAGGTGAATTACTTAAAAAATCTAAAACATTTAAACCTAGAAAATATGAAAATAATAATAAAAATTTTGTAAAAATAATAGAAAATTTTATAGATAACAATTAAAAGAGGTGTTTACCATGAAAAAAATAACAATTTTATGTTTACATCTAGGATATGGAGGAATAGAAGTAGCAGTTACTAATTTAGCTAATATGCTTATAGATAAATATGATGTTAATATTGTATCTATTTATAATCTATATGATAAAACAATGTATAAATTAGATGAAAATGTTAATGTTAATTATTTAATAAATAGTGATATAGCATTAAGAGTAGATTCTTATAAAAAGAATTTAATCCATTTTCATTTTATAACTTTATTTAAAGAGTTATATAATGATTATTTAAAAAAAGGTAAGATATTTAAGTTATTTTCAGATACTTTTAATAGTTTAAAAATAATAAAACTAAAGAAAAAATTAATGATAGATTATTTAAAAACATGTGATAGTGATTTAATAATATCTACAAGAATTGAAATAACTGAAATATTAAATAAAAATTATAAAGGTAAAGCAAAACTAATATCATGGGAACATTCTCATCATCATAATGATCAAAAATATATAAATGGAGTTATTAAATCTTTAGATAATATTGATTATTTTATGCCTGTTTCTAAAAAATTAACTGATTTTTATAAAAATAAAATTAAATCAAATACACAAGTTATATATGCACCATTATGTGTTGATTATATACCTGAAAAAGAAGCAAAAAAAACTAAAAAGAATATTGTTGCAATTGGTAGATTATCAAAAGAAAAAGGATTTTTAGATTTAATAGATGTATTTAATATAATTATAAGTAAAGATAATGAATGTAGACTTCATATTATCGGTGATGGATTTGAGAAAAATAATATAGAAAATAAAATAAATGAATTAAATTTAAACAATTATGTAACTTTGTATGGATATAAGGATAAAAGTTTTATAAGAGAAAAATTAAATGATATGAGTTTATATTTATTAACATCATATGAAGAATCGTTTGGATTAGTAATATTAGAAGCAAGTTCTTTTGGTATACCAGTAATAGCATTTGATAGCGCAGAAGGTGCAACTGAAATAATAAATAATGATATAGATGGTTATTTAATTAGTAACAGAGATAAAAATTTAATGGCAGAAAAAAGTATAGAATTATTAAATAATAAGAAAAAACTTGCTAAATTTGGTAATGAAGCAAGATTAAAGGCAATAAAATATTCATATGATTCAGTAAAAGAACAGTGGTTAAAAATAATAGATAATATATTAAAATAAGGAGTAAAATATGAAAAAATTATTTATGCAAATAATAAAATTTGGTTTAGTAGGAGTAATAGCTACAGTTATAGATTATGTATTGTTATATGTGTTAACAGAGTTTTTTAACATATATTATTTAATATCATCAATAATATCTTTTTCAGTTTCTGTAATATTTAATTATATTGCAAGTGTAAGATGGGTATTTGATGTAGATAAAAATAAAAATAGTAAAGTAAAGGAATTAGTTGTATTTATAATACTAAGTGTAATAGGTTTAGGAATAAATCAATTATTCATGTGGTTATTAAGTGATAAATTAAATATTTATTATATGATTTCAAAATTATTTGCAACTGTAGTTGTGATGTGTTGGAATTTTATTACAAGAAAATTATTTTTAGAAAATAATAAAAAAGATTAATCATTAATCTTTTTTTAATATACTAATATAAAATTCTTTCCACATTTTATAAATATTATCTTTACTATAAAAATTAGATATATATTTAGCAACTTCTATTTGTTCATTATATAGTTTATTATTATTTTTTAATTCCTTTATAATTTTAGCAAACTCATCATTATTACTTCCTTTTAAATACTTTTTAAATAATATATCTTCGTATAATTCTAAATCTCTAAGTAATATTGGAGTTTGTGTACTAACTGCTTCAAGTATAGTCATAGGAAATAATTCATTATAAGATGGAACAAATAATAAATCAGATGCATTAAATAAATCATTCATTTCATCTCTAGGTATAATACCTAAAAATTTAACATTTTTAGGAGGATTTTCCATTAATTTTTTTAATTCATTATGTCCATCAGTAATTGCACCAAAACTAAATCCACCGGCCCATATGAAGGTTATATCAGGTAATTTTTTTGCAACTTCTGCAAAATCCATAACACCCTTTCTATTTTGTACTTGACCTGCGCCAAGTACTACAAAATCATTTTCATTTATATTATACTTTTTTCTTATTTGTTTGATTTCTTTTTTGCTTTTTTTATAAAATTTTTCTTTTGACACAAAATTAGGTATATAAGTTATTTTATTTTTATCAAGACCAGCTTTAACTAAATCTTTTTTAAATATAGGATTTACAACAACAAGATGATCAGCACTTTTATAAAAACTAATAACATATTTTTTAAATATTTTAAATATAGGTTTAGGAAGTTTTATTGATCCATCTAATGTATCAGGTAAAAAATGTACATATGCAACTGTAGGATTTTTTGATAATTTTAATTTTAAGTAATTTCTAGGTTCTACAGTATGTGCATGTATAATATCATATTTAGTACCTTTATTTAAATAAATTTCAAAGTCATCTTTTCCATCTTCTTTTAATAATTTCATAAGTTCAAGATAAGCACTTCCAACACCTTGTCCGTCAACAGAATCAGCCATTGAAAGCATATTAATTTTAATTTTATTCATAAAAAACTCCTTGTTTATAAAATTATATCATATTTATTTATATATATTATATTTTTTTTATAAATTGAATATAATATAATTGAATAATTGCCAAAAAATTTGACTAAAATGGTTTTTTTTGATAGAATTATTCTCGTATGAAGGGTGCAGTATCCTAGTTGATACATCTATTACGAAGACGAGCCTAAAAATTCGTTAAAGAGCATACCTGTGAAACTTCTTGTGCTTGCTTAAATCGCCCAGATTTGGGTGGGTGCTGGGAGGTAAGTTATTTGGGAAACTTATAATGGCATATAAGAAGAACCCAAATAGCGTGGAGACTTAATATTGTGCTAAACCCTTGATTTAGTACGAATTAAGATTAAACCTACTTTGAGGCGAAAGCTTTGGGTAGTGTAGCTTGCCTTGAGTGAATATCTTGGGATTATAGAACTAATGTAGATATTTTTGGCCAAAAATGTTTATATGATATTGCTATATGAAATTGTGTTTGCAAAAAAGACTAGTAATAGATAAAATATCAGGGAGGAAATCTCCTAGGCTGTATGTCAATATAAGATTGCAGTGCGTACTAAGTGGCAATCAAGTCATATATTTGGAAACAATATATACATTTATTAAAGGGGAACCGCCTTTTGGTAACGAAAGGTTTAAATGTGGGAAATCCTACTTGACCTATGACGCAAAGTTTATTATGTTGGTACCAATCATATTTTTTTTATTTTAAGGATGGATTTATGAAAAAGAGTAAAACTAAAAAAAATGATAGATTAAGATGGTTATTTACTGTATGTATACTATCTTTTATACTTTCAATTATATTCTCATGTGCATCAGAAACTATAATTCCAAATATTAATATATTATTTGGGATATTAGTTATAATATTATTTATTTTAATAAGTATAATATTTGATATGATAGGAGTTGCAATAACTGCAGCAGAAGAAACTCCATTTCATTCTATGGCTTCTAAAAAAGTAAAAGGAAGTAAACATTCAGTAATATTATTAAAAAATTCAGATAAATTAGCATCTATATGTAATGATGTAATTGGTGATGTATGTGGTGTAGTTAGTGGTAGTGCAGGGATGCTTGTTGCATCATCAATTTCTACAAAATTTAATTTAAATGCATCACTTGTTGTTCTTTTAGTAACAGCAATTATCGCATCACTTACAATAACAGGTAAAGCATTTGGTAAAACAAAAGCAATTAAAAATTCAGAAGCAATTACATTAAAAGTTGGAAAATTTTTAAATTTTTTTAAAAAATAAGTATAAAATAATTTTTATAGATAACAATAATAATGTCATATGAAAAATATGACGATAAGTTTGAAGAACCTAATTATTATTAGGTTCTTTTTTATTTTAATATTTACTTAAATATGTAAAAATGTTAAAATTATATTGTATATAAATGATAAAGTGAGGTAGTTATGGAAAAAAAAGAGTATGTATCATTAGAAGAATATAATAAATTGTTAGATAAATACAATGATGTAAGTGAAAAATTATGGCAACTTGAACATAGAAAAGTAGTTAGAGGAGCAAATAAACTTATAAGAATTGCTAAAAAAATGAAATTAGATAAAGTAGCAAAATTTATAAAAAGAGGATTTAATGGATTTTTTAGAATAGTAGGTATACCTAAAATATTTTTTAATAATCTTTTTGTAAGAAATATAAATAAGTTAACATTGCCAGAATATAAATATTTTAAATTTAAAAAAAATAGAATAGAAAATTATTATTTAGATACTTCTAAAATTAAACATTCATGTGAGAAAGATTTAGTAACTATTGTACTTCCAATATATAATGGAGATAAATTAATGAGTCAAACGATAGATAGTATACTAAATCAAACGTATAAAAAATTTGAATTAATAATTGTAAATGATGGCTCAACAGATAAAACATTAAAAATAGCAGAGGAATATGCAAAAAAAGACTCAAGAATAAAAGTAATAAATCAAGAAAATCAGAAATTACCACAATCAATTGCAAATGGATTTAAAGTAGCAAATGGAGAGTATTCAATGTGGGTAGGAGCAGATGATATACTTCATAATAATTGTATAGAGTCTATGCTAAATGATTTAAAAAGCGACGAAAAAGTTGATTTTGTATATCCAAATGTTAGATTAATTGATGAAAATAATAAAATTATTACTAGCAATAAGTGGTATGCAAGCAATAAAGAACATCCAGAATATGTAATGCTTCCTAAAAATATGCTTGAATTTTGCGAAGTAAAGAATAATTATATTGCGCCAATATGTATGTATAAATCAATAGTTGTAAAAACATTATCTGATTTTTCAAAAAATAGATTTACTGTTGAAGATTATGATTATTGGATGAGAGTTAATGATTTATTTATGATAAGACATACTACATTTGAAGAACCTATATTTGATTATAGGCGTCATAGCGGTTCACTTACTAGTCATGCAAATCAATTAAATATATCACATAATACAGATTTATTAATGCAATTTGAAGATTTTAGACAAGATTACTATTTAATGCCATTAATATGGGTAATAGATGATAAAGAAAATCATAAAGAACTAGTAGATGAGATAATAAAAAGAAATCATATGATTATTGACTCTAATCAGGCAAATAATTGTGTATTAAATGATATTTATAGTAATTTAGTATATGTTTGTTTTGAAAATGATGATAAATTAAAAAAAGTTCCTTCTTCTGCATATAAAGTATTAATATCTAATAAGCAGTTTGATGGTAAAAACTATAATTTATATATTACAACTAATATGAATGAAGAAATAATTAATATTGATAACCGAAAGGGGTTCTTTGCAATAGAAGATTATAATACAATATTTTCATTTATAGATACAAAGGCAAAAGAATTTTTCTTAAGAAAAATGGAAGATGTTGCCATGGATGAAAATAAAAAAGAAAAATTAAAATTATCTGCTATTGTTTGTACGTATAAAAGAACAGAAAAAGTTGTAAATGTACTTAAAACTTTATTAGATCAAACAGAAGATAGAAAAAACTTTGAAGTATTAGTTGTAAATAACGATATTAATAATAGTGAATTATTGGATTTAGTAGAAGATTTTAAAACAAAATATAAATTACCTAAAGAATTTTTTAGATATGTAGAAGCACCAATTAAAGGTTTATCATATGCTAGAAATGTTGGTATGTATGAGGCAAAAGGTGAAATATTGTTATATTTAGATGATGATTCATTAGCAGATAAAAATAATATAAAAGAAATAATTAATACATATAAAAATAATCCTTCAGCAGGTGTTGTAGGTGGTAATATAATACTTAAAAAACCTAAAGTGATACCAGAAATATTAATAGATGGTAAAGAAGGATTTTGGAGTCAATATTTAGTAAATTCTGATAAAGATAAAATAGTTACTGAGTGGTATGAGTTTCCTTATGGAGCAAATTATTCTGTATGGAAAAAAGATTTACTTAAAATAGGTGGATTTAGAGTTACTTACGGAAGACAAGGACATAATTACCTAGGAGGCGAAGAGGTGGTAGTCTCTAGTTTAATTCAAAAATTGGGAAAGAAGGTAGTTGTTTCTCCTAAGGCAATTGTGCACCATGATGTTGATGAAAGTAGATTTACATATGAACATGTTGAAAAAACAACATTATCAGGATCAATGACAAGATTAAAAATGGAACAAGATTTAATTATAAGACCAGAATTTCATGATATTGATATTAGTAAAAGAGAAATAAGATATTTAAAAAATCAAAAAAGAAAAACTAATAATCAAGTTGAAAAATATTATTACAATGAGCAAATTAAATCAAATAAAAAAGCATTAGAAAAAATGAGAATGTCAATTAATGAGAGAATAAAAAGTACTAAATATAGAAAAGATAATTTAATATTTATTGAAAAGTAGGTGATTTTTATGAAGTATGCTGCATTATATTATAAAAATACTGAAAATTTTGGAGATGATATTCAAACTTATGCATCTTTGCAATATTTGAAGAAAATAGACTATATAATTGATAGGGAAACAATCGATGATTTTGTACCAGATAAAAAAGAGTATGTAGCTGCAATTTTAAATGGATGGTATCAACATAAAAAATATAATTTTCCTATGTCACCTTATATATATCCAAAATTAGTTTCAATGCATTTTACTAGTGATGATCCATATGATATAATTACAACAAAGAAAAATTATGATTATTTGGATGGATTTGCAAAAGATGTTATAACAAAATTTGGAAAGGTAGGATGTAGAGATTACGGTACACTTAAAGTGTTACAAGAAAAAGGATATGATTGTTATTTTTCAGGATGTTTAACACTTACAATAGACAATATTTCAAAAGTGGAAAAAAAGCCATATATATGTTTAGTTGATCTAGATGATAAGATTGTAAATTATATTAAAAGTATAACTAATTTAGAAGTTAAAGTAATGACTCATGAAGTTAATCAAGTTAAATATTCTAAATTATCATTTGATGAAAGAATGAATAGAGTAAAAGAATATTTAACTATATATCAAAATGCCCAACTTGTAATTACAAATAGACTTCATGTTGCACTTCCTTGTTTAGCACTAAAAACTAATGTGGTATTAGTATATTATGATTGCTTTAAGGATAGATTAGAAACATATAAAGAATATTTAAATGTATATAGTGAAAAAGAAATTTTAAAAGAAAGTATAGAGAATCTTTTAAAATTAAAAAATCCAAAAAAATATTTAAAAATTAGGGAAAATTTAAAAAAAGAATGTACTGATTTTATAAATGAATGTGAAAATATTAATCTTGATACAAAAAAATTACCTGATATTGAATTTTATAAAAACTACTTAATTCCTAAGTGTAATTATATGGAAAATATTTTCTTAAGTGGTATAAATGAGAAGAAAGAACATATAAAACAGATGCAAAAGAAAATATGGGATTTAGAAGGAACTGTTAAGTGGTATAGAGAAGATGAGATAGAAAAAATAAAAAAATTTGATGAATTACAAAATATCGTTAATGAATTACAAGATAATATAAATAGAAGATTTATTAACAGAGTAATTAGAAAAGCTAAGTCAATATTCAAAAGATAAAAGGAATTATATGAAAAAATTAAAAACATTAATACCAATTATATTATCTTTAATTATATGGTTATCTTTATGTAATAACAATAATATTTGGTATGATGAGTATTACACAATAGGTATGTTAGATCATAATATTATGGATATTATAAAAATAACATCTTTTGATGTTCATCCGCCTTTATATTATATTTTGTTAAAATTATATACATTTATTTTTTCTAACTCACTTTTAAGTCTAAAAATCTTTTCAATGTTGCCTTTAATAGGAATTATCATATTAAATGAAATAGAAATAAAAAAAATATTTGATGAAAGAATTTCAAATATTTTTAATGTCTTATTTATAACATCATCTATTGTTATGCAGTATGCACTTGAAGTAAGAATGTATTCTTTATCAATGTTTTTACTTTTTGGTATGGTTGTGTATGCCATAAAATATTTAAAAAATAATAATTCTAAAGATTTAGTATTTATGACAATTTTTAGTATACTTGGAATATATAGTCACTATTATGTATTATTGTCTGCTATTATAATATATTTAATTTTATTAATAGTTAATATAAAAAATAAGAAATTCTTATTAAATATTTTTATATCTGGTGTTTTTAATGTAATATTGTATATTCCATGGTTATATACACTGATTAATCAATTATTAAAAGTAAAAAAACATTTTTGGATTAGTAAATTAACGATAAGTGGATTATTGAAATATCCAAAAGAATTATTTTTATATGGAAAATACACAAATATATTTTTAATATTTATATTAATAATTATGTTAATTGCTTTTATAATTTTTGTTAAGAAGAAATTGCAATATAAAAGAGAAATTATATTTTGTATTTTAGTTTTTATGTTAACCTTTATAGTTGGAATAGTAGTATCATTTTTATATAAGCCAGTATTGATTTCTAGGTATTTAACAATACAAATAGTTTCATGTTTAATATTATGTTTTGCATTATTAATTGGTAATATAAATAATAGAATATTAAATTATTTTATAATTATAATATTTATATGCTTTGGTATTGTTTCATATACAAATAGGTATAATTTAGAAATAGATAATTCAAATAAGTATACAAAAACAATAAAAAACTACATTAAAGATAATGATTCTGTAATTTTTATATCAAATGCAGATCATGCAGTAGTTATTAATTATTATTTCGATAATTATCAGTATTATGCTTTTAATATCTATAATTATTCTCCATTTTATAATATAAAAAAATATAATGAAGACAAATTAAAAGAAAGCAATAATGTATGGTTTATCGAAAGAACAGATACTGAATATAAATTTAAAAATTGTTCTTTAGAGAAAGTAGATACTTTATATCTTGATGAGTGGTTAAGCTTTGATCTATATAAGGTTATATATAACTAATATAGGAGATGATCTAAATGAAAAAATTTATTAAAAATAATAAGTGGTTATTATTATTTAGTATAGTATTTTATATTACAATATTTTATTGTTGCTTGAATACATTTATTATTAGTGATGATTTACATTATTCCTTTTATTTACATAATGGAGAAAGAATAACTAATATATTTCAGATTATAAAAAATCAAATATATGATTATAGTCATTATAATGCAAGGTTAGTTGTTCACTTTATCGTACAATTTTTATTAATATGGGGTAAAAAATTATGGTATATATTAAATCCTTTAGTTATTTTGATTGGATTGTATTATTTTGCTAAAATAATACAATTAAAAACACAAAAAAAAGTTAATATAGTATTTTATATGATTGCATCTGCAATATGCTTTTTACTTTTATATGAAAGAAGATCACTTATATATTGGGTCGCAGGCTCAGTAAATTATACATGGGTATTTACTGTATTAATTATATATTTATATTACTATTTAACTGGTAAATTAGAAAATAAGACAATTTTAAATATGGCATTTATTTTATTTTTTTCTAGTTTACACGAATGTACAATGGTAATGATGGTTATTTTTGTTTTAGGTAATATAATATTAAAATGTATAAAAGACAAAAAATTAAATAAAAAAATATTATTATATTTAATACCATTATTCATAGGGATTTTATTTACAATATTATCACCTGGGAATCAATATAGACAGGGATTAAACGTTGAATGGAACAGTTTATCACTAATTGAAAAAATTATGAAATCTTTACCAGTGGTTTCCTATAACTTATTTAAATTAGATTATATTTATTGTTTATTTCCAATTTTATATATTACAAGTATTATTATAAATTTATTTAAAAATAAGAATATTAAAAGTAAAATATGTATTTTAATTATATTAATAAATGCAATTTTATGTTTATTAATAAAAAATAATTGGTTATATGTCTTACTTGCAGTTGTATTATTTATTGTAACTTTAATTCAATTTATAAAAGAAAAAGATTATAAAATGTTAATCTTATTAATAATGTTTTATGCTAATGGATTCTTTATAATATTAACACCAGAATATCTATACGGTAGAGTAAATTATCATACACATTTATTTATGGGATTGTATGCATTTATTTCGTTTTATAATATTGATAGTTTTGATAATATCATTAAATGTTTGAGCACAATATTTGTTTTTATATTATTATTAATAGAAGTAAATGTATATCATGAAATAGGAAGTGTTATAGATGATAGAATGCAAGCTGTTATGAGGGTACAAAATAAAGAAACAAATATATTAGAAGTAAAACAACTAGATTATAAATATTGTATGTTTCATATTGATTGCAATTCTCCTGATAGTGAAGATTATTGGGCATATAATTATTATCTAAAATATTATAATTTAGATAATAATACGAAAGTTAAGGTGGTAAAATAGTATGAAAAAAAATTATAAATATATATTAATCATATTATTAGTGACAATATTGATTATGTCTCGTATGTTTAGTAATGCATATTATGTAGGACATGATACTATATATCATTCATCTGTTATTATTGATTTAGTTAATAGAATTAATGCAGACAATATAATTCCACCGAAAATATCAAGTATAGTCGGTTATGGATTTGGATATGGTACAAGCTTATTTTATCCACCATTTACGCATATTGTAACTGCATATATTGCAAAAGCTATTGGTTTTTTGACTAAAAATCCTTATTATAGTATGAAAATAATGCATTTTATTTGTATGTTTTTGTCAGGAGTAGTAATGTATTTCTTGTCTTTAAAGTTATTTAAAAATAAAAAAGTAGCTTTAACCTCAAGTGTAATTTATATGTTTTTTCCATATCATCTAAGTGATATATTTATAAGAGATGCATTTGCAGAATCATGGATATTTGTATTTCTTCCTATTATATTATTAGGTTTATTTGAATTACTAGATAAAAATTATTTTAAATTTTTTGTGTTTTTTACATCAGGATATGTGCTTGGAATGTATAGTCATCTAGTTAGTATGGTGTATTTTACAATATTATTGATTCCATTTTTTATTGTATATTTTAAACAGATATTTACTAAGAAAAATATATTATATTTATTAATGTCTAGCTTATTAATATTATGTCTTACTTCACCATTTATAACTACATTATTAGAACATAAAATAAATGGAAGTTATAAAGTTTTTAGTGAAGGAATAATGGCAAGTGGTGCTTCATTAAACTTTTCATCTATAAATTTATTAGATTATTTTTCACAAACTCCAAATACTAAATATGAAGGTATTTTGATATTTATTAATATTTTTATAATATTATTATTTGTTATATCGTTAATTATGTATAGAAAGTTGAAATTTACCAAAGAACAAAATAAAATCGTATTAAGTATATTTTTAATATTGTTATTTACAATAATAATAATGTCTCCATTAATTGATTGGAAGAAGTTACCAGATTTTACATATATGATTCAGTTTTTATGGAGACTTGAAATAATGATTGCGATATGCATAAGTTTAATCGCACCTTTATGTATAAAAATAATAAGTGAAAAAAATCAAAAAATATTTACTACTATCATTATTATAGGTGTCATTTTGTTCGGATGGTCAAACATAAAATTTAATAGTAGTGAAATAACAAATTATAAAACAGGTAATGTAAAAGATTGGGGTATGGGATGCGAAAAAGAATATTTACCTGTGAAATGTTCTTTTGAATATTTACTTGAAAGAGAGCAAAATCCAGGAATATTAATTGTAGATGGTAATGCAAAAATTAAAATAGAAGAGGATGCTGTTCCATATTTAAAATTTAGCATTGAAAATATAGATAAAAATGTTACAATTGAACTTCCTAGAATCTATTACTTAGGATATCAGCTTACAGATAGTAAAAACAATAAAATAAAAATAAAAGAAAGTGATAATGGATTTTTACAAGTAACACTTAATAAAAATGATACATATAAATTGGATTATGTTGGTACGAAAGCATATAAAATTTCAGTTATAGTATGCATAACTACTATATGTAGTATAATAATATTATTAATTTATTATAATAAAAAAATGGGTATAAAAAAATAATTATAGATAACAATAATAATGTCATATGAAAAATATGACGATAAGTTTGAAGGACCTAATTATTATTAGGTTCTTTTTTATTTTTATGTTATTATATTATTAGGAAGTGTTGTATGAAAAATAAAGTAGTAATATTTATTTTAAGTGTTTTAATATTATTAATGGTTGGTTTTATATTATTTTTTGATAATTATTTAAAAAGTAATGATAAATTATCAATTAAAATAGATAATCAAATAAAAAATGAAGAAAATAATATAATTTTAAATAATAATAAATTAAATAAAAAAATAAGTGAAAATAATATTAAGTATAAAAATGTTGAAAATATGAATAATTATATAGATTCATTAAATAAAAGGATAAAACAATATGAATGAAAAACAAATAGTAAAAATGATTCTTATAATTTTATTATTTTCTTTATTAATTATATTTGGGTTAATAGTTAGAAATACATATATAAATAAAATAAAACCAATAAATGAAAAAAAAGTTTATTTAGAAAAACTTAAGCAAAATAATAAGAATATTATAAATAAAATAAAAGAAGAAAATAGAAAAAGTAAAAATATAGATAATATATTAAAAGAAAACAAAGCAAAAAGGGAACAGTTAGAAAAGAAAGTATATGAAAAAGAAAGTAATATAAGTGGAAAAGTTATATATTTAACTTTTGATGATGGACCTTCAATATATACAAATGAAATATTAAATATTTTAGATAAATATAAAATAAAAGCAACATTTTTTGTTGTATGTTCAAATAACTTAGAAGAATATACTAAAAAATATATTGAAAAAGGGCATACTATTGGGCTTCATTCTTGCACTCATAAATATTCTAATATATATTCATCTGAAGAATCATATTTTAATGATTTAAATTACTTAAGTAGTTTAGTAGAAAAATATACAGGATATAAAAGTAAATACATTAGATTTCCAGGAGGATCTAGTAATACAGTTAGTAGATTTAATAGAGGTATAATGACTAGATTATCTAATAAATTAAAAGAAAATGGTTATAAATATTTTGATTGGAATATAGATTCAAATGATGCCGCAGGTGCAAATTCAAATCAAATATATTCAAATGTTATAGGAGCACTTGAAAATAATAATAGAAATATATCTATGGTACTTATGCATGATACTAAATCATCAACAAAAGATGCACTAGATAGTATAATAAAAGATGCACTACAGATGGGATATACATTTGCTAATATAAATGACTATACTCCAGAAGTTCATCATGGAATAAATAATTAAAATATAAAGTTTACTATATGTGTCAAATAATAGAAATAAAATATTTGTATTTTAAAAGAAATGTGCTATAATATCAAAGGTTAAAACGAGGAGTGAAGTATTTATGAAAGTAAGAAATATTGCCATAATTGCGCATGTAGACCATGGTAAAACAACATTAGTTGATCAACTTTTAAAACAATCGGGTACTTTTAGAGAAAATGAAGAAGTAAATGAAAGAGCAATGGATTCAAATGATATTGAAAGAGAAAGAGGAATTACAATACTTGCTAAGCCTACAGCTATTAATTACAAAGATTATAGAATAAATATATTAGATACTCCAGGACATGCTGATTTTGGAGGAGAAGTAGAAAGAATAATGCACATGGTAGATGGTGTATTACTTGTCGTAGATGCTTATGAAGGTGTTATGCCTCAAACAAAGTTTGTATTAAAAAAAGCTATGGAAGCAAAATTAAAACCAATAGTTGTAATAAATAAAATAGATAAGCCATCAGCAAGACCAAAAGAAGTAATTGATGAAATACTAGATTTATTTATTGAACTTGATGCAAATGAAGAACAACTAGATTTTCCAGTAGTTTATACATCAGCAATCAATGGTACATCTAGTATGAGTGATGATTTATCTACGCAAGAGTCTACAATGGATCATATTTTTAATTTAATAATAAATGAAGTTCCAGAACCATGTATGGATGATAAAAGTCCTCTTCAATTTCAACCAGCATTATTAGATTATAACGATTATGTAGGAAGAATTGGTGTAGGTAGAGTATCTCGTGGAACTATGAAATTAAATGAAATGGTATCATGCGTAAGATTAGATGGAAGTATAAAAAAATTTAGAATACAAAAAATATATGGATATCTAGGTTTAAAAAGAATTGAAATAAATGAGGCACATGCTGGTGATATAGTAGCAATTGCTGGGCTTCCAGATTTAGAAGTAGGTGAAACTATATGCACTGATGGAAAAGAAGAAGCATTAGAACCACTTAGAATAGATGAACCAACACTTCAAATGACATTTGGTGTTAATACATCTCCATTTGCAGGAAAAGAAGGTAAATTTGTAACAGCAAGTAAGATAGAAGAAAGACTAAGAAAACAAGCAGAAAGTGATGTATCTCTTAAAATAAAAGAAAATGATTCAGAAAGTTGGATAGTTTCTGGTAGAGGAGAACTTCATTTATCAATATTAATAGAAAATATGAGAAGAGAAGGATATGAGTTACAAGTATCAAAACCTGAAGTAATATTAAAAGAAATAGATGGCAAAATATGTGAACCATATGAAGATGTACAAATAGAAGCACCTGAAGAAAATGTTGGATCAGTTATTGAAGCATTAGGTAGACGTGGTGGAATAATGGAAAATATGACTAATCTTCCAGGTATAGTTAGACTTAATTATATTGTTCCATCAAGAGGATTAATAGGATTTACAACTGATTTTATGACGATGACTAAAGGATACGGGATATTAAATCATACTTTTAGAGAATATTTACCAAAAGCAGATGCTGAAGTAGGAGAGAGAAGTTTAGGAGTTTTAGTATCTATGGAAAATGGAAAAACAACTGCATATGCTCTTGGAGCACTTGAAGATAGGGGTATAATGTTTGTTGAACCTGGTGTAGATGTTTATGAAGGTATGGTAGTAGGTGAAAATAATAGAGAAAATGATTTAGCAGTTAATGTTGTTAAAGGAAAGAATTTAACTAATACTAGAAGTGCTGGTAAAGATCATACTGTTGTACTTAAAAAGCCAAGATTATTAACTTTAGAATATGCACTTGAATACATAAATACTGATGAACTTGTAGAAGTTACACCACTTAATTTTAGAATAAGAAAAAGAATATTAAATACAGAAGAAAGAAAGAAATTTGACGCAAGAAAAAATAAATAGGTATTTTATATACCTTTTTATAATTCTATTTTTTATTAAAAAATTTGCAAATTATATAATTTTGATATATAATAGTCGATAAATTTATCAGGAGGCAAATTATGAAAAAAATCTTAAAATATTTAATTTGGATACCTTTTGCATTATCATTAGGTTCACTGTTGATATATATTATAAATATAGTAATAATAAAAATGAATCCAAATGCAATTGTTACTGAAAAAACAACTATAACACTTAAAACATATTTATTAATAGCACTTGTTTCTTTATTTATCGGTTTATTTATTGTACTTATTAAAAAAATATATAATTTATTAACTATTAATAATATGTATAAAACAAAAAGAAAAAAAATTAAAAAATCAAAAAAAATCAAAAATGAAGAAATTTCAAATAAAAATGATGTATTAAAAGTTCAAATAGCAAATCCAGAAGTAAAAGAAGATAAAATAGTAGGTAAATTAACAGATACTATGCAAGATGTTGAAATTTATGTAAACAATAAAAAAGATTACAATTTTAAATTAGATGGAATATCTTGTCCAGAATGTTCTGGATTAATATCAAAAGATGCAGCAATATGTCCACATTGTGGAATATTATTTGATGATGCGGTTATGCGTGTTTTATCAAATAATACATCTTTAGGTGTAAAAAAGAAAAAAAGTGGGAAAAAAATTATTATAGTAAATATATTATTAATTATATTATTTATATTTTTAATATTCTTAATATCAAATTTAATTTTTAATAAAGGAAAAGAAAATAATAATAATATTAATCCTGTTGTACTAAATGAAGAAAAAGCATAAAAATGCTTTTTTTAAATTAAAGGATTTTCTACATCTGAAATTGTTAAAGATTGTTCTTGTCTATTTAAGTATGATACATAAAGTATTATTAATGCACCTATTAAAGTAAGTACATTTGTAGATAATAAAAGTCTACTTTTATATTTACCAATAGTATTATCATCTTCACTTACATAACTTTTATACCCAACATAAAGTGATATTAACACAGCAACTAAAATAGCTATTCTATTATAATATGAAATATTTAATGCTTGTTTAGTAGAAAAATATTTTTTACCTTTTAACACTGTACCTTTTTCATCAAATGTAATTGCTAAAGATATTATTGAACATATAATAAATAATATAGATGATATGATATTTAAATTAACTAAAGCGGCATCTTCTTTTTTATTACTAGAATTATTCATATTTAATTATATTCAAAATGTACTTTATTATTATATTTAACAAAGTAACACTTTGTTTTTTTTATATTTTGTTATATAATTATATACGAGGAAAGTAGGAATAGATGTGAAAGAGAAAAAGAAAAATTCATTTATAAGTAATGTACTAATGTTAATGTTCTCACAAGTTTTAATAAAACTACTAGGTTTAGTATATAGACTTGCAATTACTAATGTAAAAGGTTTTGGTGATTTAGGTAACGGATATTATTCTGCAGGGTATCAAGTATATGCTGTTTTATTAATAATATCATCACAAGGTATTCCAGGTGCTGTATCAAAACTTGTATCTAATAAAGTAGCTCAAAATAAATATAATGAAGCACATAGAATATTTAAAGTATCACTTTTAGTATTTGCAATAATTGGTGCATTATGTTCATTAATATTATTCCTTTTATCTGACTTTATTTCTACTAATATATTAAATGTACCAGATGTAACATATGTATTAAAAGTATTATCACCTGCAATATTCTTTGTTTGTGTATCTGCAGTTATAAGAGGATATTTCGCAGGACTTGGTACGATGAAAGCATCAAGTATTTCTCAAGCATTAGAACAATTCTTTAACTGTGTATTAACTATCACTTTTGTATATTCTTTAGTTGGACAAGAACCATATATAATGGCTGCAGGTGGTAATTTATCAACTACACTTGCAATATTAATATCATTTTCATATTTATTATTATTTTATAAAACAAATATTAAAAAATATAAAGAAGAATCTGATGATAAAGTTGATAAGGTTAAAAATCCTACATCTAAACTTGCTAAAGCAATTATTTTAACAGCAATACCACTTACAATAGGATCAGTTATATCTGTTGTAACCACTTTTATAGATACAGTAACTGTTAGTAATTTAATTCAAATTGCATATGATGGTATTTTAGGTAGTAAAGAATTACTTGAAAAAGAGGCCATGAGACTTGCTGGAATACTATCAAAAGTAGATACTTTAGTAAATCTTCCAATAGCAGTTAATTTATCATTTTACTCTGCATTAATACCTGCGATTACTTCAGCAATTGCTCAAAAAGATTATAAATCAGCATCAAGAAAAATATCATTTTCAGTATCAACATCACTTTTAATAGTAATACCATGCGCAATTGGATTCATAGTACTAGCAGATCCAATACTTAAAATGCTTTATCCAAATGCATCAGATGGAGCCCATATACTTCAAATTGCAGCTGTTACTATGGTATTTGTAGCAGTAAATCATACACTTCAAGGTTCTTTATTTGGACTTGGTAAAATGTATACTCCTGCATTAGCATTATTATGTGGTAGTATTGTAAAAATAATATTAAATTTAATATTAATAAGAAATCCTAATATAAATATTTATGGTGCAGTAATAAGTTCATTCATATGTCAATTAATAACATTTTTGATAATTTATATAACTATAAAAAAATCTATAAAATTTAAAATAGATATTAAAAATGGAATATTAAAACCATTATTATCAGGTTTTGTTATGGCATTATTTATATTAATTATTTATACACTTTTAAATAATGTAATAGGTAACTCTATTTCAACAATTATATGTATATTATTTGGTGCATTTATATATTTATTAATGGTATTTATTTTAAAAGTATTTAATAAAGATGAAATAAAATCATTACCAATGGGTAATAAAATATATAGTATGTTATTAAAATTAAAATTATATAAGGAGTAAAATATGAATGAGTTAATTATAAATAAAGAAGATTTACTACATAATATAAATATTATAAGAAAGCAAGAAAAATCAAATGATTATACATATATTGCTGTAGTAAAAGGTAATGCTTATGGACTTGGATTAATAGAATTTACTAAATTTTTAATAGATAATAATTTTAATTATTTTGCAGTAGCAGCAGTTAATGAAGCACTTACTTTAAGAAAAAATAATATAAAAGAAAAAATATTATTACTTTCAGCATGTTATGATGAAAATGATATAGAGTCATTAATTAGTAATGATATAATCCTTACAATTGATTCAAAAAAATCTTTTGATATGATTAATGAAATATCTAAAAAATTAAATAAAAAAGTATATGCTCATATAAAGATAGATACTGGTTTATCTAGATATGGATTTAACTATGATGATATTTATACAATTAAAGAAATATGTAAAACAAATAGCAATATAATATTTGAAGGTATTTATTCTCATTTTTCTACTTCTTTATCAAAAGATTCAACATTTAGTAATATTCAATTTTCAAGATTTAATAAAGTTTTAGATGAGTTAAATAAAGATAATATAGATTTTAAACTAAAACATATATGTAATTCTTCAGGATTTTTTAAATATAAAAATATGCATTTAAATTGTGCTAGAATAGGATCAGCATTTACAGGTAATGCTGTTGGAATAAAATCTGATTTAAAAAAAATAGGATTATTTCATACTAAAATATCAAGAGTAAGAGATGTAAATAAAAATGATTATATTGGATATGCTAATTCATATAAAGTAAAGAAACCTATGAAAATAGCAATATTACCAGTAGGATATTATGAAGGAGTTGGATTATCTTTAAAAGAACAAAGATTTAGATTTTTAAGTAAATCAAAAAATGCTCTAGTAAGTATTATGAATATTTTTAAAGATAATTCACTTCATTTAGGTAAATTTAAAGTACTTGGTCAAATTGGAATGCATGATGTAGTTATTGATATAACTAATTTAGATTATAAAGAAAATGATGATATATATTTTTATGTAAGACCTGTATTAATAGATTCAAGTGTAAAAAGAAAATATAAATAGTAAAGGAAGTAATTATTATGAGAAAATTATATTTTATATTTGTACTTTGGGGAGTAAAATTTGGACAATTGCTTTGTAAAATATTTAAACAAGGTGGATCAATGATATCTGGTAAAGTAGCAGTTATGTTTCAGAAAAATTTTGTTAAGTATTTTACTAATATAGATTATGATAAAGTTATTTTTGTAACAGGAACAAATGGTAAATCTACAACAACTAATTTAATTTATCATACTTTAAAAAGTGCAGGTAAAAAGGTTTGTACTAATGGTGAAGGTGCAAATATGATGAGTGGAGTAGCAACTACTCTTATAAAAAATTCAAATGTGTTTGGAAGATTTAATAAAGAATTTTTAGTATTAGAAGTTGACGAAAGAAGTTTAAGAAACATATTTAAAGTATTACCCGCTAAAAATTTATGCATAAGTAATTTACAAAAAGATCAAGTACAAAGAAATGGTGACCCAGATTTTATATATCAAATGTTTAAAAATTCTCTTAATAAAGATGTAACACTTTTTGTAAATAATGAAGAACCAAGAAGTAGATCTTTAGAAGATTATGTTGATAAAACTATTTATTTTAGTATTGAAAAAAATATTAAATCATTTGTTAAAAATGACTTTTATGATGTAACTATGCCTTGTCCTAAGTGTTCTCATAAAATAGAATATGAATATTATAATATTGAAAATATTGGTAAATTTAAGTGTAGTAATTGTAATTATAAAAGTTTAAAAAAATCAAATGTAAATATTAAAGATATAGATTATGATAATTATACATTTAAATGTGGTAAAGATACTTATAAGGTTAATTATATAAATCCATTTTATATATATAACTATGCCCTTACAATTGCAGTTTGTAAAAAATTTAATATAGGATATGAAGATATACAAAAAGGTTTTGAGACATTTGTAAATCCTGCCAATAGAAGAGAAGTATATAAATATCATGGTAAAACAATTCATTATTTAAGAATCAAACAAGAAAATCCAGAGACACTTCAAAATGCTTTAGATACAGTTTTAAGAGATAAAAAAAGTAAAGCAATATGGATGGGATTATATGAAATAAAAGATTTTAAACCGGCATACACTAACACATTTTATTTCTTTGATTGTAATTTTAAAGATGTAGTTAAATCAAATGTAGAAAAATATGTATGTTTTTCAAAAACAGTATGTTATGATACAGCAAATAGAATGATTTATGCAGGAGCAGATGAGAAAAAAATTAAAGTTTATGATGTTGAGGATGATTTTGATATAATTTTTGAAGATTTAGATAAATTAAAGACTGATAATATTTATCTAATAACAGGAATGAAACCATATAAAAAATTAAAAACATTCTTTGAAAAAGGTGATAAAAATGAGTAATATAATAAATGTAGGTTGGATGTATCCAGATATACTTAATTTACATGGAGAAAGAGCAAATGCAAAATCATTTGAGTTAGTATCAAAAAAGATGAAAGTAAAACTTAATATTGATAGAATAGATAATATTGACGAATTAGTAGATTTTGAAAAATACGATATACTTTTATTTAATGCAGGAGAATTAAAAGAAATAGAAAATATTTCTAATTGTCTAAATAATCAAAAAGAAAGTCTTAATAAATATATAAAAGAAAATAAGGTTATATTACTGACAGGTACAACAGGTGCTTTATTTTCTAACAAGGTAGAAAGATTAGATGGATACTCATTTGAAGCACTTAAAATACTAGATATGGATGTAAAAGAAAGAGATAGTGTAATAGGTGATGATTTATATTATATTGCAAATAATATGCAAATAATGGGTTCTCAAATACAAATGATTGACATAACATTAAATAATGTAAAACCATTTGGAAATATAAAATATGGTTATGGTAATAATGGTAATACAAAAGAAGGAGCAAGATATAAAAATGTAATATTTACTAATGCACTAGGGCCTGTTTTAGTTAAAAATCCATGGTT
The DNA here is from genome assembly GCA_947624565.1 of uncultured Bacilli bacterium. Classification (GTDB taxonomy): domain Bacteria; phylum Bacillota_I; class Bacilli_A; order RF39; family UBA660; genus CAG-433. The sequence goes on from CANQKX010000002.1 coordinate 82,553, forward strand.
TACAGAGTATCTAATAAAACTTGCATTAAAAAATAAAAATATACAACTAGAAAATAAAAAAATAAATTATGATTTAGAAAAGAAATCACTTGAAAGTAGTAAAGAATTTATAGATAAAAAAATAAATAGTTGATTTAAAACAATTATAATGTATAATATTAATTTGAACAGAAAAAGGAAGTGTTGTAATGGGAAGAGCGTATGAGGTTAGAAAGGCATCTATACAAAAAAATGGTGCAATAAAGGCTAAATTATATTCAAATTTTGCAAAAGAAATATATTTAGCAGCAAAACAAGGAGGTACAGATCCAGATACAAATGCTAATTTAAAAAGATTAGTTGAAAAAGCAAAAAGAAGTCAAGTACCTAGCGATATCATAAAAAGAGCAATAGATAAAGTTAATAGTGGTGTAGATGAAAATTATATATCATGTAGGTATGAAGGATTTGGTCCGTCATCATCAACTATTATTGTTGATTGTTTGACAGATAATGTTAATAGAACTGTTGGTTTTGTTCGCGCAGCATTTACTAAATGTAAAGGTAAACTTGGAGTTGAAAATTCTGTTTCACATTCATATGAAAATTTATCAATTATAGGATTTAAAGGTTTAAATGAAGAAGAAGCACTTGATGCAGTTATGTCATGTGATATAGATATAAAAGATATACAAACAGATGATGACTTAACAATTATATATGCTGATGCAAGAGATTTACATAGAGTAAAAGAAGCAATAACAAAAGCAAAAGATAATATTGAATTTGAAATAGATGAGATAAGTATGATTCCACTTGATAAAATTACTCTTGAGGGTGAAGATAAGGAAATGTTTGAAAAATTATTATCAATGCTTGATGATATTGAAGATGTACAAAATGTATACCACAATGTAAAATTAGAAGACTAAAATGTCTTTCTTTTTTATTATATTGATAAAACTTATTTATAAAAAACTATTAATTTGATATAATAAATTTAATGGTAGGAAGTGATTTCTATGAAGAAAAAAAGAAAGAAGAAAAGAAGACTAAGAGTTGACAGAGTATTATTAGTTTTATTTATTTTAGTTTTATTTATTTTTCTTTTAAAATTTATTCCATATGTATTTTATAATCAAAAAATATATAAAAAGATTGATTCTTCTAAAAACAATATAGTTGAAATAGATAAAAAATATAATAAATTAAAATTATATAATAAAACTATCAATTTAATTAAGAAAAAAAATATAACTTTAATCATTAAAGATAAAAAATATAAAATAACACTACAAGCAAGTGAAATTAAAAAGAATATGAAAATAAATATTAATACTTATAATAAGCGTATAAATTATGAAGGGTTTTCAAAAAACAAATCATATTTTATAGATTCAAGTTTATTAAAAAAAGTTAAAAATATTGAAATAACATTACCAAGATATTTGATAAAAAATAAAATAGTAGATATATATGCTGTAGTAAATGATAAAAAAATTGAAACAATAAAAAAAGGTTATAAAGTAAAAAATAACAGTATATCAATAGATTTAGACAAAAAATATACTAAATATTTTATAACATATGTAAAATTAAAAGATATAAAAGTAAGAGACATTACAGTAAACAAAGGTAGTAAAGTAAATTTAGCATTAGAATATATACCTAAAAATGCTACTATAAAAAATTATGAATATATTAAATTAGGTGAAATATTTATGTTAAATGAAAATAATGAGGTAATTGCAAAAAAAACTGGTAATGGAAAAATAACAATAAGACATACTGTTAGTAATATACAAAAAACTATAAATGTTAAAGTAACAAATAATAAAATTAAAAAGATAGATGGTATAACATATGTCGATGATATATTAATCGTAAATAAGACATATTCACTTCCAAAAGATTATGATCCAGGAAAACTAAATGATGATGCACTTAATGCATTTTATGATATGAGAGAAGATGCATCTAAAGATGATATTACATTATGGATTGCATCTGGATATAGATCATATAATACTCAAAATGATTTATATAATTCATATGTTGAAAAAGATGGGCAAAAAAAAGCAGATACATATTCAGCAAGAGCAGGTTATTCTGAGCATCAAACAGGACTAGCAATGGATTTAAATATAGTTGATTCATCATTTGAAGGTACTAAAGAGGCTATATGGATAGAAAAAAATTGTTATAAATATGGTTTTATTATTAGATATCCAAAAGAAAAAGAAGATATAACAGGTTATAAATACGAACCATGGCATATTAGATACCTTGGTAAAAAACTTGCTAAAAAAATATATGATAGTGGATTAACATTAGAAGAATATCTTTCTATAGATTCAAAGTATAGCAACTAAAAAAATATTACTGTAAAATTAATAATTGTATATGTATAATGGTGTAAATTGTATTGACAAAAGCCAAATATGAGTAATAAAATATTAGTGTTTAGGAAGTGACAAAATGCAGAAAATATATATTTTTGGACATCAAAATCCAGATACAGATTCAGTAACATCATCAATAAGTTTAGCATATTTGAAAAATAAACTTGGAATGAATTGTGAAGCAAGAGTTTTAGGACATGTAAATAAAGAGACAAAATTTGTACTTAATTATTTTAATCAAAAAGAGCCAAAATATTTAAATGATGTAAAATTACAACTTAAAGATGTAGAATACCATAAAGGCTTATATATAGATGAAAATGAATCTATAATTAATGTATACAATTATTTAAATGAAAAAAATGTAACAGGTACACCTGTAGTTGAAGATGGTAATAAATATAAAGGAATTATAACTGTAAAAGATATTACAAAAGAACTAATGATGGGAGATTTTAATAAACTCGATGCATTTTATGATAATATTTTATCTTGTATAGATGGAGAAGAAATACTTAAATTTGATGATAGAATAGAAGGTAATATATTAGTCGCATCATATAGAAGTACTACATTTTTAAATAGCATAAATTTATCTAAAGATAATATATTAATTGTAGGAGATAGACATAGTATTATAGAAGATGCTGTAAATAGTAAGATAAAATTGCTTATATTAACAGGTAATGGTGAAATAAAGCAAGAACATTTAAAGATTGCACAAAAAAATAAAGTTAATATTATAAGAACTTATAAAGATTCATATCATACATCAAAATTAATTAATCTTGCTAATTCTGTGAAATCATTATTAAAAGATGATGAGACATCAATAATATTTAGGGAAAATGATTATTATACTGATTTTATTGAATCTTCTAGAAAATTAAAACATAATAACTATCCTATATTAAATAATAAAAATGAGTGCTTAGGATTAATTAGAATAACTGAAATTTTAAAGAAAAATAATAAACAAGTAATGTTAGTAGATCACCAAGAAAAAGAACAAAGTGTAATAGGTTTAGATGAAGCAGATATACTTGAAATTGTAGATCATCATAAGATAGGTAATATTAATACAAATAACCCAATTAATTTTAGAAATATGACAGTTGGTAGCACGAATACAATTTTATATTTTATGTATGATGAAAGTAATATAAAAATACCAAAAGATATTGCTGGAATAATGCTTTCTGGTATTTTATCAGATACATTATGCCTTCAAAGTCCAACTACTACATCTTTAGATAAAAAAGTTGTAGAAAATTTATCAAAAATTGCTGAAGTTGATTATAAGAAATATGCAAATGAAATGTTTAAAGCGGGTACTTCACTTGAAGGCTTAACAAAAGAAGAAGTAATAAAAAGTGATTTTAAATCATTTCCTATTGGTGATGAAAAAATTGCAATAGGACAAGTATTTACATTAGATGTAGATAGAATATTTAATGAACTTGATTTATATTTAGAAAAATTAGAAGAGATAAATAATAAAGAAGGTTATAAATTTATTATATTAGTAATTACTGATATATTAAAAAATGGTTCTTATTTAATATTTACAAATGAAGCAAAAAAAGTACTTGAAAATGTATATTCAGTAAAAGATATAAAACAAACATATTTCGTAGATGGATTAGTATCTAGAAAAAAACAAATTTTGCCAGCAATACTTGATAATATTAATTGAAATATTAATAATTATATTGTAGAATATTTATAAAAGAAAGGATGAGTTTTATGGATGATATTTTATTACAAGTAGAAGAAAAAATGGAAAAGACTATGGAAAATTTAAATGTTAGGTTATCTAATATAAGAGCGGGTAGAGCAAATCCAGCAATATTAGATGGAGTAAAAGTTAATTATTATGGTTCATTAACTCCACTTAATCAGTTAGCAACTATATCAGTTCCAGAAGCAAGGAAACTACAAATTAAGGCTTTTGACAAATCTTGTTTAAGTGATATAGAAAAAGCAATATATGAAGCAGATTTAGGATTAACACCAAATAATACAGGAGAATTAATTTTTATAAATATTCCAGAACTTACAGAAGACAGAAGAAAAGAATTTGTTAAACAAGCAAAGGCACTTGCAGAAGAAGCAAAAATAGCACTTAGGAATATAAGACAAGATGCGAATAATGCAGTTAAAAAATTAGAAATAAATGACGATGAAGAAAAATCATTAATGCAAGATGTACAAGAATTGATAAATAATTATAATAAAAAAGTAGACGATAGATTAAAAGAAAAAGAACAAGAATTAATGACAATTTAATTAATATGAGGTTTATATGAAAAAAAATATTAGATTTTGTATAATGATCTTTGTAATATTAATATTATTTTTAGTTATATTCATATTTGCTAGAAATATGTCTTTAAATAATTATCTAAATAAAACTATTGAATACTCACCTAAAATAAATTATTCAACAAGTATAATTCTTAATATTAAAGATTTAAATAATAGTTCTAAAATAGAATATAATGTATCAAAATTTTCTCATATACGAAAAATTAAAATAGATAATTATCAGAATAATAAACTTATTAATAATATTGAAAAATATATAGTAACTAATGGAAATAAAAAAGGAACTTATATTTATGATAATAGCGAATATAAAAAAGTAAACAATATTAAAGAAGATTTTGTTGTTAATTATGAACTAATAAAGAAAAATATAAAATCTATAAAAAAAGTAGAAAATGTTGTTATTAATAATATTAGTTATAAGAAGTATATAGTAAAAATGAAAGCATACGATGCTTATAATATAATATATAAAGATGAGATATTAAAAAAAGAGGATTTAAATAAAATTATAGACGTACAAATATATATTGATAAATCAAATAATTTTGTTTATAAAATAAAATATGATATACAAAATTTAAATAATGCAGATGAAAAAAATATTATTTTGAATTATGATGCTGAAATAACAAATACTAATATAAATAATTATAATGAAATTAAATTACCTTTTTAAAAAAAAGTGCATTTTATAGGCACTTTTTTTATTTTTTATCATAAATTAAAGTAGAGGAGTGATAAAATGTCTAATTACAAAGAAATTGTAACTAAAGCTGTTATTGGTAAAGGTAAAAAATATTTCAAAAATAAATATAATGTAACTAGTGAAGTAACACCATCAACAATATTAGGATGTTGGATTATAAATAATAAATTCAAAGGGTATGTTCAGGGTGATGATGTTGTAGTAGATGGATCATTCGATATTAATATTTGGTATTCATATGATAATGATTCAAAAACAAATGTTATAAATGATACAATAAAATATAATGAAGTTATAAATGTTAAAACAAAATTAGATGTTGATTTTAATGATTCTGAAATAATTGTAAGAGCATTAAAACAACCAACATGTAGTAATGTTCAAATAAATGGTAATACAATTGATTTTGATATAGAAAAAGAACTTGGTATTGAAATAGTTGGAGATACAAAAGTTAAAATAATGATAGAAGAAGATGAAGATAAATGGGAAGTATTTGATGATACAGTTACAGAAGAAGTAGAAGAAGAAATTGATAATGAAGTTAATGAAGACTTTTTACAATAAAGGTCTTTTTTTTTATAAAAATAATTGAAATAATTTATTATAAATAGTATAATTAAATAAAGAATTAAATAATAATAGAAAAAGGAGAAGTGGTTAAATGAAAAAAATATTAATAGGAATTATGGTATTTGCTAGTGTTTTTTTACTAGTTGGATGTGATAGTAAAGAAGAAAAAATAGAAGAAAAAAATGAATATATTAATGATTTAGTAGAAGAATCAGTAAAAAATGGGTATGAAGTAGAAACATTGCAAGAGTTAGATTCAAATATATTGATGACATCACTTGGATTAGATGCAGATGAAGTAGAAGAATATATTGGAAAAATACCAGTATATAATAATCCAGTAGGTACAATGTATATTGCTATAAAACCTAAAAAAGGTTCAGAAAAAAGAGTAAAGAAGATATTAGATTTATATGTTAACACTTTAGAATTAAAATTAAGTGAAAATGAAGATGAACTAAAAAAAATAAAAGATAAAACTAAACAAGAATATAAGGGATATTATATATATGTTTCAGGTAGTGAAAAAGATACCATTTTAAAAATATTAAAAGATAATATAAAATAATTAAAAAGTGTCAACAAAAACAGTTGACACTTATTACTTTTTATAGTATTATAATTGTAACATTTATTGAAAAGGAGGAACAATATTATGGCAGTTAAAATTAGATTAAAAAGAATGGGTGCTAAAAAAAGACCTTTTTATAGAGTTGTAGTTGCTGATTCTAGAAGCCCAAGAGATGGAAAAGTTATTGATACAATAGGTCATTATAATCCATTAGATGGTAAAATTGAAATAAAAGAAGATGCTGCATTAAAATGGTTAAAACAAGGTGCACAACCAACTGATACAGCAAAAGATATATTATCTAAATCAGGTATTATGACTAAATTTCATGAAGAAAAAAGAGGTAAATAAATATGTCTTTAGTTGAGTTAACACAAATGATAATAAATTCTTTAGTAAAAGATCCAGAATCAGTATCTATTAAAGAATTTGAAACTGATAATGAAGTTTTAATTGAAGTAATTGTAAAAGAAGATGAAATGGGTTCATTAATTGGAAAAGATGGAAAAATTGCTAATTCTATTAGAACAATAGTTCAAGCAAGTTCATATTTAAAAGATAATAAAAGAGTAAAAATTAATATAAATTCTATATAAGAAATCAATGATTTCTTTTTTTATTAAATTATTACTTTTATAATAATATGAAAAAATTGACAAAATAAGTCAAATGTTATATACTATTTGCCATTGAAAGAGGGGTATTTTTATGGAAAAGATATTTACGATGGGTCAATATGAAGAAATCATAGAAAAAATAAGTACTTCAGTAGAATATTATAATAAAGTTTATCAAAATGGTAATATTTATACATTATATTTGGCAAATGGGGACAAAATACGTTATTCAATTGATAAAAATAAAATAGCTCATTTACTTGGTGTAAATTTAGACTATTTAGTTAATTGTGGTATATTAAGAAAAGGTAATTCAAAAGAATTATTAGATAAATTTATAAGAGATGGTTTTTCAATGTATAGTAAATTTAATAGTCAAATATTAAACTTTTCTAATTTTTTTTCATATCATATTGAAGATAAGTTAGATGTATTTAAAGAACAATTAAAAATACCATATCCTAATAATATTTATTTCATTTGTAAGTATGATAAAACAAAAAATTATGATACAGGTGAAATTGATGGATATACAGCAGATTATTATATTGTAAGAAAACTAAGGAATGAAGATTTAATTTTGCTTGGTCTTGTAAAAAATGATAACAACAATAATTATTCAGTTCAAACAAGTAGAGTAATTAAAAAAAGTCCTGAACAATTAGAAGAATTAACTAAGTTTTTATCTAAACAGGAAGTAACATATGCGACAAATTTATATTTAGAAAACTATGATAGAGAAATTAGTACACAACAAAATTTATTTTTAGATGAAAAAAGAGAATATTTAGAAACAATAGTTAATATTTGTAAAAAAACAGGTGCAAAACCTAATACAACTAAAGCTCATTTGTATGATATTAATGGTTACGTGAATATTAAAAATAAAATTAATAATAAAAAATTAATATTATCTCAATTAACCGATGCACTTAATCAAAATAATGTATTTGCTATATCTGATATTTTATTAGATGAAGATTTAAGTTCTTCGTTAGATGAAGAAACAAAAGAACTAGTAAAAAAATGTAATGATTTAATATGTAGTTTTAATCCGGATAGTTCAAATAGTAATCAATCATATTCAAAATTAGAAGAGGAAAAAATAAAATTAGAAGAACAAAATAAGGATTATGATGAAAAAATAAAAAAACTAGAAGAGGAAAATAAAAAATTACAACAACAAAGAGAAGAACTTTTACAATATAAACAGGCATATGAAGAATTTACTTCTAAAATATATGAGTTAACTGAAAAAGAGAAAAATAGAGAAATAAAATAAGATTTATATATTAAATCTTATTTTTTAATGGTATAATTATTATGTTAGGATTGTGATAAATATGGAAAAATATAAAGTAATGGATGGAAATGAGGCTTGTGCACATATTTCATATATGTTTACGGAAGTCGCTGGAATATATCCTATAACACCCGCATCACCAATGAGTGAATATATTGATGAATGGTCAAAATCAGGAAAAGAAAACATTTTTGGTAGTAAAGTAAAACTTGTAGAAATGCAAAGTGAAGCAGGTGCAATTGCACTTGTACATGGTTCACTTCAAACAGGGACATTTGCAAGTACTTATACAGCAAGTCAAGGATTACTTTTAATGATACCATCAATGTATAAAATTGCAGGAGAAATGCTTCCTTGTGTAATAAATGTCGCATCAAGAACAGTTTCTACACATGCACTTAGCATATTTGGTGATCATTCAGATGTATATGCAGCAAGAACAACTGGATTTTGTATTCTTTCATCTTCATCAGTCCAAGATGTAATGTATATGACTTTAATATCATATTTATCTTCTATTAAAGGTAGATTACCATTTATTAATTTTTTTGATGGTTTTAGAACTAGTCATGAATTAAATAAAATAAATGTAATTGATAAAGAAGATATTATAGATTTATTACCTGAAAAAGAAATAAATGATTTTAGAACAAATAGTATGTTATATGAGAAAAAAATTAGAGGAACAACTCAAAATGATGATGTATATTTTCAAAATTTAGAGGTAAGAAATAAATATTATGATCAAATGCCAGATATAGTAAATGATTATATGGAAAAAATAAATAAGAAATTTTCTACAGAATTTAAACCATTTAATTATTATGGATCATCAAATGCAAAAAAAGTAATAGTTGCGATGGGATCAGTATGTGATTCTATTAAAGAACTTATTGATATATTATTAGAAAAAGGAGAAGAAGTAGGATTAATAGAAGTTCATTTATTTAGACCATTTTCTAAAAAATATTTATTAAATGTACTTCCTAAGTCTGTTAGAAAAATTGCAGTTTTAGATAGAGCAAAAGAAATAGGTGCATCAGGAGAGCCATTATATTTAGATGTAGTTAATGCATTAAATGATGTTAAAAATAAACCATTTATAATAGGGGGTAGATATGGAATATCAAGTAAAAACACTACTATAGAAGATTTATATGCAGTATATAAAAATTTAGATAGTAAAAATCCTATAAATTCATTTACAATAGGTATAACAGATAATGTAACAAATAAAAGTTTAAAAAGAGTAAAAATAAAAAATAATAGAAAAAATATAGAAATGCTTATATATGGATATGGTTCTGATGGTATGATTTCAGCCTCTAAAGATTTAATTAAAATGGTAGGTGATAATACTTTAGGATTTGTTCAAGGTTATTTTGAATATGATTCAAAAAAAAGTGGTGGAGTAACAAAAAGTCATATTAGAATTGGTAAAGAAGTAATAAGACAATCTTATTATGTAGATAATCCTCATATAGTAGTTTGTACAAAAGATGTATATTTAAATAAATATGATATTATTGATAATATTAGAAAAAATGGTATTTTTATACTTGTTACAGATAAAAAAGAAAATAATATAGGTAAGATATTACCTGATAAAGTAAAAAAGATATTAAGTGAAAGAAATATTAATTTTTATGTAATAGATGCATACAAGATATCTACTAAGAATAATATACCAAATAAGATTAGTACTATTATGGAGTCTGTTATTGTATATATTACAAAAGTATTACCTTATAATGAATATTTAGAAAAAGTAAAAGAAACAATAAAATTACATTTTCTAAAAAAGGGTGAAGAAATAGTAACTAATAATATAAATGCAGTTGATGAGGCTATTAATAATATACATCAAGTACAAATTCCTATACAATGGAAAAATTTAACTATAGAAGATAAAAAATTATCTAAAACATTTGAATATATGAGTCATTTAAAAGGAAATGAATTAACAGTAAAGGATTTTGAAATACATAAAGATGGTACATATGAAGTAGATACTAGTAAATATGAAAAAAGAAATATTGCACAAAATATACCAAAATGGATAAAAGAAAATTGTATTCAATGTAATCAATGTTCAATTGTATGTCCTCATTCAGTTATAACTCCTAAACTAATGACTGATGATGAAATAAAGAAAAATAAAAATGTTGTTACTATTCCTTGTATGGGTAATAATGAATATAAATATGCACTTGAAATAAAATATGAAAATTGTACAGGTTGTGGTGTATGCGCAAATACATGCCCTGGTAAATTGGGTGCAAAAGCACTTATTATGGAAAATGCTAATGAAGTAGAAAGAATAAATAATTCTATTGATAAAGTAACTAATAAAAAATTATATATGGATACTACAATAAAAGGTCTTGCATTTAACGAGTCATTATTTAAATATTCAGGAGCATGTGCAGGATGTGGAGAAACACCATATTTAAAATTACTTACTCAAATATTTTCAGATGGAATAATAATTGCAAATGCTACTGGATGCTCATCTATATATGGTGGTAGTATGCCATCTAGTCCATATAATGTATCTTGGTCAAATTCATTATTTGAAGATAATGCTGAATATGGATTAGGTATGAAAATGACAATAGATGTTATGAAAGAAAAAATAACTAATATAATGAAAGATAAATTAACTAAAAAACTAGGTCTAAAAAATATAGAAATGTTTAATAAATGGTTATCTAATAAAGATAATCCAGAAATAACTAAACAAGTAATGGAAAATATTAATTATGATGAAGTAAAAGAATTAATACCATTAAAAGGATATATTCATACAAAAAATGTTTGGATAGTTGGTGGAGATGGATGGAGTTATGATATAGGATTTAGTGGAATTGATCATGTAATGGCATCTGGTGAAAATGTAAATATATTGGTACTTGATACAGAAGTATATTCTAATACCGGTGGTCAATCAAGTAAATCTACTAAAAAGGCAGCAGTAGCTAAATTTTCAAGTGATGGTAAAAAAACATCTAAAAAAGATTTGGCTAGAATGATGATGAATTATCCTAATGTATATGTTGCTCAAATAAGTTTAGGAGCTGATATGAATCAAACTATTAAGGCAATAAAAGAAGCAGGAAAACATAATGGACCATCGCTTATAATTGCATACTCTCCATGTATTAATCATGGCATAAAAAAAGGTATGAGTAAATCTATTGAAGAAGAAAGACTTGCTGTTAGATGTGGATATTTTCCAATATTTAGATATAATGGAAAAACAAATGAATTTAATTTAGACTTTTCTAATCCAAATTTTGATTTATATGATGAATTCTTAGATGGTGAAAATAGATATTCAATGATAAAAGTAGTGAATCCAAAATTAGCAGATACATTACTTGAAGAAAATAAAAAAGAAGCAATAGAAAGATTTAATTATTATAAAAATTTAAAAACTAAGTAAAAAAAATATACTTAGTTTTTTTATAAAAAAAAGAAGCTGTCCCCCCTGAAGGGCAGCTTCATAAAAAAGAATAAAAAGGGGTTGGCTAGTGTGATACTAGCACCAATTCGCCATTTGGGAATTGGTAGCATATATATTACTTATAAAAGGTATTTTTGTCAAGTACTTTTTTAAAAATATGTTATAATATTTTTAAAGTGAGGCAATTATTATGATACAGTTAAAAGATATAAAAGGAATTGGACCAAAAACTATAGAAAGTTTAAATAAATTAAATATAAATAATATTAATGATTTACTTGAACATTATCCTTTTAGATATGAAATATTAAAGCAAACAACATTATATGAAGAAAAAGTAATAGTATCTGGTATTATAGAATCGCAAGTAACTTTAAACTTTTTTAGAAACATAAATAAATTAACATTTAAATTTAATACAAATGATAGATTAATTAATGTAGTAATATTTAATAGAAGTTTTTTAAAAAATAATTTAACTATAGGAAAAAAGATTACTGTAATAGGTAAATATGATGAAAGATTAAATACTTTAACAGCAAGTGATATTAAGTTATTTGATTTATCTAAAAATACTATAATAGAACCAATTTATCATTTAGTAAAAGGTATAAATAGTAAGCAATTAAATAAGATTATAAATTTATCACTTAATAATTATGATATTGTTGATTATGTACCTAAATATATATCTGATAAATATAATTTTATAAATAAAAATCAAGCATTAGAATATATACATAATCCTATAGATTTAAATTTATTAAATAAAGCATTAGAAAGATGTAAATATGAAGAATTATTTTTATTTATGTTAAAAATAAATGCATTAAAAAGAAAAAATAATACCTTAAATGTAGGATATAAAAAAGATATAGATACAAAAAAAATAAATGAATTTATAAATAATTTACCATTTAAATTAACTACAGATCAATTAAATACAGTAAATGATATATTTAATGATTTAAAAAGTAATAAAAGAATGAATAGATTAATTGAAGGTGATGTTGGATCAGGTAAGACTGTAGTAGCAGTTATAAGTATGTATGCATTATATTTATGTAATTATCAAAGTGCTTTAATGGTACCAACTGAAGTACTTGCTAAACAACATTATTTAAATATAAAAGAATTATTTAAAGATTATAATGTTAATATCGAGTTATTAGTGGGAAGTATGAAAAAAAGTGATAAATTAAAAGCATATGAAAGAATTAAATCAGGTGAATCTAATATAATAATTGGTACACATGCTATTATACAAGAAGATATAGAATATAATAATTTAGGACTTGTAATAACTGATGAACAACATAGATTTGGAGTTAATCAAAGAAATAATTTAAGAAATAAAGGTAATTTACCAGATGTACTTTATATGAGTGCAACTCCAATACCAAGAACATATGCACTTACTATATATGGTGATATGGATATATCTATTATAAATAGTATGCCAAATGGTAGGAAGAAAATAATAACAGAAATAGTTGATACAAAAAACATAAAAAATGTACTTTATAAAATAAAGCAGCAACTTGATGATAATCATCAAATATATATAATATCTCCATTAATAGAAGATTCATTGGATGATGAGGAAGATATAGTAAAACTAGAAAAGAAGTTTAAATTAGCATTTAAAAATTATAATATTGGTGTATTACACGGAAAAATGAATTCAAAAGAAAAAGATAAAATAATGGATGATTATTTAAATAAAAAAATAGATATACTAATAAGTACTACAGTAGTAGAAGTTGGAGTAGATGTAAAAAATGCAACTATGATTGTAATATTTGATGCTTATAAATTTGGACTTGCGACACTTCATCAATTAAGAGGAAGAGTAGGTAGAAATTCATATCAATCTTATTGTATTTTAGTTACTAATAAAGATACAAAAAGACTTAATATCATGAAAGATGTTGATGATGGATTTACACTAGCAAGAGAAGATTTAAAGTTAAGAGGCCATGGAGATTTATTTGGAATAAAACAAAGTGGAGATATGTCTTTTAAATTAGCAGATATAACTAAAGATTATGATATTTTATTAAAAGCAAAAGATGATTCTAATGAAGTATTAGATAATATAAATAATTATGAAATTCTTAAAAATATATTAAAAGAAAATATAAATATGGATTAAAATCTATTGACTTTTATGACAAAATATTTTATTATTAATATAGCGTAACGTATGTTACGTAACAACACTTTTACAGAATAAGTGAAAGTGTAACCAAAACCCCCTGAAATCTCAGCCGAAAGGCTGAGATACTTTGTTTTATAAGGGTTTTTAATGATTATTTTTTGTTTCAACCACCATTTAACCACCCAAAATGGTGTTTTTTAATAAGTTTAAAGTGGTTTAGAATAGTTTAATTTAGTTTAACTTAAACTATTTATGGTAGATACAATATCATTTAGTTTATTTTTATACATGTGTGAATATGTGTTTAATGTTTCATCAATTTTAGTATGTCCGAGATATTTTGCAACTATTGTGATATTTGCCCCATTATTGATTAGTAGGGAAGCACAACTATGCCTAAAATCGTGTATTCTTATTTGTTTAAGTCCTGCTTTCTTACACAATGAATTTTTATGACATCTAACTGTAGAATTAGTAATTGGATCAGTATTACCAAAAACAAACCATTTATTATTAAATCCATATAATTGATTATCACTTTCTAATAGTATTTTAAGGTCATTTAAGAGTATTTCAGGTATTGGTATATTTCTTATACTAGATTTAGTCTTTGGGGTTGTAATAGAGTAGAATTTAGATGATTCACTACCTATTGAAACGACATTTTTATTTACTCTTAATTCTTTATTCTCAAAATCTATATCTTCCCAAGTCAATGCTCTTGCTTCTCCTTTGCGAAGTCCACAATAGTATAGAGTTTCATATAAACATTTAAATTTGATGTTATCTTCACAAGATATAAATTGTTTAAACTCATCAAGAGTATAAAAATCCATTTCTTTTTTTATTTCATTTGGATTAACGAATTTAGTTATTTTGTTATAGAATAACCTAAAATCAAATCCATACATTTTTGTTCCCCAATTTAAAACTATTTTGATAAATTTTTGAATATCATTTTTAGTGCTAGTTTTAATATCCACCTTTGATATTTCTTTTCTCCATAATTCATAATGAGCCACATTTAAATCTTTAAGTTTTACCTTATCTAGTAATTGCATATATTTTATTCTATCTCTATAAGTTTTTAAAGTTGTTGCCTTGACTTTATCTTCTTGATATTCATAATATGCAGTATATAAGTCTTTAAATGTCATACCTTTATCTTCAGTAAATACGGTTAATTTTGAAACATATTCACGTTCGGCTTCTAATGCCTCTTTTTTCGTATGAAATGCTTTAGAAGTATATTTTTTCCTTTTTCCATCTAAAGATTGAGTCCAAGTATAAAATACCCATTTACGACCATCTTTAGTCCATTTATACTTTTCTAATTGTCTTGTAGCCATTTATTCAATCCTCCTTTGCTAACAAAACAATCACGCACTCCTAACTACCATTTTACCATCTTTTTGGGTGGTTGAGAATGTTAGGAGTGGTAATTGTCATAATTCGATTTCAAAATCATTTTTATTTTGTAGTTCTTCTAATACCTTTTTGTGTTCTTCAAAAGCCATAATATGATATTTAAGGCTTTTGAAATCATTATTTTGTTTATCTTCAATAATAGATTTTTCTAAAGATTCAATAATAAACTTTTCCTTATCAATATTTGTATTTTTATCAATAATAATTTCCATCATATTAACCAATCCTTTCTATCTTCCAATTTCAAAATCATCTTTATCATTTTCGTAGTTTTTATCATAATTGTAGTAGTCATAGTTGATAGCATCTGCTATATTTTCATAATCTTCTAAATTATCTTTAGGTTTATCTCTACCTAATACTTT
>CANQKX010000003.1 GCA_947624565.1 uncultured Bacilli bacterium
AAATTTGGTATGGTTGGTGCTATTAAAGCAGGTCATATTCCTAATAAAACCCCTATTGGTTTTAAAAGAGATAATAAAAAATTAGTACCTGATCCACTTACCAAAGATATTGTAATTAGAATGTATGATTTATATTTAGAAGGTAAAAGTTACCAAGCTATTGCTAATATCTATAATAAAGAACAAATACTTGGAAGAACTAATTGGAAAGATTCTACTATCCAAAAGATAATGACAAATGAACTTTATAAAGGCGATTTTGTTAATGGTAAAAGGACAAAACACCCTACCTATTATGAAAATGTTGTTGAAGGTATTGTTTCAAAAGAAAAATGGGATAATTGTCAGTATCAAACAAAAAGAAATGCTAGACATTATGAAAGAACAGCAACCTATTTATTTACTAACAAATTAAAATGTTCAGTATGTGGCTCATTTCTAGGTGGTAAAGCTTCTACTAAAAAGAAAACAGGTAAAAAATATTATTACTATAAGTGCAAAAAATGTAGAACAAACTACAAAGAAGATGATATTAGAAATGGTTTACTTCTTCAATTATACGATTTAATAAAGAAAGATAATATGATTAATAAATACTACACTCCTTTTATTAAATCTAAAATAGATAACAATACAGATGAAATAACTAAAAAGATTAAAGATTTAGAAAAACAAAAAGATAGAATTAAAAGTGCTTATATGCAAGGTATTGTTAAAATGAATGAGTTTGGAAATGAACTCAAATCTATTGAATATAACATTAAAGAACTTAATAAAAAATTAAAAGAACAAAAGCAATATGAGAATTTTAGTTTTACTACGAATGATTTACTTGTTTTAGAAGATAAAGAAAGAATTGATAATATTGTTAATCCAGAAATAATGCTAGAAAATATTTTAAATCTAGTTAATGCACCTCGTGAGCAAATGCAAAAGATTATTGCAACTTATATTGATACTATTGAAGTAACAAAAGAACAAGGCAAAACTAAACTACTATTTATTGAATATAGAAAAAGTTTTCTTGCTGATTTAGTTAATTATCATAATAACTATAATGTTCCTTATAATTGGGAGATTTTTGAAGATGAAAGTGGTATAAAAATACCAATGAATCATGAAGGTAAAACAAGTGCTGAAGCAAAAGCATATTTTAATAAACTACAAGAAACTATTTCACAAGATAAATTAAAACTCAATTATTATGAAACCGAAGCCGATAAAGAACTTAAAGATATAAGTTTTATTCCTAATGGAGATAATGAAAAAATACTAAGACTAATTGTTTTATCAGATAGCAAAAAGTACAATGATAAAACTCTTAGATTAGGTGTTATTACTTTAGATATGGAAAGTGCCGTTTATAGTCGTTTAAATAAAATTAAGGAGACTAAAAATGAGCTATGCCATATTTAGATGTCAAGGTATTAAAACATTAAGTGATTTAGCTAAAATTGGTAAGCATAATAAACGAGAAAAAAGACAGTATAAATCTAATCCTGATATTAGAATAGCCGATTCTATTAACAATATTGAACTTGTTAAATGTGATAAAAGTTATGTTAAAAGATTTTATGAAATAGTAAAAGATTATCAAAAAGAATATGAAGAAAAAATGAAAACGATTAGAAATGATCGTTATAAAAGTTTTTATGAAAAAGTTAATGATTCTAAAAGTGTTGTTGCTGATGAAATGATTTTTACAAGTGATAAAAAGTTTTTTGATAATTTAACTAGAGATGAAATAATGACTTGGGCAAATGAAAGTTTAAAATTTGTTTATGAAGATTTAGGTTATACTAAAGAGCAAATAGTCCATGCTACTCTTCATTTAGATGAAAGAGCACCTCATATTCATTTAGTTGCTGTTCCCTTAGTTAAAAAGTTTGATAAGCGTGCTAAAAAAGAAGTTTACTCTATTTCTAAAAAGCATTATATAAATAGTAATTTACATTTATGTAAGTTACAAGATAAATATTATGAAAGATTAACAAAATGTGGTTTTGAACTACAAAGAGGTGAAAAAAATACAGGTATTAAACATTTAACTATGGGACAATTAAAAAATGTTACAAGAATATTTGATAAAAAATTAGATAATACCAAATGGGAAATGAATCAAGTTTATAGGCAACTTTTAAAAGATATGCAAAATTCAGTTAAAAAATCTTTTAATAATAAATATGTTTTAGATTTTACCACCTATCAAAGATTTTTAGATTATCTTAAAAAAGCTTATCAAGCAATTAAAGATATGTCTCCAAGTGAAGGATTATATAAAGAGTTAGAACAAGAAATTGATTATTATAAAAAGGTACTTTTAATTAAAGATGAAAATGACAAACAATTTGATTTATTAAATCTTAAAATCGAAGATTTAACGAGAGAAAATTCTTCACTTTTAAATTTTATTATTAATTTATTACAAGCATTAAGAGATATATTTAGAAACGTTCTACTATTTGGTAAAGATAAAGAAAAAGATTTAGTTATTTCTCAAATTAAAGATTGTTATGGCAAAAATTTATATGATGATAAAGATATTCACTACATTACTAAAGACACATCTAAAGAAAAAGAAATGAATTTGTATTTAGAAGAAAAGGACTACGATATTTGATCGTAGTCCTTTTAAAATACTAAATTGTCAATTTAGAAAACACACTTGCATATTGACAACCAATATGTGTGTGAAAAAGAAAACATTTTTTCTTTTTGAATATTTAGTATATTTTTAATTAGTAAAAATGATTATTTAAAATAATATTTTATTTTTTTCGTTTTACTAAATATGCTGCTGGAATTTCGTGATCGCCCAATCTTAATGATTTTTCCCAAGTGCTTTGTGGAATTGCTTTTTGATATTCTGGATTAAAAGTAATTGAATAACCATCATAATCCCCACGAATAATTCCTCTAACTAAATAATTATCTTCATAATCAAAAGTATATCTTTCAACAACTACAAGATAACTAACTGCTCCATTTTTATTCCCTCTTTTTACTTCATTCATTATTTGATGGCCTAAGCGTTCATGAACATATCTAAATGCTTGACTACAATCAGGAGTAATAAATGTTTTATAATCATTTATTCTTAACATTCTTTCAATATCTATATCATTCCAATTAATATTAGCCATTTCTCTTACATCAGCAGTAATTGGCTTTGCCCCAGCAAATAAGTGATTTGGATGACAAATATAAATACAATGATTGTCCCAAACAGATAACATATCTTCCATTAATTTTTTGCCCTGTTCACCTAATATAGTCTTTTTATCACTTTGTAATCTAATGAAATTAATTGATGAAGTACCTTCTTCGGTTATAGTTCTATCATAACAACTACAAAATTCGTTTAACTTTACTAAATCTAAAACTGACCAAACTGGCATATCCAAGTCTTGTTTTATTAAGAAATCATCTAATAAATTTGTATCATATCTCATAGATTTTAATATTTCTATGAATCTTTTGATTTCTTCTGCATTGTCAATTTTAAATAATTTTAATTTACCAAAACATGATAGTTTAATTTCTCTATAATCATTATAGATAGCATCATCTTGCCAAGTAGTTGTTAAATAACCTTTTTCATATAACTTTTTTAATTCGTCTTGTTGAGCTTTGCAAAAAATACTATCCACATTATCTTCTCTAATATTAGCATAATGCTCTATCTTTCTTAGCATAAATTCTTCAATATTAAACTCTTGAAAATATTTTCTAATGCGAGCACCTGCAATTTGTTCTAATCTTTTCCTTAAATTTGATTCATTTTGTGGAACATAAGAATTTAAATTTAATCCGTTTTTCAAAGAGATATTACTTCCTTCTACTTCAACATAATCTTTTAAATAGTCTAATTCCATATCACTAAGTTCATAATCAGGACACCTCTTTAAAAAATCTTTTGTTAATAAAGAAATATCTAAACTAGAAACTCTTTCAAAATTTAATAATGCGCCTGCAATTAATTGTTCCGTATATAATATTGTTTTAGCCATAACCAAAACCTCCTTTGTAATGGTAATTATTATACTATAAAAATGCAGAAAAATATATATAAATGATAAAATTTGTGATATAATTATAGTAGTTAATGCTTATTACTAATTATAATTTGTTGCTCAAAAGTTGTCGTACTTCTTCCTTTAGGGCTCCAAAAGATAAAATCGTCGCACTAATAATGCGGCGCTTATTTTTTATAAGCAAGCAACGTGCTAATACTCCCACCACATTAATACACTAATTTTGAAAAGCTAAACTTTAATTATGACAACAACAAATAAATTATAAAAAGAAAAAGACAATTCAAAGTCAATATAGACTAGATATTGTCTTTTACTTATCTCTTTTTTATTTCATCTTGGATAAATTCAATAAATTCATCAATAGATATAGAATAAGTATCTTCACTGCCATATTTTCGATAACTAATTAAATTATTATCTCTTTCATTATCTCCTATAATTAAAGTTATAGGATTTTTCATTATATTACTTTGTCTAATTTTTTTACTCATTTGTTCTTTAGAATCATCATACTCAACTCTAATATCTTTATCAAATAATATTTGTTTTATTTTCCTACAATATTCATCATGATATTTCATATTTACAGGAACAATATTTACTTGTACTGGAGAAAGCCATATTGGTAATACACCCTTAAATTGTTCTAGTAATAATACTAAAAATCTTTCATAAGATCCGAGAACTGCTCTATGTACCATAACTGGAGTCTGCTTCTCACCATTTTCATCAATATAGAATAAATTAAATCTTTTTGGCATTGCAAAATCCAATTGAACAGTAGGAATTTGAATATCTCTACCTAAAGCATCTTTAAACATAAAATCTAACTTAGGACCATATAATGCAGCTTCTCCTTCACATCTTTTAGCATTAAGACCTAATTCATCAGATACTTCTTGAAGCATTTGTTCACATATATCCCAATCTTCTTTATTACCTATATATTTTTCTGGATGTTCATAATCTCTTACAGATAGAGAAATCCATTGATCTTTCCATAATCCCATTCGTGAATAAAAATCTTTAATCAAATTACACATATTGATAACTTCTTGTTTAACTTGATCTCGAGTGCAAAATGAATGACCATCTTCAACAGTAATTGCATAAACTCTCGATAATCCACCAACAGCACCTTGTAATTCTGCACGATATTGTTTATCAGATTCCATATATCTAATTGGTAAATCTTTATAACTTCTTAATTTAGAAGCAAATATTTGAGTATGATGAGGGCATTGAACAGGTTTTAAAACAAATTTATGTCCTTTTGGAGATTCAACTCTAAATAATTCTTCATTAAATTTTTGAGCGTGTCCTGAAGTTTCAAATAACGAAATATCAGCTAAAGAAGGACAACTTACTTTTTGAAATCCATACTTTCTACATACTCTTTCTATCTCTTTTTGTAATTCATCTTTAACTATTGTTCCTCTTGGAGTATATAGTGGTAATCCTGCACCAACATAATCAGAAAAACAGAATAAATCTAAATCTTGACCAATTTTTCTATGATCTCTTTCTTTAGCATCTTCTAAGAATTCATTATATTTATCTAGTTCTTCTTTGCTTTTAAATCCTTTACCAACAATCCTAGTAATCATTTCATTATTAGCATTACCTTCAAAATAAACTCCACTAACTCTTATAAGTTTTACATAAATGCTATTATCAAGTTTCATAATAGCATCCTCTAATTTAGATAAATCATTTTCACTAACTGATTCATCTGATTTGAATTCATAGTAGAATTCATCGTCATTATAAGACATATTATCAAGTCTTATGTTTTTGTAATTTTTATTAATTACTTTTTTTAATAATTCACAACATTTTTTGTTCATTTTTTAACCTTCTTTCTTTTATTTGCTTTTGAGGGAGAAAATCGTATCAGTTTCCGTTTCCGTCATTTTATCATCTCCTTTAAAATAAAAAGAGAATGGTACTATTATAGGAGTCTATTACAGACGGTACCATCCTCTTATTTTTCTTAATTCATTTTAACCGATAAGTCGGGCAATCTCTTTCGAGTGCAACTAATAGGTAGTAATTATTAGATTTATTTATTATCTTCCACCAATTAATAACTCTCTATAAAATAAATTTCTAACAATCGTGTCCTATATTATAGTCTTTACGTTAATATTATATCATCAATTTTCTTAAATTTTACTAAAATTAAAAGTCTATCACTTTGATTGTAATAGACTTTGTATGAACGATATAATTTATTTATATTTCAATAGTTATACAATGCTAAAACAATCAATAGTAACAATTGATTTTAATGTCGTTGTAGTAGTTGTCGTTATTAATTGATTATTTAACATTTTAATATCTCCCTTTCAAAGTAATTAAATAATACCATATTTACACTGATTTGTCAATTTCTGATATATTTGTCAAATTTTTTAAAGTTTCAGGATAGTTTAAATAATTTTCTCTAGTACGATATAAACGGACAGATTTGTCTATATGTCTATAATAGTAATATATTTTTTTTGTAAAATTTAAAAATAATATTGCAAAATAATATAATTAAGATTATAATAACAATTGTTATATAACAAGTATTATAAATGGAGTGATAGTATGCCACCAATTCCTAGAATATCAAAAGATATGATATTAGAAAGTGGACTAAAAATTATAAAAGAAGAGGGTATTGATAAATTAAATGTAAGAAATATAGCAAGTAAACTAAATTGTTCTACACAACCTATAATGTATCATTATAAAAATATGAATCTCTTAAAAGAAGAATTATATAGTATAGTTGATAATTATCATTCGCAATTTTTGATGAAAGAAAGTATTAATAACAATCCATTATTAAATATTGGACTTCAATATATTAAATTTGCAGTAGAAGAAAAAAATTTATTTAAGTTTTTATTTCAAAGTGATAAATTTTCAAATTTTAATTTTGATGATTTAATAGATAATAATGAAGAAGGACTTAAAGAAATATTTAAAGTAATTGAAAAAGAAACTAAAATTGATAAAAATAGTATAAAAGAGGGATTTAAGTTATTATTTATTACAGCACATGGACTTGCTAGTTTATTAGCGAATAATTCTATAAATTATAATGAAGAATATTGTATTGATATATTAGAAAAAGTTTTTTATAAAATTAATTAGGAGGAAAGATATGAAGAAATTAAATAAAAGTGTAATTGTACTATTAATAGTAATGACAATTTTATCATTTACAAATTTTTTAAATATTAAAGTAAATGGAGAAGTTTTAAAATTAGCAGGTATATCAGTAATTGTAGGTATTATAGCATATTTTACTACTAGAAAAACAAATGAAGTTATAACATCTGGATTAGATATAAAAAAGTGTTGTTCTTCTTTTAAAAATGTAAAAGTTATATTATTATCAATTACCCCTGCACTATTAAATATATTATGTTTTATAATTGCAAAAAGATTTTTTCCTGAATATATTGAGCATTTAGGTAATAGAACAAATTTTATAGATTCAAATGAAATAATAAAAACAATATTAACGCTTGCGATAGCGGCATTAGGAGAAGAAATTGCATGGAGAGCATTTTTTCAAAAACAAACTACAAAAATCATAAAATTTATACCTTCATTAATAATTACATCAGTTTTATTTTCTTTAGGACATTTTAATTTTAACAATCCATTAATTGTTATTTATGATTTAATATTTGTATTTATGAATTCTATATTTTATGGTCTTGTATTTAAGAAGACAGACAATGCATGGTGCAGTTGGATTTCACATTTTATCGCTAATGTAATTGGTATATTTATGATGTAATCAAAGCACAAGGTAGTATTGTCCAGTATATAGAAGACGTAAAAGATATTATTTAGTTACAAAAAAATAAAAAGAATTTCAAATCAAGATTGGAATCCTTTTTTTTAGTTAAAATGAATTTTTCTTAATAATTTCAATAAGTTTCTTTGTACTAAAATTAGGTATATGATTTTTTGATAATGCAATTCCTATATATCTACTAGGAATTTTTTCTTTAATCTTTAATTCAAATAATTCTTTATTTTTTATTGCTTCCTTAATGTATTCTTTAGTTGCATACCCAATACCAAGACCGATTTTAGAAAACTCAACTACTAATGAATAACTTGCTAATTCAATATTAGGTTTAAATATTACTCCATTTTCTCTTGCTATATTATCTAAAAATTCTCTAGTATTTGATCCTTTAGTTTGCAGTATTAGAGGATAATTATTCAAATCCTTTAAAGATATTTCTTTATCAATTAAATCCTTATATTTATTATTTACTATAAAGCAATCATTTATTTTTTTACATTTAATAATATCAATATCATTACCATAATTTTTATCATTTAAATTTAATATTATAATATCTATTAACCCATTTTTTAATTTTGGCATTAAATCAGAAGTTAAATTAGTAATTATTTGTATATCTATTTTAGGATATAAAGAATGAAATTCTTCTAAGTATGGTAACAAAAATTCTTTTGTTAATGTTGTGCTAATACCAATTCTTATACATCCAGTTTCTAGATTAATAAGATCTGTAAATTTATTTTCAGCATTATTAATATATTCAATTGCTTGTTTTATATAATTATAAAACTCTTTTCCTTCCTCAGTAAGAACAACACCTCGTTTAGTTCTAACAAATAACTGACCGCCTAATTGTTCTTCTAAGTTTTTAATTGATTTACTTATTGCAGGTTGAGATATATTTAATTCTTCACTTGCTTTAGTAATATTAGAGTGATTTGCTACTACATAGAAGATTCTGTATAATTCAAAGTCTATATTCATAATAACCTCCTATTATGATAAGTATAATAAATATGTATTTTAATTATATCAAAAAATGCAATATAATACAAGTAGATAGGAGGGAAAGTATGATTATAGGTATTTGTGGTAAGTCTGGTTGTGGTAAAAGTACACTAGCAAATCAAATAATAGAATTAACAAATAATAGAGCAATACATTTAGACATTGATAAAGTTGGACATAGTGTATTATTATTACCAGAGGTTAAAGAAGAATTAATAAATTCATTTGGGGAATCTATTATTAAAGAAAATATTGTTGACAGAAAAAAACTTGGTGAAATAGTTTTTAATTCACGAAATGAAATGGATAAACTATCTGATATTACATGGAAATATATGCAAATAGAAATTGATGATTTTTTAAATCATAATAAAGATAAAATTATTATTCTAGATTGGTTATTACTGCCAATTTCAAAATACTTTGACATGAGTGATATAAAAATACTTTTAGATATTCCATATAAAATAAGAAAACAAAGAGCAATCAAAAGAGATAACATAACAGAAGAAGCATTTGATTTAAGAGAAAAAGCAAGTATCAATTTTGATGAAAGTATTTTTGATTATGTTTTAAAAACAAATGATAAAGAAATTATTAAAAGGTTGGTGAAATCTTATGACAAGAGTTTTATATCCGGGAAGTTTTGATCCGATGACAAAAGGGCATATGAATATTGTTGAGCAAGCTAGTGATTTATTTGATGAAGTAGTAATAGCAGTTATGCAAAATCCATTAAAAAAATCCGGATTATTTACTATAGAAGAAAGAATGGAAATAATTAAAGAATTATATAAAAGAATGAATAATGTAAGTGTTATTTGTGCTAGTGGTGCTGCAGTTGATGTTGCTTTACTTAATGAATGTAAGGCAATTATTAGAGGACTTAGAAGTTTAAGTGATTATGACTATGAAGTTCAATTACAACAAATGAATAAAGAAATATCAAATAATAAAGTAAATACAATTTGCTTATTTGCAGATAAAGAATATCAATTTGTATCATCAAGTATGGTTAAAGAAGTTCTTAATCTTGATAAAGATATTTCAAGATATGTAGATCCAATAGTTCAAGAAAGAATGCTAGTAAAGAAAAGGAGTTTGATAATATGAGTAAAATAATAATTACACCCCTTGGAACAGTATCTCCTTATACGAAAGAAAATATGAATTGTCCTGGATTTTTAGTTGAATATAATGACAAAAAAATATTATTAGATTGTGGTAATGGTATAACAAGATTATTAAATCTTCCAGAAGATTTAATAGATTTAAGTGTAATTATTACCCACTTTCATAAAGACCACTTTGGTGATTTGGGGTCTTTACAATATGCTTCTTATGTTTATCATAATTTGGGATTACTTGATGAAAAATTAAAAATATATTTACCTAAAAATGATATTGACTTTAACAAAACTTCAATTATTTCTAATAATGAAAGTTATTCAAATTATTACGATATAAATAATTCATATTCTTTTCATATAGATGATTTAAATATAACTTTTGAAGATAATAACTCACATACTATTGAATCATATATGGTTAAATTACAAAATAATAATTTTAAAATTGTTTATACTTCTGATATAGGTACAACAAATTTTGATAATTTAGTAGATTTTTGTAAAGATGCCGATTTAATAATTTGTGAAAGTTCCTTTTTACAAAAACATAATTCTAATAGTAAAACTCATATGACTGCTTATAATGCTAGTGTTTTAGCAAGTAAATCTAATGCAAAAAAATTATTATTGACTCATTTTTGGCCTGAAGAAGATAAAAAATTTTATTTAGAAGAGGCAATACAAAATTTTAAAAATGTTGAAGTTGCTGAAGAAGGTAAAAAACTAATATTAAGGAGTTAATTATGGAAAAATTAATTGATATGCATACTCACACTAATTATTCAGATGGTGATTTATCACCTCAAGAATTAATAAGATTAGCTATAGATAAAAAAATTGGTACACTTGCTATAACAGATCATGATACTATTGAAGGAATAAAAAAAGTTAATAGAAATGAAGATATAATTGTAGATAGTGGGATAGAAATTATTAATGGTATTGAATTATCCGCAAAAACTGATAAAGGAAGAATGCATATTTTAGGTTATGGCATTGACTTAAATAATGAAGCATTAAATAAAAAAATGGTAGATTTAAGAGATAATAGTATTGATTCAGTATTATCAATAATGGAACAAATTAAAAGAGATTATGGAATTAGATTTAGTTATAAAGATATAAAAGAACTAGTCAATGCTAATCATAATTTAGGTCGCCCAGATTTAGCAAAACTTTGTGTTAAATATGGATATGCTACATCATTACAAGATGCATTTGATAAGTATTTAATAGATGCATATAATAAAACAAGACAAACTGGCAAAGGATTACAATATCAAGAATGTTTAGAACTAATAAAAAATAGTGGTGGTATACCAGTTCTTGCTCATCCAAAGTCATTAGAATTATCAGAAAAGGAATTTTTTATTCTATTAAAAGAAATGATTAGTTTTGGACTAAAAGGTATTGAAGTATATCATTCAAGTCATTCAAAAGAAGAAATGGATTATTATTTGAAAATAGCAAATAGATATGGATTATTAATAAGTGGTGGTAGTGATTTCCATGGAAAAACTATTAAACCCAATATTGAATTAGGAACCGGTAAAGATAATAATATTAGAATTAAAAAACTATCATTGCTAGATAAATTACATAAATAATAAAAAATATAGTGATTAGTTGTTTATCAACTTTACTATTAGTAGTTTTAAATAGCCTGTGTTATTGTTTCTATGACGAACTTGTTTGAAATACTCTGGCATTTAAATATATTTCATCTCTATTTAGAGATGATTTTTTTAAATAAAAATTCCTAGTGGAAGTTAATTACTTTGTTTTTAACAATTGACTATAGAACAATTTTAAACAAATTTATTATAACGTCTTTATTTTATAAAAATAAAGACAATATTTTACAACTTTGCCTTTATTTTAATCAATTTTGAAATCTAAATATACATAATTACTCATATCATAAGCCAAATTATTTTCTATCATCTTATTTGCAATTTTGCAACACTTAGAAATTCTTTTGCCATTAAATAAGGGATCAATATATCTAACTTTTGCTCCATGATGAACATAATAAACATTTTCTGGTTCTTCTTTTGAAATTTTTACTTTTTTAGCGTTTTTCCACAAATTAAAAATATTTTTATATTTAGAAGATTCAATAATATCTATTACATCACTTTCTTTTAATTCATACAAATCTTTCTTTGATATTTTATCTTCATCACTTAATTTCTTTAGAATATCAGCAATAAATTGCATAGAATACCTAGTTCTATCTTCACGATAAATAACAGATAATCTACTAGTAACTTTCACAAAATTTCTAGCTACCTTTTTAGTTTTAAAACCAAGTTCCATTTCAATTTCTTCGTTATTTTGAATTTCTATATCATCATATATTTCTTTAATACTTTTTATATCTAATAATTTATAAGTAAATAATGCATTAGATAATGAATATTCCAATCTATCAGCAGATAATTTAGGAGTATTATTATCAGCTATTGGATAAAGATGATAATTATCAACTTCAGATATTTCAATATTATCTCTTTTTAATAAAGCCATTATTTCTTTAGAATTTTTTATAATTTCAGTAGTTAAATCTTCAGTTGATTCTTGATTCATATAATCTCCATTCAAGAAATCTATACAATGTTTAAATGCAGGTGTTGATATATCGTGAAATAATCCAGACAAAGTTTGTTTTTTGTCATGAGTAAAATGCCATATAATTAAAGAAACGGCAACTGAATGATCAAGACTTGAATAGAAAAAATCGCTCTCAAATAAATTTGAATAAATTGTACCACAAGTAACACTAATATATTGTTGTGATAATAATTCTTTTGTATCTATATATTCATTTAGCCATTCTGGGAATTTTGGTTCTAAAATTTCAAAATAATCTTTTATTTCCTTGCTGATGTTATCATAATATTTACTCATTTTATTCCTCACTTCTTATTAAATTCTTTTTTTATATTTCTTGTTTATTTAATTTTTAATCAATATTATTGTATCATAATTTATAATTTTTTATATAATACATTGAATTTTAATGATGCAAGATAAATCATTATTATTTCAAAAAGTAAATTGAGTTTATGATTATTTTATTTCATTATTATCTAATATATTTTAATTTTTATTATTGATATAAATTATAAATTGTTTTAAAATTAGTATAGAGAAGGTGCGCTTATGAGTAAGAAAAATAAAAAAGAAGAAATAAATGAAAAAGATAGTAAGAAAGTAGAAAAAGAAAAAGATAAAAATGGTGAAAAAAAGAAAAGTAGTAAATTAAAAAAAATAATTGTTATTGTAATAATATTGTTATTAATAGTTTGTGGTATATTTTATTATCTAGTTGAAAGGCAAAAAACAGTTATAAAAAATAATATAGAAAAAATTAAAAATCAAAATCAAACTGCATTTATTGATTACAAAAATAATATAGAATTTTTAACAACATGGTCGTATGATGAATTAAAAAATAATTTAATTAATGAAAAAAAGATAAAGAAAGGTACTAATATTGAAATAAATGTTGATAGTAAAAAAATAGATGAAAAAAATGAAGTAAAATTTGAAAAAGTAGGAAAAGTAACTATAGATATATATTTAACTAATAATTATAAATATAAAATAATAAAAGAACATGTAGAAAAAATAAAAAATCATAAAAAGATTACATTAAAAATAGAAGATACAATATCACCTGTATTAAATGGAGTTAGTAATAAAACTATTACTGTAGGAGATAATTTAAATATATTAGATGGAATAACTGCGACTGATGAAAAAGAAGGAAATATTACAGTACAAACAGAAGGTGAAGTAGATACATCAAAGGCAGGTACTTATAAGGTTAAAATATTTGCTGTTGATAAAAATGGAAACAAAGCAGAACAAGAAATGGAAGTAGTAGTTAAAGCAAAACCTACAGTTTCATATAGAGGTAGTTATAGTTCAAGTACTAATAGTTCTAGTAGTAGCTCATCATCACAAAGTGATGCAAGTACAGTAAGTGGAAGATTAGCAATAGCAAGATCAGAAGCAAGAAAAATAGGAGCCCAAATATTTAAATCTGGTATGAGTGATTTACAAAAAGCACAAGCAATAGCTACATATTTATATTCAAATGTTGATCGTCAATTAAATCAAAGTAATGAAGCATATAAAACAAATTATGGTAATGAAGCATATGCAGCTTTTGTACTTAAAATAGCTGCTTGTTCAGGTTTTTGCAAGGCTGCAATGCTACTTTGTGAACAGGGTGGATTACAATGTAAGCATATAAATGCAAACCAGTGGACTCATCAATGGCTTGAAGTATATATAGATAATAGATGGGTACAAATGGATCCTCAACTTGGAGCAGTATTTTATTAAAGATAATATCAAAATTATCTTTTTTTTAATTATTATTGATTTATTTAAATTTTTATTGTATATTTTAATATAGAAAGGAGAATTAAAATGAATTATGATGTTTATTATGACTATAATAGTATAGCAGATATTGGAATTGGTACATGGATTATATCAATTGCAGCAAGTGTCTTAATTATAGTTTCTATGTGGAAAATATTTAAGAAAGCAGGTAAAAAAGGTTGGGAATCAATTATTCCAATATATAATATGGTTGTACTACTTGAAATTTGTAAAATTGAAGTATGGCAAATTGTTTTCTTCATAATACCATTTGCAAATATATATATTTTTTTCAGATTATATATTGAACTTGCTAAAAAATTTGGTAAAGGTGTTGGATTTGGAGTATTAAATGTATTTTTCCCAATAATAACTCTTCCAATATTAGCATTTGGCAGTGCAAAATATGAAGATGATAATAATTCAAACACTGAATCTAATGCAAGTATATTAGATGTTAGTGAAACTGGTGTACCAAATAATTCAGAAGCAAAAGATTTTGAATACGGATATGAAAAAGAAGAAACAGTAGTTATTCCACAGATTAATGAAGATGAAAATTCAGAATCTAGTTCTAATGAAAACGAAGATTCACAATCTAGTTCTAATCAAGAATAATTTAAACAATTTCTAAAATAAGAGGGTAAAAATGGAAGAAACAAAATTTTTAACAAGAGGTAAGGTATTACTATTTGTAGTAATTATAGTAATCATATTAATAACATATATATCATTTAAAATAGTTCATACTTCTACAATGAAAAAGTATACAGGTTTCGAAAAAGAATTAATGTCTGCTGCCGAAAATTATTATGAAATAAAAAATATTGAAGTAGAAGATGGAGAAGAAAAGAAAGTAACAATAAAAGAATTATCTGATATGAATCTTGTTTATAATGAACTTTCTAATAAATGTAGTGGATATGTTATAATAGCAAGTGAAGAAGATATATCGAAAGATGACTATGAAATTGTTTATAGACCATATATAAAATGTGGAAAAAAATATATGACTGCTAATTATAGTGAATATTAAATAAGTAAAATCATTTACTTATTTTCTTTTTGTGTTATAATGTAATTATGATTAGGAGGATTTATGGAAGAAACAAAATGGTTAACAAAAGGTAAAATAATTATGTTTTCAGTAATTATACTAATAATAGGATCAGTAATAGCTTTTATTTTTATAAGGAAAAGTAATTTAAAAAAAGATTATATTAAATTTGAAAGTCAATTAGAATATGCTGCTCCTAATTATTTGTTAAAAGAGAAAATATCTTTAAAGGAAAATGAATGGCGTGAAATAAAAATTGATGATTTATTAAAACAAAAATTAGTAATAAACAAGAGGGCATCTGATTGTGATGGATATGTTATTGCTCAAGGACTTGAAAATGATGATAAAATAGAAGAAAATATAATAGAAGAAACAAATGATGAAAAAAATGTAGCAGAAGAAATAAATAATGAAGAAGATCAAATAGAAAGTAATGAAGATTCATCTGAAGATAAAAGTAAGGATGAAATTAGTGAAAATATAACATATAATGCATATATAACATGTAAGAAAATTTATAAAACAAAAGGATATGGTACTAGACCTACTAATGGTAATAAGAATGAAGAAAAAACTCAAACTCAAAATGACACAGTAAAACCTACTATAGAATTATTTGGCGATGAAACAATTAAAATAAAGCAAGGAGATAAATATGAAGAACTAGGTGCTATTGCTATGGATAATATTGATGGGGATATAACTTCTAAAATAAAAATAACAGGAGAAGTTGACACATCAAAAGTAGGTACTTACAAATTGAAATATACAGTATCTGATTCATCAAAAAATAAAACTACAAAAGAAAGAACAGTTATAGTTGAAGAAAAGGAAATAGAAGAAGAAAATCCTGTTGAACCAGAGAAACCTGTTGAACCACAAGTTCCAGAAACTCCACAAAAACCAGAAAATAATACTCCAAGTCCAGCACCATCTTATGAAAAAGATGTAACAGCTCCTATAATAACTTTTAATGATAATAGTTTATATCAAACAATATGCGCAGGTAATAGTGTTAATATTGCTGTTAATGGTCCATATGGTTATGTAGCAAGAGATAATGTTGATGGTAATATAACAAGTAGAGTATCTATTACAGGCGATACAGGAGTTATAAATCAACCAGGAGTATATAATTTATATTATCAAGTATCTGATAGTGCAGGTAATGTAGCACATGCTAGTAAACAATTTACTGTAAAAAGTTGTTCAAGTACTATACCAGATAATAAACCTACAGTATCAGTTAGTAGTGTAAGTTGTACTTCAATGAATATTTCAGTTAATGAAAATAGGAAACTTCTAGTTACAATAAATCCAAGTAATGCAACTAATAAAAATTTATCTTATTCTTCATTAAATACTAGTATAGCAACTATTTCATCAGATGGAATTGTTGTAGGTATATCAAAAGGTAGTGCAACAATAGTTGTATCATCTGCAAATGGACGAAAAGGAACATGTACGGTTAATGTTAGATAAAAGAATCAATCGATTCTTTTATTTTTACTTTCTATATGATATAATAGTTAAGAAAGTAGGGTAAACATGATAACGATACGAGATATTAATATAAAAGATAAAAAGGTTTTAATTAGATGTGATTTTAATGTTCCTATTATTAATGGTAAAATACAAGATGATAATAGAATAGTAAAAAGTATACCTACAATACAATACGCAATTGATAATGCATATAAAGTTATAATTATTTCTCATCTTGGTAGAATTAAGACAAAAGATGATATGAAAAAAAATTCATTAAAAATAGTGTGTGATAGGTTATCTAAATTGTTAAATATAGATATTAAATTTTGTACATACGAAGATGATATTAAAAGTGAAATAAGTAAAAATAAAATAGTAATGCTTGAAAATATTAGATTTTTTGATATTGATGACAAAAAAGAAAGTAATAATGATGAACAACTTGCAAAATATTTATCAAGTTTGTGTGATGTATATATAAATGATGCTTTTGGAGTTTCACATAGAAATGCTGCTTCAACAACTGGAATATCACAATTAGTTCCTAGTGCAATAGGATTTTTAATGGAGGAAGAAATAAATAAATTAAGTGAATTATTTAATCCTAAAAAACCATTTGTAATAATTCTAGGAGGATCAAAAGTTTCTGATAAAATTGGTATAATATCAAATCTTATTGATAAAGTTGATAAAATGGTGATAGTGGGTGCTATGGCATTTACATTTTTAAAAGCAGAAAATATTGATATTGGAAAATCAATATTTGATGAAGATAACTTAAATTATTGTAAAAATTTACTTAATAAATATAAAGATAAAATTATATTGCCTCAAGATGTATATGTATCAGATAATATAAATAGTAAAAATAAAATATTAGTAGATATTGAAAATATTCCAAGTAATATGATGGGATTAGATATAGGTGAAAAAACATTAGATAAAATAACAGAAAATATTAAAGATTCTAAAACAATTTTTTTAAATGGACCTGCAGGGGCATTTGAAAATGAAGTATTTTCATATGGAACAAAAAATTTATTAAGTATATTATATAATACAAATGCAAAAGTTATAATAGGAGGAGGAGATTCTGCTTCTGCTGCTATAAAATATGGTTATAAAAATAAATTTTATCATATATCAACAGGAGGAGGAGCATCTTTAAAATTTTTAGAAGGAAAAACATTAGATGGATTAAAATATATAGGGGAATAAATATGAAAAAATATAGGTTAAATATTTTAATATTAATATTTGTATCAATTTTAATAATGTATTTGATAATGAAAGATAATTTTCATCAAATCGTTAATCATTTATTAAATGCAAATTTTGGATTTTTATTTATTGCATTGTTATTTATGATATTTCAAGTTTTATTTCAATCATTATCAATGCATTTATATCTAAAAGAAATAGATAAAAATTATAAATTTAAAGATACCTTTATTTTAATGAGTAGCGCATTATTCTTTAACGCTATTACACCTTTTTCATCAGGTGGACAACCTTTCCAAATGTATTTACTAAAAAAACAAGGAATAAAGGTAACAGAATCTGGTAATGCATTATTACAAAATTTTATCTCATATCAAATATCACTTATATTATTTGGTACACTTTCAATTATAATAAACAATTATCTTATTATAATTCCACAAACAAGTTTACTTAGGAAAATAGTAATGATTGGATATACAGTTAATGTAGTAATATTACTTATATTATTATTTTTAGGTAAAGCAAAAAATGTAAATACAAAGATATTTAATAAAATTTTTAATTTTATATTTAGTTTTAAATTCATTAAAAATAGAGAAAAATTAAAAGAATTAGCATCAAAAAAAATTGATGAATTCTATAACAGTAGTACATACTTTAAAGAAAATAAATCTATACTATTAAAATCTATAGGTTATAATCTAATTTCTTTTATATTCTTTTATTCAATACCATTATTTATATTTGCAAGTATAGGTAAACTTGATGTAATATCTTTTTTAGATTCAATAGTATGTTCTAGTTATACTTTCTTTATAGGATCATTTATTCCAATACCAGGAGGAACAGGAGGACTTGAATATGCCTTTTTAGAATTTTTTAAAGGGTTTACAACTTCCACATTATTATCTGCATGTATGATATTATGGAGATTTATTACATATTATTTATCGATGATATTGGGTGCTTTATCACTTATATTTGTTAAAAAGAGGGTAGAAAAATGAGAGTAGGAATATTTACAGAATCATATCCTCCATTAGTAAATGGAGTATCAACTAGTATATTAATGCTTCAACATGCTTTAGAAAAACAAGGGCATGAAGTATTTATAATAACTGTTAGTGACGAAAAATTAAAATATAGTATTGAAGATGATGGTAAAATATTAAGATTACCATCTCTTCAACTAGCTAGGTGTTATGATTATAAATTTACAAGTGTTTATCCAATAAAAGCACTTAATATCATAAAAAAAATGAATCTAGATGTAATTCATTCAAATGTGGAATTTACTATTGGAATATTTGCAAGAATAGTATCAGCACAATTATCAATACCACTTGTTCATACATATCATACAAATTGGGAAGATTATACACATTATATAACTAAAAATAAAAAGATATTAGATGAAATATGCAAAAAAAGTATTAAGTACTTATCTGTTTTTTTTGAGGACAAGACTGTTACAGAATTAATTGTTCCATCAAATAAAATATATAACTTATTTAAAGATAAATATAATTTTACTAAAAATATTCATATAGTTCCAACGGGTATTGAGACAAGTAAATTTTATAAAGAAAATTTTGATATTAAGAAAGTAAATGCTTTAAGAAAAAAATATAATATTAAGAAAAAAGATTTTGTAATAATGACAGTTTGTAGACTTGCTCAAGAAAAGAGTGTAGATAAACTTATAATTAATCATAAAAAGTTAGTAGATATGAATAAAAATTTTAAATTATTTATAGTGGGGGATGGACCTGATATAAATAAATTAAAAAAATTGACTCAAGACTTAAATATTTCTGATAATGTAATATTTACAGGTAAAGTATTGTTAGATGATATTCCAATATATTATCAATTAGGAAATGTATTTGTAAGTGCATCAACAACAGAAACACAAGGTTTAACTATTATAGAAGCAATTAGTTCATCACTTCCTGTAGTTGCGATAAAAGATGATGCGTTTTTTAATAGTGTTATAAATGATTTTAATGGTTATTTGTTTGAAACAGATGAACAGTACATAGATTATATATTAAAATTATATTGTAATAAAGATTTATATAATAGACTATCTAATCAATCTAGGATATTATCAGATGATTTTACATCTGAATATTTTGCACAAAAAGTACTAAAAGTATATAAAACTGCAATAGAAAATTATAAATCTAACAAAAACATAATTAATAAAATAAAAAACATTATCAGTAAAAGGAAATATAGATTATGAATAAAATAATAGTTGGAAATTTAAAATCATCATTGAATGAGTCAAATGTAAAAAATTATGTGGATAAGATTAATAAATATAAGTATGATAATTTAATTATTTGTGTAGATGATAAATATATAGATTTATTCAAATCAAATAATTATAATATAGCATATCAAGATATAAATAATATAAATTTAAATAATAATGTAAAATATGCTTTATTAGGTCATTATAGTGTAAGAAATTTACAAACAGATGAGATTATAAATAAAAAAATTAATTATTGCTTATCACATAATCTTAAAGTAATATTATGTATAGGAAATGAAAAAAAAGAAGAATTTAAAAGTATAATTAATCAAATAGACAATTGTTTAAAAGATATTAAACCAGATGAAATTAAGAATATAATACTTGCATATGAGCCATTTTATATGATAAATAGTAATTTAAATGTTGATATTAAATTAGTAAAAAAATATATAGATGATATTAAAAGTCATGTAAAAAATAAATATAATTTTGATGTAAATGTTTTATATGGCGGTAATGTTAATGAGTTAAATATAAATAAAATTTTAGAAATTTCTGATGGAATTTTAGTAGGCAGACTATGTTTTGATGTTAATAAGTTTACACAAATATTACATAGTTTAGGACTACTTCAAATAAAGTGATTTTTTTCGACAAAATTCGACAAAACAAGATAATATAATCTCTAGTATCGCGGCAAATTTTGTTGTATAATTTAGAAGTAAAAAAAATAAAGAGAGGAAAAGACGAAATGAAAAAACAAAGACTACTAGTAGTAGATGATAATTTAAGTTTAATACATATGGTAAGAGAGTACTGTAAAAATAGCAGTAAAATGGAGGTTACCTACGAAGCACATGATGGAGAGGAAGGCTTTAAAATATTAAAAGAGCATAGTGAAGAAATAGATCTAGTTTTACTAGATTTAATTATGCCTAATAAAGATGGATTATATTTTCTAGATGAAGTAGAAAATGGAAATATTAAACCAAATATAATTGTTGTTACATCTTTTAATGCAGATGAAATGATAAGAAGAGTATCAGCATATAATATTAAATATTTTTTATTAAAACCATTTGATTTAGAAGATTTAGAACAAAGAGTTTTAGAAGCAACTAATCAAGTAGAATTTAAAACTGCAAATGCACATGAACAAGATTTAAGAATATCTGTAACAAAATTGCTTCATGAACTAGGTGTTCCATCACATATAAAGGGATATCAATATATAAGAGAAAGTATATTACTATTATATAATAATCCAGATATAGTAGGAGGAATAACTAAAGAATTGTATCCAGATATTGCATCTAGATTTAATACTTCAGTTTCAAGAGTAGAAAGAGCAATAAGACATGCGATTGAGGTAAGTTGGAATAGAGGTAATTTAGATCTTATGGAAGAAATTTTTGGACATAGTGTAGATTATGATAAAGCAAAACCAACAAATAGTGAATTTATTGTAACAGTAGCAGATAAATTAAAGATAGAATTTAATGCATTTAAAGTTTAATTAATCCATTTAGGATTTTTTTAAAACTAATTATTTAAATATAATTCATAATTTTTACATAATTTAAAAAAATACTTTATTATTCATACAATTTTTGTTATAATTATAGATGATAGAGTAGGTGTTATATGTTTATAAAGAAAATATTAATAATTTTGCTATGCCTATTTGTATTTACAGGATGTAAAATCCAAGATATTAGTAACGATGATGTAATATCAAATGTAAATTTAATATTAAATAGAAATGTAAAATATATAAATAAAGATGCAGTTGGATATCAATATTATTTGCCAGCATATATATCAGTTAAAGATACAAATGATTTTAATAAAGTTCTATATTATGAGGGAAAAACATTTTACATGTATGTTGATGTTGTAAGTTATTATCACAATATACAAAAGGAATATAAAGTAAATAAAAAAGCATACATATCAGAAAAGCTAAAACAAAAAAATAAATATGGATATTTACAAGTAAATAAAGTAGATAATAAATACTATATACAGATGATGTATAATTATGCAAAAATAGAAGCATATGTAAATGATTATGAATTAGTTGATTCAATTAGTAGTATTTCATATATTCTTTCTAGTATAAAGTATAATGATAATACAATAGAGACGTTATTAGGAGATAAAAAATACAATTTAAGTGATAATGAAACTTATAATATATTTGAAACTAAAGAAACTTCTCAAGATAACTTTTTAGATTATATTAATGAATATGATAATTATAGTGGAGAGTCATCAGCGGAAAGTTTAATTGAAAAGAAAGAATTAGAATCAACACAAGAGGAGGATTAATATGAAAATATTTGAAAAAGTAAAAAATTTCTTTTTTGATGATGAAGTAGAAGAAGATCAAGATGAAGAAGAAATTGAAATTCCAGTTAAAGTTCATCATAAAGAAAAAAAAGAAAATGAAGAGATAACAGAAAGAGAATTATTTAGATCTGAAAGAACATTTAATTTTCCTATGGATGTTGATGATGATAATAGTATTGAATATGAAGTTAGAGAAAAAAATACAGATTTAAAAGAAACAGTTATTAATAGATCTGAACCTAAAAGAAATAGTATTTCTGTTAATCATAATTCACAGTCAAGAACATATTCAAAGTACTTTAATGAAGAGGAAAAGAAAGAAGTAAAAAAATTTAAACCAACTCCTGTTATATCTCCAATATATGGAGTATTAGATAAAAATTATAAAAAAGAAGATGTAGCAATAGACGCAAGTAACAGTTTTAATGAATCTAAAAAATTAAATTATGACATTATTAGAAAAAAAGCATATGGAAATATGTATGAAAGTAATGAAGAAGAAGAAAAATCAAAAGGAATTTTCTTTAATTTAAATGAAGAAGAAAAAGAAGATACAGATAATGATGATGAAGTTAAAATAGTATATAATGATGTAACATTTGAAGAAGATGATTCACCAAAAGATGAAGAAGAAAAAGAAGATAATATTGATGTTGAAGAAAATAATGAAGAAGAAAAAATATTATCAGAAACAAAAGAACAAGATTTATTTAATTTAATAGATAATATGTATAACTCCGAAGAAGACGAAGAGGAGGAAGAATAATATGATGTTTTTAGATGAATTTTTACCAATAGTTATTTATATACTATTAATAGTACTTATTATATTATTAATCGTAATAGCAGTAAAAGTTATTAAAGCAATGAATAAAGTACAGATAATAGTAGATAATGTTAATGATAAAGTTGAATCATTAAATAATTTTTTCCATGTAATTGATGGTGTTAGTAGTAAGATGAACTTACTTGGAGATAGATTCATAAACTTTATAGTAAGTATATTTAATAAAATATTTAAAAAGAAAGAGAAAGGAAAGGAAGATGAAAATGAGTAAAAAAGGAACTGGAAAATTAATTTTAGGTGCAGGTATAGGAGCAGGATTAGCACTTTTATTCGCACCAAAGAAAGGTGACGAACTTAGAGAGGATTTAAAGGTTAGAATTAATAACTTAGTAAAAAAAGCAAAAGAAGTAGATGTTAATGAAGTAAAAGAAAATCTTGAAAATAAGATAGATGAAATAAAAAAAGAAATAGAAGATTTAGATAAAGAAAAAGTTAAAGAAATTGCTCAAAAAAAAGTAAAAGATTTAAAAAAGAAAACTGAAGAATTAGTTAAATATGCTAAAGAAAAAGGAACTCCAGTACTTGAAAAAGCAGCTAAAGAAGTAAAAAAACAAGCAGCTAATGTATGTAAAGAAGTTTTAGCTAAATTAGAAGAAGAATAATCTTCTTTTTTATTGACTATTTATAATTTTTATAATAAAATTAATGTGTAAATTAATTATGATTTATATATTAGTAATTAATTATATGAAATAAAGAGACTTAAAGATTTGGTGTAACTTTAAGCATATAATTAATGAATATACAGTATAATGAATTAATTCGTATATCTAGCGTTAATAGATTAAAGAGCATAGAAATCTATGAAGTAAGGTGGTACCGCTATAATTAGTC
The DNA here is from genome assembly GCA_947624565.1 of uncultured Bacilli bacterium. Lineage (GTDB taxonomy): Bacteria > Bacillota_I > Bacilli_A > RF39 > UBA660 > CAG-433. Next base: position 24,468 of record CANQKX010000003.1, read on the forward strand.
CTTACATCTAGATTTTTTATTGTTTAAGGAGGATTTATGGAATTATTTGAAGAATTACAGTGGAGAGGATTAATAAAAGATGTTTCTGATCCAAAAATTAAAGATATGATTAATAGTGGTAATTGTACATTTTATTGGGGTACAGATCCATCTGCAGATTCTTTACATATAGGACATTTATGTAGTTTATTAGTTGCTAAGAGACTAGAAAAGAATAATAATCATCCAATATTATTAATTGGAGGAGCAACTGGACAAATTGGAGATCCAAGACCAACAACTGAAAGACCTATGATTACAAAAGAAGAAGTTAATCATAATGTAGAATGCTTGAAAAAGCAAGTAACAGATTTATTTGGATATGAAGTAGTAGATAACTATGATTGGTCTAAAGAAATTAATTTTATTGACTTCTTAAGAGATTATGGTAAATACTTTAATGTTAACTATATGCTTGATAAAGATATAATTAGAAGAAGATTAGAAACAGGTATTACCTATACAGAATTTTCTTACATGATAATGCAAGCGCTTGATTTTTTATATTTATATGAAAATAAAAATTGTATATTACAAATGGAAGGTTCAGATCAATGGGGAAATATTACATCTGGAATAGATTTAGTTCGTAAAAAAACAGGTAAAGAAGTATATGGATTTACAATACCACTTATTACTGATAGTACAGGTAAAAAGTTAGGTAAAAGTGAAGGTAATGCTATATGGCTTGATAAAAATAAGACGTCTAGTTATGAATTATATCAATTTTTCTTAAATGTTGAAGATTCAATGGTAATAGATTATTTAAAGAAATATACATTTTTAAGTAAAGAAGAAATAGATAAATTAGAAGATAGTACAAATAAAGAACCTGAAAAGCGTTTAGCACACAAAAAATTAGCAGAAGAAATAGTTACATTTTTACATGGCAAAGAAGGATATGAATCTGCAATTAAAATAACAAATGCATTATTTAATGGAAGTATAAAAGAATTAAGTGAAGATGAATTAAAATCTGCTATGAGTGGGGTTGAAACTATTACTATAGATGAAGAATGTAATATAGTTGATATGCTTGTTAATACTAAAATATTATCTAGTAAAAGAGAAGCAAGAGAATTTATTACAAATGGATCTATTAGTATTAATGGAGAAAAAATAAATGATTTAGATATGCTTGTAAATAAAGAAAATGCATTGTATAATAAATATATAGTAGTTAGAAGAGGAAAAAAGAAATATTATTTAGTTATATTTAATTAGGAGGTAAATAATGACAAAATTATTTTCAAAGGAAAAAGATATATTTTTAAAGGTAGTTAATTCAATACTAGTTATATGGCTTATGGTTGCTATAGTAATTACTTTAGGTGTTGGAATTAAAATTATTAATAAAGAAGTAGTTCCAACATACGAAACATATTCTAAAGAAGTTTGTGCATTAGATAAAATACCTGCAGAAGAAATAGATCAAGAACTTGCTAAAAATAATTGTAATGAAAGTTATATTAGTGAGAAAAAATATATTGAAAGAATGAATAAAGCAAATATTGATAATATATTAATATCAATATCTAATATAGTTATAGTTTCATTATTCTTACATTTATTAAATAAAAAATCAAAATAAAAACCCAAGATTAACTTGGATTTTTTTATTATCTACTATAAAACTCAACGATTAATGCTTCATTAATATCTGAACTAAGTTCACTTCTTTCAGGATATCTAACATATGTACCTTCAAGTTTATTTTTATCAAATGTTACATATTCAACAGTATTGTTAATAGCTTCTAGTGCTTCTTTAATAGCTTTATGATCTTTAGAAGATTCTTTTACACTAATAACATCTGATGGTTTAACTGAATATGATGGTATATCAACCTTTTTACCATTAACAAGTATATGTCCATGATTAACTATTTGTCTAGCACCTCTTCTTGTTCTAGAAAGTCCCATACGATAAACAATATTATCTAATCTACTTTCAAGAAGTTTTAAGAAGTTTTCACCATGAATACCTTGCATTTTACCAGCTTTTTCAAAAAGTATTCTGAATTGTTTTTCATTTAGTCCATAAGTAAATTTAACTTTTTGTTTTTCATTTAATTGAATAGAATAGTTAGAAGCTTTTGCTTTTCTGTCTTGTCCATGAACACCTGGTTTATAAGGTCTTTTAACTATATCTTTACCATTTTCTAAAGTAGAAAAACCAACTCTACGACTTTTTTTATTCGCAGGTCCAGTATATCTTGACATTTTCCTTTTCCTCCTTTACTAAATTTCAAACTTTAAGTACTTTTTTGCCAGTATATAGGGTGTTATTTTTTAATATTTTCCTATACGTAGCTTAAAAAGGGTATAGTACTAATAATACTTATTCGTAAATAACACATTAAATACTTCAAAAAACGCTACAAAATGTTTGCAATATAAATTATAACATAAAAATGTAAATAGTCAATATCATTAATTTATATTATTATTAAATTATGTTATAATTTTGTATAGTAGGTGAGAATATGAGTATAATTGATATTATAACTAAAAAGAAAAATAAGGAAGAATTAACATATGAAGAAATCAAATATATGGTTGATGGATTTATTAATGGTGAAATTAAAGATTATCAAATGAGTTCATTTTTAATGGCTATAACTATTAATGGTATGACTTTAGATGAAACATTTAATTTAACTAAAGTTATGATTGAAAGTGGAGATATAATTGATTTATCGACTATTGATGGAATAAAAGTAGATAAACACTCAACAGGTGGGGTAGGTGATAAAACTACTTTAGTAGTTGCACCTCTTACTGCTTCATGTGGGGTACCTATAGCTAAAATGAGTGGAAGAGGACTTGGATTTACCGGAGGTACAATTGATAAATTAGAATCAATTAAAGGATTTAATACAACTATTAATATGGATTACTTTATAAAACAAGTAAATGATATAAAAATATCATTAATATCGCAAACAGGTAATTTAGCACCTGCAGATAAAAAAATATATGCACTAAGAGATGTAACAGCAACAACTGAATCTATTCCTTTAATTGCATCTAGTATAATGAGTAAAAAAATTGCTTCTGGTGCCGATAAAATAGTTTTAGATGTAAAGGTAGGTAAAGGTGCATTTATGAAAACAATAGATGATGCCAAAGAACTATCTAAAACTATGATTAATATAGGTAAAAAATTTAATAAAGAAGTAGTTGCTATTGTTACTAATATGAATTACCCTTTAGGAAAAACTATTGGAAATGGTATTGAAGTAAAAGAAGCAATTGATACATTAAATTGTAATGGGGAAGAAAGATTTACAAATTTATGTTTAATTATCGCATCATATATGGTATCTTTAGGAAAAAATATTAGTGTAGAAGATGCTTTTGATATGGTCAAAGAAAAGCTAAATAATAAAGAAGGATATAATAAGTTTTTAGAATTTGTAAAATATCAAGGTGGAGATATAAATAATATAGATATTTGTAAAAATAAGTATGAAGTATTAAGTGAAAAAGATGGTTATATAACTGATATTGATACATTAAAATTAGCAGGATTTGCAAATGATTTAGGTGCTGGAAGAAAAACAAAAGAAGATAATATAAATTATGGTGTAGGAATTATATTAGAAAAAGGTATAAATGATTATGTTAATAAGGATGAAGTTATTGGATATGTAATTAGTGATAATATTGTAGATACTAAGTTATTAAGTGATGCATTTATTATAAGTAGTGAAAAAATAAAAGAAGAAAATATAATATTTGATATTATAAAATAAAAAGAACTCAGTTCTTTTTACTTTGTAAATTATTTGGAATTTATTTTACATGATAATTTATAAATTTAAATTAATTTTAATTTCAACAAGGAATATATAACAGAAAGAAACTATATATAATGTTGAAAAAGAAATATTTAATAATATAAGAATTATATTAGTGATATAAAGAATAATAAATCAATTATTATTTAGAAGGAACAAAAATTATATTTGAACAAATTATATAAGTAGAACAGTTAAAGAATATTGATGTAAATGTGTAAATATGTTACAATATAAAACTAGATAAAGTTCAAAGAAATTCGATGGAGGATTATAGTTAATTAGTCATTACATATTATATAATTTATCTTGTAAATGACTACTAATACTATATAAGATAATTATGAATAATGAAAATACTAAAGAAATTTTTAATTATAATGGAGAATGTAGTTTTAAACAATTTAAAGATTATATTAAAGTTTATATTAAGGAATTTCCAGTAAGAATACCAAAAAAAGGTATAATTATTTTTACAATAGTATATTTTTTATCTGCCTTAGTAGGCTCTATGATAGAAGAAACATCCATATATGACGTTTTATTTTTATTTATAGTGTATTTAATATTTCTTCTTCTAATTCTATTTAGTGTATTTTTAACAATAAAAATAACTACACGAAAACAATACAAAATACTTACAAAACAGTTAAATTATAAGGAATATACTCTAAAGTTTTATGGTGATTTTTTTATAGCAAATATGGAAGATAGAACTAAAAAAATAGAATATACAAGTATAAAAAAAATTATTGAAAATAAGATATATTTTTACATAATTTATAATACATCATCAGTATTATGGTTAAAAAAAGAATTACTTAATGAAAAACAAAAAGATTTTATTAGAAATATAAATGTAGGAGGTTCTTTAAAAAAATATAAAAACTTTAAATAGAAAGTGTAACTAGATATAGGAAACAAAACGATGAATTACCAAACAGTGTATCTAATCCTAGAATTTAATAGGAAAACAATAGTATATATGTTTTAGTAAGTGGTCAAAATTTATTAAAAAATAGTATCAAGTGGTAGGGTAAGATATACTTATTATATAACTGGAAATGCTTGTCATATTGATATAGATTATAGGTGATCATATGGAAAAATTTATAATAAAAATAATAGATATTATAAATACGAAAACTTTATTTTTATATTTACTGATATAGTAACTGAATATTTAAAGACGATTAAAAATAAAAAAATTAATTCATCTATTTCAAGAGATGGATATATTAAAAAAATTTGATGGATTGTAGCAGTTTTATTAGGATTTTGTATCAAATATTTCATAGATGTAGATATATTTTTTTATGGTAGTGTAGTAGTATGTATTATAACAGAAGGAATTTCAAGGAATTTCAATTTATGAAAATTTTAGAGAATTAGGCGTAAAACTATATTTACAAAAGTATTTTGAAAAATTGAATGATATAAAATAAAAAGAACTTAGTTCTTTTTATTTGCAATATATTTTATATAATATTCTTCATATGACATACCTTTTTTATGTACTTTAGTTGCAGTTTCTACTCCAACATATCTTATATGCCATGATTCAGCAGCATAACCAGTTATATCTTCCCATTCTTCTTTATATCTAAATATATATCCATATTTATATGCATTTTTAGAAAGCCATGCATATTCTTCTCCTTTAGTTGTTATAGTCCATATGTTAGCAAGATCAATCGCAAGTCCAAGTTCATGTTCTGAAAATCCAGGTTTAGCAGCAAATTTATCTGCTTTTTCTTTACCATTTTCATATACATAATTGTCATATATTATTTTTTGATAATCATAACTTCTATATGCAGATTCTGCATAGAAATTAACACCATCTTTTCTAGATGCATCACACATTTCTACAAATTTGTCATATGCTTCTTTTCTTAACTGTTTTTGTCCATAGCTGTTATTAGCGTAATCATCTGACATATCAACTAAGTCATCTGGTTCATAATCTTCAGGTATTTCTAAATATTTATTAGTTAAAACAGTAATATCGTTAGGATTTTTAACAATCACACTATCTTCATAATATTCTTTATCCAAATTAAGTTCAATTCTATAAACTATTTCATCAATACTTAAATTTTTATTATTTTTTTGGTAATTTAGATATCTATCAAATTTAGAATATTTAAACAAATCATTTTTTATATATTCCTCATAATCTTTATTATATTTTTTAGATAAAAATTCTGTAATTTGACTACTTTTTAAGTTTCTAAGAACATAATCAATAGTAGTTTTATTATATCCTTTATCATCAAGTTCTATTATATAATCATTTGTTTTATCATTTATCTTTTTATTATTTTTCAAATAATTTATGGTATCTTTAATTTCATCTTTTGTGTAATTAATACTAAACAATGTATCAATAATTTTACTATATTTTAAATTAGAAATATAAAGAGGTGCATTTAATATCTTTACTCTATTAATTATAAAGATTGGGAGCAATACTATCATAACTAATAATATTTTTGCAATATTTCTTCTAAGTTTATAATTAGGTTTTTTACTTCTTTTCAATATACTTCACCTACTTTACTTTTATTATACCAAAAGTGAAAAAATTGTCTATAAAAATTTCATAAATAAATACTTTTTACATATTTTTTATTAGAGGTGTTATATGAAAAAGTTTTTGTTTATATTTTTAATATCTTTTATGTTTATGATTAATGTAAATGCAGAAGATTTAAAACTAACTGAAGGCGCTAAAAGTTCAATTTTAATAGAAGCATCAACTGGTGAGATAATTCATAATAATAATGAAAATGAAAGACTTGCTCCTGCATCAATGACTAAAATAATGAGTTTAATTATAATTATGGAAGAAATAGAAAAGAAAAGTATAACTTTAGATGAGGTAATAACTGTAAGTGAAAATGCATCAAAAATGGGTGGATCACAAATATACTTAGAGGCTGGAGAAAAAATGACAGTTAATGATTTATTAAAGGCAATATGTGTTGGTTCTGCGAATGAACTAGCTGTTTCAATAAAGCAGTCGCATCTTTTAAAAGAAGAAATAATAATATAACTACATATAAACCTTATGTTTTAAAGTATTATTGTAAGTTTTATATATAAAGCCATACTAGGCTTTTTTTTGTTTCAAGTAATTTAATTAGATTAAATAGTAGTAACTAATGATATAATGTATATATAAACATATTTAGACATAGTTATTTTTACTAATTCATTCTTTTATTTGTGTGGTGAATTGACAGTTTTAATGTTTTATAGTATTATAAACACCATAAAAAAGGGATTTGGTTTGAATCGGGTGATTTTATGATAGATTTACATACTCATACAGTTCATTCGGATGGGATGTTAACAGTGAATGAATTGATTAATAATGCCGTTGAGAATAATGTTGAAGTTATATCTATAACTGATCATGATACTATTTCAGCATTAAGTGAATATAAAAATATGCATTTAAAAAATGATATATTGGTTATTCCTGGAGTTGAGTTTTCTACAGATACATATTATTTAGGTAGGAAAACCAAAATTCATTTATTAGGATATGGTTATAGTGTTGGAGATAAAGTAATAAATCAAGTATTACATGAATTATATATTAGGCGCTTTAATGACAATAAGGAATATATAGAAAATTTAATAAAAAAATTTCATTATTTAAATATGGATTATTTTAATGGCTTTGACTATGGTAAATATGGATGGTTATATAAGAATATATTGAATTATATAAAAACATTTATAGATAGGGAACAATTAGAATTATTGAAAGAATATTTGATAAATAATAGACCTCGTTATAATAAATATAATGAGAGAGTTGAAGATATGATTAGATTAATACATTCTTGCAATGGTTATGCAGTATTTGCACATCCTCAAAAGTGTGATGTTACTAAAGAAGAACTTCAAAAATTAGTTATATATTTGAGAAATTTAGGATTAGATGGATTAGAGACATATCATATTGAATCAGATCAAAATGATAGAAATTATATACATAGTTTAGCTTTAAAATATGATTTATATGAAACTGGTGGAAGTGATTTTCATAGTTTTAAGTACTCTAACGGTGTTGGTGATTCCAATATAAGATTTCCTCAAGATTATGAACCATTATTAGTAAAAAAGTTAATAAAAGAAAAAAAAGTGTTGGGTGATATCATTGAATAATGAAAATATAATGTTAGAAAAATATAACAAAAAATATCTATTACCTGTATATTCTGGAACACTCGCTATTGAAGGAATTCTTAAAAGTTTAAGATTAGGTAAAAATGATAAGGTGTTGATTACTAATGTTGTATGCTATAGTATTTTACATGCTATACTAAATGCTGGTTTGATTCCAATTATAGCAATCCCTAGTAATGGGCTAACATTAAGTAAAAAAGAAATCAGAGAAATAGTAAAAAAGGAAAAAATTAAAGTATTTATTGCGGTTCATCAATATGGTTATGAACAAGAGATAGAGAAAATTAATAATTTAATTATTATCGAAGATATTTCTCAAGCTTGGAATATTAAATTAAATAATAGACAAGTTGGAGAAAATAGTGATTATATTATATCTTCTTTAGGAAATAGTAAGCCATTATCCAATGGTGTTGGTGGATTAATAATGTCTAATATTAACTTTATTAGTAAGTTTGATATAAAAACTAAAGAGTGTAGAAATAGTATTGATAGTATTTTGGAGTTTTATTATCCATTAACAATTAATTATAAAAGAATAGTTAAAAAAGCAAATAAAAAAGTTTCTAATCAAAGAAAAAATGCAAATTTTTTTAAAAAATTACTAAAAATTTATAATTTTATTAGATTAATAGATGAAAACAATACTATTCCAAGTTATCACAGGTTTCCAATATATGTAGATGATATTGAATATGATAATATTTTAAAAATTTTAGATAAATGTAAGGTTAATTATCAAAAAGAATATAAAAATAAGTTAGACAAGTTAAATGTAGTTAAGAAATTAGATATTAAAGTAGTTAGTAATAATAACATAAAAGAAAAGTGTTTATTATTAAAAACTAATAATAATTATCTAAATTTGAAAAAATTTGAAATTGAAATGAGGAAGCACTATGGATCCTAAAATTATGTATATAAGAGTATCAGAAAATTGTAATTCTCATTGTTTTATGTGTCATTTTGCTGGTACTACTAATTCAATAAATATAAATAATGAACAATACGATAAAATATTAAAACATATGAGAAATCATAATTACAAGATGATTAGGTTTACAGGTGGAGAGCCTTTATTGCATAAGAATATAATTGATTTTTTAATCAAGGCAAAAAAACTTGGAGTTAAAACTTCAATAATTACAAATGGTTATCTATTACCAATATATGCTGATCGACTTATAGATTGTAAATTAGATGAGTGCATTATTAGTTTAGATGGATCTTGTAGCAGTATTCATGATAGTTTAAGAAATTTTAATGGGTGTTTTGAAAATATAATTAAAGGTATAAAAAAATTAAAAAGTAAAAATATCATCATAAGAGTTAATACAGTAGTGAGCGGTAAGAATATACATGATATAAATAATATGTACGATTTATTAGTAAATTTAGGTGTAGATCAGTGGTCTATAATACCTATTAAATATAAGGATAATTTATGGAATGAACATAGTAAAAAATACTATTTAGATTTTGTTGATAGGGTAAAAGATTCTACTAGCATAAAGTTTTTAGGTTATTCTAAAAACTTTGCTGGTATTAGTGACAAAGAAATTGATGATACTTTTTCTAATAACTCCACATTAAAAATTAATGGTCAATGTAAAGTGGTTGATAATGTAAGATTTTATATACCCGATAAGGATATACTAATTCCCTGTAATTGTGTTGCACATAGATTAAAGGAAATACCCTTTGATTTAAGTGGTGATATGGAAGAAGTATGTGAAAAAATCCGACTATGGTTAAAAGAGAATAATTCTAATTGTAAATGTGAACCGTTAAATGTTTATATTAACGATCATCCTGAAATAATGGATGAAGATGAAATATTATATTAGGTGGTGATAATATGATAAATCCTAATGAATATGGTAGTTTATTATTTGATGAAAAAGAAAAAGAATATTTAAGTAATGTAATTGATACAAGAAGAATATTTAGATATTCAAAAACACAATATCCTTATACATCTATGTGTGAAGAAAAAATTAAGAATTTAGTAGGTTCTAATTATTGTTTAATGACAACTAATGGTACTTCATCTTTAAAGAGTGCATTTATAGGTGCTAATGTTAAAAAAGGTGATAGAGTATTAATCAGTTCTTATACATTTTTAGCTACTGCTTTAGCGGCTATAGCAATAGGAGCAATTCCTATACCAATAGAAGTTGACTTAGATTATGGTGTTAATATAGAGGATTTAAAAAATGAGATTAAATTAGGATGTAAGACTTTAGTTGTTGTTCATTTTCAAGGTAGAACATTTGACTTAAGTGAAGTAAAAAGAATATGTAAAAAAAATGGTGTTATTTTAATTGAAGATGCTTGCCAGGCTTTTGGAGCAAAGTTTAAAGATAAGTATGCAGGAACATTTGGAGAAATTGGTGTTTATAGTTTTCAGCAATTTAAACAAATAACATGTGGCGAAGGTGGATGTGTTGTTACAAACAATGAACTAATATTTAACAGAATGCGTAATTATACAGATATGGGATCAACTAGAAATAGATTTCCATCGTGGGATAGTGATGAGGCATTGTTTGGTGAAAATAATAGAATGAATAATTTATGCGCTGCTGTGCTGTATGCTCAATTAGAAAAATTAGATAAAATAATTTCTAAACAAAGAAAATCTAGAGAAAATATAATGAAAAAAATTAGTAATATTAACAACATATTAACAAGCAAGGATAGTAGTGGAGATACTGGCATGAATATTATTATTATATTGAATGATAAAAAATTTAAAGAAGAAGTTATTAATATTGGTAAAGAGAATGATATTGAATTTAGAAATATGTGGGCATCATTATACTATGATAATGAATTGTTTAAAAAATATAAATTAACATCTAAAGATTTAAAAAATAAAGAATGTAGTTATACAAGAGAGTTGATTGATAAAATGTTAGTAGTTTCTATTCCTCCAATACTAAATTCTGATGATGAAGTTAAGATAGCAAATTTAATTCAGATAATAAATAATAAGGGGTATTTATCATGATAATTGAAAGTATTAGTAATAATGAATATTTGGAAATTCTAAAAAATAATAATATAGATATTCCTATATATGCAGATCAAGAAGCACTTGATATATATTCTGAAAAAGAAATTATTAAAGTTGTTAAGAATGATTGTCCATTAGCTGTATTTTTAGTACCAATCAATAATAATGGAGTTAGAAGGGAGTATAGATTTTTTCCATATATAAGTCCAATATTTATAAATAATGAAAACAATTATAGTAAAAAGAAAGTACTAAAAATAATTTTTAATTATTTATTTAATAAATATGATTACTGTTTTATTCCATTACATCCTTCATTTAAAATGATTTCTGGGATACAAAGTGAAGGTGGATTTGTCGAAATGCGACATACTCATGTAACTGATAAGAAAATGAGTTTAGATAATGTACCAACTAAATTAAGAAATCATATTAGAAATGCTTTTAAACAAGTAGAAGTTGTTATAGAAAGTGATTATGATGATTATGATTTTAATTTAGCAATTAAGGGTGATAAGGATGAAATTTTTAAAAGAAGTAATTTAGCTAAGAAGTTAATCGATAGTGGAAAAGGTTTAGTAATTAAGGGTATTGTTAATGGTAAAGTTAAAGCAGGTATAATTTGTATATACGATAAAGAGTGGGCATATTTATTACATTCTTATCAAGATAAAACAATTAGGGGTATTATTCCTTTACTTATATTAAAAGCAAATGAATATTTATTTGATGAAGTAGGAATAAAATATTTTGATTTTGAGGGAAGTGTTATAGATGAAATAGATGATTTCTTTTCTAGTTTTAATGTAAATATAGTAAACTATCCATACATAATTGAATCAAAATCAAAAGAAAAATTTTATGGATTGATTGATAGAAGTATGAATATTGAGGGAAGGATAAAAGAATATGAAAGTAACAAATAGAGAATTTACTAATATAAAAAATGGTAGGCAAGTATATATAATTACTGAAGATGATAGTTTTAAAAACAAAGATTTTGTATTATTAGAGTGCGAATCTGAAAATATAGAAGTGGAAATAACAATTAAATACAAATATAATAATTTAGATGATTGCTTTAATTTAATTCCTTTTGAATTGTTTGGAAATTTCAAAAATAAAGACGAAGCTAAAGACTATTATAAAAATGTGAAAAATATTATAGTATATAGAATAAAGTATGATAATAAGAAGTCTTTAAGTAATGAATTGGATCCTGAATTACTAAAATTAATTGATTTATCTTCAATTAATAAGAATACAATAGGTCATAGTTCTAGTGAAGTTTATGAAGTAAGATTGAAAGATGGGACTAATGCAATTTTAAAAATTCAATATTTAACTAGTAGAAATGATTTGAAAGGAGAATATGAAAGAAATAAATGGTTAGAGGGAAAATTAAACGTTCCAAAAGTATACTATTATAAAGAATTAAATAATTTTCAATATTATTTAAGAGAAATGAAAAATGGTATATCTGCTCACAAAGTAGAAAATTTTGCTAAATTGGTGGGTAAAAATCTAAAGCAGATACATAGTATAGATATTACAAATTGTCCTTTTAATAATAATAGTGTTGACAACTTATTAAAAATAGCTCTATCTAAAATCGATATAATTCTACCAACCATACTAGAAATATATCCAGAAATGAATAAGGAAAGTATTCTTGAATTTTTAAAAGATAATAAACCTACTGATAATGTATTGGTACATGGAGATTATAGTTTGCCAAATATATTAATAGATGATAATGGGAAAATAAGTTTAATTGATTTAGGGGACGTTAGTATATCAACTAAATATTTTGATTTATATTACTTAAAGAAAAGTTTTGTTAGAAATAAAAAAATGGAATTTTTTAATGATTTTTTAGAAAGTTATGGACTATCTGAAATTGATGAAAAATCTATGAAGTGGATGGATATAATAGATAAGGTGCTATTTTAATGATTATCATAAGAAATATAAAAAAATTAGTTGAATATGAAAAAATAATAAGAAGTTTAAATATAAATAATTTTCAGCAAACATATGACAATATTTATTCAATTTATTTATCAAATAAAAGTGCAATTACATTTATTGAAAATGAGATGCTAACAGTATTTGTAAAAAGAGATGAAAATATTTATGAATGTCCTTTAAATATAGAACCAATTATAGGTAGTAAAAATACATCAAAAGAGTATTTAAATTTTATAAATACTATTAAGAAATATTTAAAAAAAACAATATATTTTCCATTAGTATATGAAGATTCAAATTTTTATAAGATTTTAAAAAATGATGTGTATACTTATGATAGATTATATACTTCAATATGTAATTATACTAAAATTGATAATATAATTGATAGAGTATTAAATAGTGATAGAGTACATTATTCCAATAAAAATGTTAAAAAGTTTGAAAATAAATTGTACATTAAATATTATACAAAGATAAATCCAAGAAATATTATAACAGAAATTGAAAGTGATAGTTGGAAACACTTAGCAAAACAAGATATGATAGCTAAAGAAGAACAACTTGTATATTATTCATCGATCGTAGAATTAGGTATTGCAAATATTGCAGTTTCTTACATGAAAGATACAAATGATATAGTTTCATATAGAATAGAAGCTTTATATAATAACAAAATTCATGTTTTAAAAAATTCTTATAAAGAGAAATATAAAAAATATTCACCAGGATCCTACATGTTAATTAGTGATTTATACAATCATTATAAAAATACTGAATATATGGATTTATATGGTGGACCTGGTTTAGTTAAAGATATGATAGAAACGTATAGAGTTAATAGATACGATATGGTAATTGGTGATATGAAGGTAATCAGAGACTTAGAGAATAATAGAAAAAAATGGGATTTAAAAAACTATAATAATTTTTTAGATGGTAAATCAATCAAAGAAGTATTTAATAAGAAAAAAAATATTCTTGCAGTTGCTAGCTGTTTTGGATTAGGTCCAGTAGGAAAATTAAGTGCTATTGTAGAAGCAAGTAAAAATGATTTTAACTGGTTTGCTTCTGGTGAAGAGTTTGATGTAAATGTATTTAATGATAAAAAAATATTTATTGATAAATGTTTTACTATGGATAAAGATGAAATAAAAAAATTTATAGATAAATACAATATTAAATATGCTTTAGTAGTATTAAAAAATAAGATGGCCCGTCTACTATTAGAATTAAATGTTAAAGTTATATATGTGGATAGTTTACCATTTTTGTGGAGTGTTGCAGATGCTAAAACTGGTAAAATCCCATATGATGTTGATTGCTATTGTGCACAAAAAACTATTGAATTATCTAATGAATCAAATAAATTGTTTAGCAATGTGAAAAACTTGGTTTGGATTAATCCAATTATAAATATTAACAGAAACAATTTAAACAATAATCTTGAAAACGAAGAGTTTATCTTAATAAATATTGGAGGATTGCATTCTCCAACAACTAGTGGACTTGATTATGTAGATATTGTATTAAAAAGCATTGTGAATATTTACAGTAACATTAAAATAATAATAACAACTTCTTCTGAAGCATCTATTGATTTAAATGAATATTTTAAAGAATATAAAAATGTTATTATTAAAAATTTGAATCAAAATGATTTTTTTGAACATATCAAAAAAGCAAAAATTTTTTTTACAAGTCCTGGTTTAACTACTATATTAGAAAGTAGAAGTATAGTTAATAAAGTGATTTTTTTACCACCACAAAATATAAGTCAATTTTATAATGTTGAATATGGAAAAAAAATATTTGAATATTATAAAGAGATTACTTGGAATAATAGTGATTTAAGTTTAATTGGTTTACAAAAGTATTTGAATAAGGATGAACATGGGGTCATAGAAATAATAAATGATAATATTCAAAAAATGAATAATTTGAGTGATATAAAAAAATTTATAAAATACATTAACAGTGTTTTAAATGAGGATTATGTATTAAATAAAAAAAGTATTGATGTTAAATTTGATGGAGCTATGCAAGTAATAGATAATATCAAAAAAGTAATGGAGGAATAATATGAAAATATATTTAGCAAGTCCTATATCTAAATATGTAAGAAATGGAATGAATGAGGATTATACTGAAACTATGGATAATGTTTATAAATTATTATGTAATTATGGAGAAACATATTATCCGTTAAAAAAAGAAGCATATGGAGCCGATAAAACCGCTGGTTCAGGTGATGTATGTACGAAAATAGATTTTGATAAAGTAAATGAAGCAGACTTAATAGTTGCTTTCCCAGAAGATTCACAAGGTGTTTCTGTTGAAATAGGCTGGGCTAGCTCAGTAAATAAAAAAATACTTATTTTTATTGATAAAAAATACCATCAATCAGAATTAATTAGATTTATTGATACAATCACTCCTACAGTAAAAGTAAACATAGATACAGTAAAAGGTTATAAAAATGTTGAAAAACAAATATTAAATGAAATAAACAAGTATTTTGGAGGATAATTATGGAGTTAAAATGCGATTTTCAAGTTTATCATCCTTTGGGTGGAGCATCTTATGTTTTTGAACATGATATTATAAATTATATATTACGTAAATCTAAAAAGAGAAAAATTGTTATAAGTGTAGGGGCACAACCAAATTCTTCTCCACATTTTGGAACATTATGTGTATTTTCATTAGCTTTTTCACTTGCAAAAATGATTAAAGAAATAAGTGGCGATAAAGAAGCTAGTGTTTTGTTTGAAGTAGTAGATACAGCTCCAAGCAAAACAATTGAAATAAATGAAATAAAGTATCAAAAAGATTTAAAAGATTCTAATAAAATGAAAGATTCAATGAATGACTTTCAAGAAATACTAGATTATTTTAGCGAAAAAAATAATATTAGTTATAGTATTAGAAATCAAAACGCTTTTAATAGTCAAAAAGAAATTAAAAATATTTTAAAAAATATTATTTCAAAGCAGGATAAAATTAGGTATTTACTTGACCCTGATAATGGTAGATTAAGAATGAGGTGTACTTGTCCAAAATGTGGATTAGTGGATAAAGAAGGAATTAATACTACCATAGAAAATGATATTATTAAATCTATATGCCCAGAACATGGTGAATATATTGTAAATTATATGAAAAATAGTAATAGAGTTGAGTATAATACACCTTTGAGAAATTTAGTAAGAGCCATCTTATATGGAATTGTTAATGAAAGCAGTGACTATGATTACGAGATAATTAGAATTACTGGTGGCGATTATGCTGGATTTTATCAAGAAGAATTATTGTATAAAGTAGCTTCTATTTTAGGTTATAAAGTTAGTTCACTTCCAATGATATTGTATTGTCCACAAATATTAGATTGGTCTGGAGCAAAGTTGTCAAAAAGTCTATATGTAAAAGAAGGAGCTTATTCAGATTTGCCAAAGTATGTAATTAACTATTCTTTTTTAAAAGAAAAATTTGGTATAAAGGGATTAGATGTTATAATGAATGAGACAGTGTTATGGTTAAATGAACCTTATAGACTATTTAGGAATTATTCAGTATATTATTTTATTAATTTATTTGAGAAAGGAAGATTATAAATGGATATAAAAAAAACTCAGGAAGAAATAATACAAAATAAGATAAATCATGGATTTAATACAACAGATATAGCTAAAGAGTTTTGTTTACTTTATGGTGAGGTTGGAGAAGCATATGAGGCATATCGTAAAAAGAAAGATGATTTAGGAGGAGAACTAGCAGATGTTGCAATTTATTTGTTAGGAATTTCAGAATTGTTAGGCTTTGATTTGGAAAAAGAAATAAAAGATAAAATGGAAATAAATAAGAATAGAGTATATAAAAAAGTAGATGGGGTTAATGTTAAAGTTGACATTTAATTATTTTAGTATATAATAAACATGCAATAGGGGTGATAATATGACAGAATTAAGTTTGAATAATCTAGTTAAAAATTTTGGATTTAAAAATGTATTAAATGGATTTGATTTGGAATTAAACACAGGTGAGAGAGTATCTTTAATTGGACCTAATGGATCAGGTAAAACTACAATTTTTAAACTTATAATTGGTGAAGAAATGCCTAATTCAGGTCAAATATCCATTAGAAAAGGTGCTACCATTGGTTTTTTGTCACAAATTCCACCAAAATATAATGATGATCTAACTGTAAAAGAAATAATTATTCAAGGAAAATCAAAAGTTTTAGAAGTGGAAGCTAAATTAAGAAATTTAGAAGAAAAAATGGCAACTGCAGATCCTGAACAATTAGAAATCTTATTAAAAACATATGGTGAATTGCAGGATCTATTTGAAAAAATAGGTGGCTATAGGTTTGAATCTGATATAAGTAAAGTATGTAATGGGTTTAAAATATCTGATGAAATGTTAGAAAGAAAATTTTCTACATTATCTGGTGGAGAAAAAACTATTGTGTCTTTTGCAAAGCTTATATTAAGCGAACCATCAATTTTATTATTAGATGAGCCAACAAACCATCTAGATATTAATACTTTAGAATGGCTAGAAGAGTACTTAAAAAATTATAAAGGAAGTATATTGATTAGTTCACATGATAGATATTTTTTGGATCAAGTAACTAATAAGACTGTATTAATTGATAGAGGAAAATCTGAAATATTTTTTGGAAATTATTCTTATTACTTAGAAGAAAATGAAAGAAGAATAATGGCTGAGTTTGAGGACTTTAAAGATCAACAAAAACAAATTGCTGCAATGAAGGCTTCTATAAAAAAATTACAAGAGTTTGGAAGATTAGCATTTCCAGGTGGAGAGGCATTCTTTAAACGTGCAGCTAGTATTCAAAAAAGATTAGATAAATTGGAATTATTAGATAAACCAGAAGAAAAAAAAGAGATACCATTGGATTTTCAAATTAGTAAAAGAAGTGGAAAAGATGTTTTAATCATAGAAAATTTATGTGCAATAATTGGCGATAAAGTATTGCTTGATGGTGCCAATATGCATATTACTTTTGGTGAAAAGGATTGCTTAATGGGAAAAAATGGCAGCGGAAAATCTACATTAATAAAAATGATATTAGGTATGTCAGATGCAGAATTATTAGATGGTCAAATTAAATTAGGAAGTAATGTACTAATAGGGTACTTACCACAAGAAATACATTTTGAAGATGAAGAAGCAACAATTTTAGATACAGCAAGAAAATTTTATGATGGGACTGAAACACATTTAAGAGCTAGTTTAGCAAAATTTTTATTCTATGAAGATAATGTTTTTAAAAAGGTAAAAACATTATCAGGTGGAGAAAAAGTTAGACTTAAATTATTTGAGTTAATTCAAAAAAATGCAAACTTTTTAATACTTGATGAACCAACAAATCATATTGATATAGATACTAAGGAAATGTTAGAAGAAGCGTTAAAGGAATATAATGGAACATTACTATTTATTTCACATGATAGATATTTTATTAATAAGTTAGCACAAAATACATTTGAAATTAATGATGAACAAATTGATAAATATATTGGTAATTATGATTATTTAAAAGAACAAAAAGTAAAAAAAATTGAATTAAATATTGATAAAAATGGAAAAAGAAGATAAAAGAAATTTATCAATTGAAAAATTGTCTTCAGGAATTTTTATAAGCATTAAGCCTAATTTTACAAAAATAATTGAAACCGGTGAAAAGAATTATGAATTTAGAAAATATGTTCCTAAAAGAGATATTAATAAACTTTATGTATATGAATCATATCCCACATGTTGCTTGAAATATATTTTATTTATTGATAGAATTATTGAATATCCAACTATTATAGAAGAATCTGGTATAGGTAATGATGAGTTTAATGAGGGATTGAAAAAATCTAAATATGCGTATCATATAAAGAATGTTTATAAATTAATTAATCCAATATCGTTAATTGATTTGAAGAAAAATTATAATTTTATTGCTCCTCAAAGTTATGCATATGACACAAGATATCCTGATTTAATAGAATTTATTAATAATTCTCCACAAAAAAGAATTATCTAAAAAGAATGATTAACAAATATATAAAATTACCTAATTTCTATAAACGTATCAAAAAAGTACATATTCGTACCAAAAACGGACTGAAATTGACTTGACTCTGTTTTGTCAAGTAGTATAATATAGTAAAATATGCGAGAACTGTGAAGAAACCTTGTATATTTTTTTATGTCACAAATTGAGCAAGGAATGACATAAATTGATCATGAAATGAGCTTGACTTGTGAATTTAAAGCATTATAATATGGTAAAATATGAAAAAATTATGTGAAGAGGAACTAGATGTTCTTCTTTTTTTCATATTTAAAAGGAGGTGTCTTTAGTAGGATAAAAAATATAGCTATATCAAAGATAAATTTTTTTTATAGGCAAATCATTTATCAAAGGAACAATAATAATATGTCATTCTTTTTCGTAATATCTTAGTTATAAGATGTTTATATGCTTTAAAAGAATTGTCGTTGGGTTCCTATTGTAACTCCTGAATTATAAGGAATTTTTTTTGATATATTTAAAAAGTAGTGGAAGCACATTTTTTTAATGGATTAGATATGAGTGGTTACTTTAATTAGAAAGAGTAGCCACTTTTTTTGTTGTAATTAAAGAGTAATTAGTATTAGAGTAGCCACTTACTACTTAAAAAGTAGTCATTTTTGCAGGTGCAAAAATAGTTATGCCACCCATTTTATTCTAGTATTTATAAGTGTTTAAATGATTTTGGGTGGCATTTACCTTATGCCCATTAAAAAAATGTAAGTTTTTTTACTTAAAAAATACCTTAAAAAAGTGAAAAGTGGCTACTCTATATTTTAAAGAAAGGAAAAGAAATTTATGAGATGTACAGAAAAAACTACAATACGAATTGATGAGAATTTAAAAACTAGAATTAGACTTTTATCTATTAAAAATAATTTTAGTATGAATAAAATGATTATCTATTTATTAGAATTTGGCTACAATTTTTATGTGGAAAGTTATGAAAAAGAATATAGAAAATTAAAAATGGAAGGAGGACATAATTATGATAATTAGAGCAGAAAAATTAACAAACTATACAAAGATTGATAACACTTATTTAGAAGATAAAAATATATCTTTAAAAGCAAAAGGTTTATTAACTTTAATGTTATCTTTACCTGATGTATGGAAATTTAATATTAATGGCTTAAGTCTTTTATGCATGGAAAGTAGATTAACTATTACTAATGCCTTAAAGGAACTAGAAGAAAATAGATATTTAATTATTGAAAAAGGTCATTCTAAAGATGGTAAATTTTTATATAACTATATTATTTTTGAAAAGCAATATACCCAAAAAGGACACACTGAACAACCATATATGGATAATTAGATAGTATTAATAAAGTAAAGATTAATAAAGTAAAAATAATAGATAAAATAGATAAAAATAAAAATATAAAAATTTTTATAAAAAAACACTTGCAAAATCTCTTTTTTTAAGTGATAAACGGAAAAACAAAAAAATCCATTTTAGTATATCTAATTTAAACAACATTAAACTTGATGTTCGAGGTTGGACAGTTATAAGTACAAAAATATAAAACCTCTTAAAATGGCTTATTTTGGGTTAAGAAAGGGTGTAAAAAAATGAAAGAAAAAATAGTTCTGAATTATAAGTTGTTAGATTTTATTACTTTAACAATTAAAGATTTAATTGAATCAACAATAGAAGATGAACCAGATAAAATGAAAACTTTTATATCAATTAATAATATGCTTAATGATATCGAAATTTTATCTACTAATACAATTGTAAATTATGTAAGTGAATTATTGACAGATAAGATGTTTGAAGAAATTAAAAATAGTATTTAAAGGAGGAATGAATTATGTATATAAAAAATACTACTAATAATGTAATAAAACTAATTGAAGAATTAGAAATAAAAGAGGATTTAAATAAATTAAAATTTCTTATTTATATATTTGGATTATTAAATAATAACCAAATAAATGAAGATAATGAAGCTAATCCTAATCTAATAGATAGGGATATAAAAATTTTTACTTTAGATATAGTAGGATTATCTTATAATGCTTGTACAATACTTTTAGAATATTTTGTTATGTTATATAACAGCTTAACCAATGCTAAAAATGCTTATATAGATAATACAAATGTTATTGGTGTTATATATGATAAAGACGATAAAACTCTTATTTCAAAATTTGAAAGTTTAGATTTCAATGAAAAACTTGATGTATTTAGTGAAATAATAATTAGATATGATAATGAAACTTACTTTAAAGATAAAATTACAATACTAACTTTTGACTCAAAGTCTAGTGGATTTAATATAGCAAAGATTATACAAGAATATAAAAACTAAAATTAATTATTAGAATGTTATTTGAAAACTTGATATTTTTGGATAGCATTCTAAGGATAATTCTATCTTCATCAAAATATTCGAGTTTTCAGATTAATTTGTAGAACTCGGGTATTTGAGTTCTTTTTTTCATTTATTCTAATAAGTTTAAATGAGGAGGAGAAAACTTGGATAATAATCCTGAAACTCTAATTGCCAAGAAAATGATACAAAAAGAGTTATTGAATGAACTTGTGAGTAAAGGTTTAATTGATTTTGTAAATACAAGTAATATTATTAAAAAGTTAGATGAAGATATTAATAAACTAAAAGAATTACAAGATAAAGATGTAAAAAATATAATAGTTAAAATTCCAGTATAGAAGGAGGTATTATACAAATGAATCTGTATCAAATTAGAAATATTTTAGCTACTGGTAAAAAACTTATAGAATTACCACTTCGTGTTACATTTTATGCACGTGTATCAACAGATCATGAAGAGCAATTAAATTCATTAGAAAATCAAGTTATGTATTTTGAAAATTATATAAAAGGGCAAGACAATTGGACATTTGTTCCTGGTTATGTGGATGAAGGTATATCAGGTACTAGTGTAAATAAGCGTGATAATTTTCTTAAAATGATTAATGATGCTAAAGATGGCAAGTTTAATTTAATACTAACAAAAGAAATATCAAGATTTTCAAGAAATACTGTTGATAGTATAAAATATACACAAGAATTATTAGCTAATAATGTAGGTGTATTTTTCTTAAATGATAATATAAACACATTTGATTCAGACTCAGAACTTCGTTTAACTATTATGTCAAGTATTGCTCAAGATGAAGTGCGAAAACTATCAGAAAGAATTAGATTTGGATATAAAAGAAGTATAGAAAAAGGAGTAGTTCCTGGTAATGACAATTTTTATGGTTATAAAAAGAATAAAGGTAAGTTAGAAATAGTAGAAGAAGAGGCAGAGTTAATTAAACTTATATTTAATGAATATAGTAAAGAACATATGGGAACATCTAAATTAGGTCATTACTTGTTTGATAAATATAATATAAAGAGTAAAACTAATAAACCTCTTGCAGGAACTGTCATTGGAAGAATTATTAGAAATCCAAAATATAAAGGTTATTTCTGTGCGCATAAAGAAACAACAGTTGATTATCATTCTAAAAAAAGAATTAGATTTAAGCCAGAAGAATGGATAGTTTATAAAGATAATGAAACTTGTCCACCAATTGTATCAGAAGAATTATGGGAAAAATGTAATGAAATATTAAATAAAAACTCCCATAAACATAAAACACATACTAGAACAGATATGAGATATGCTCTATCAGGTAAGATTAAATGTTATCATGATGGAGCAACTTTTATAAAAGGTGGTTATAAGAATAAAAGAACAGGAGTTGAAAGTAAATATTGGGGTTGCTCTAATTATAGAAAATATGGTAAAGAAAAAGTAAATGGTTGTAATACACCAATAATTCACTATGAAGAATTGTCAGATATATTTAAAAAGATGGCGAGTATTTTCTTAAATAAAGAAAGTGATATTATAAAAGAAATATATGAATTAATAAGTGAAACAAAAGTAAAAACAGATTATACAAAAGAAATAAATGATATAGATAAAAAAATAGAAGATATTAAGAGTGCCAAAATAGAACTTATTAATATGAGAGCCAGAAAAGAAATAGATAGTGAAGAATACAATATTGGACGAGAAAAATATAATTCTGATTTAGATATTTTAGAAAAGAAAAAGAATGATTATTTATCAGTTTCAAAAGAAGATAATCATAAAGATAGTATAGATAATTTTTATAAAAAAATAAAAAGTGTGATTTTAGATGATGATGAATCGTTATTTAGAATATTTGGAAGTATAATAGATACCATATATGTTGAAAGACTAGAAGAAGATGATAATATTCATAAAGTAATGTTACATTTTAAACTAAATATACTTAGTCACAATGATAGAGACTTAAATTTAAATGAATTTTTACTGCTTTTTAGTAACAACGATAGATGCAGTAGTCGCTCTTGCTGAAAGAATTTCAGGAACAGAAGAGGCATTTGTATTTAGAATGAATGAAGAGGTAAAAAAATTAGGATTAAAAAATACTAATTTCAAAAATTGTACTGGTTTAGATGTTGCAAACCACTATAGTTCAGCATATGATATGGCTATGATGGCAAAAGAACTTGTAAGACATGATAAAATATTAGAATATTCAGGTATATATGAAACATATTTAAGACAAAATACCAATAACAAATTTTGGCTTGTAAATACTAATAAATTAATAAAAACATTTGATGGTATGGATGGTCTTAAAACAGGATATACAAAAGAAGCAGGATATTGTTTAACTGCAACTGCTAAAAGAAATAACATGAGATTAATAGGTGTAATAATGGGAGAAGAAACAAGTGCAAAAAGAAATGAAGAAATGAGTAAAATGCTTGAATATGGATTTAATATGTATACAGTAAATCAATATTTAACAACTAAATCTAAAGTTGGTGAATTAAAAAATGATAAAAGTACTAAATCAAAAGTAAATATAGTTCCAATGCAAGATGTAAATATATTAAATAGAAAAGGTAATTCAAAAAGAGAAGTAAGTTATAAGTTAAATGTAACTAATGATGAACTTCCAATAAAAAAAGGAGATACAATAGGTAATATAAGTATATATGAGAATAATAAAGAGTTATATAAAATAAATGTTACAGTAGAAAAAAATGTTGATAAAGCAAATATATTAGAACTGTTACTTAGAAATATAGAAGATATATTTACAGGAGAAAATATTATGTGATATACATAATATTTTTATTTTTTAATAAATATTGACAATTATAATATTAAAATAATATTTAAAAAAATGAATTTTTAATATATAATATTACTGAAAAGAGGAAGTATTATGAAACTATTATTACATATATGTTGTGCTCCTTGTAGCGTAATGTGTATTGAAAAATTAAGAGAAGAAAATATAGATATAACTGGTTTTTGGTATAATCCTAATATTCATCCTTATATTGAGTATAAAAATAGAAGAGATTGCCTTAAAGAATATAGTTCTATGATTAATCTTGATGTTATATATAAAGAAGAATATGGACTTAGAGAATTTACTAAAAATGTTATAAATAATTTGGATAATAGATGTGCATATTGCTATACTGTAAGATTAAATGAAACAGCTAAGTATGCTAAAGAAAATGGATATGATGCATTTTGTACAACTCTTTTAATAAGTCCATATCAAAATCATGAAAAAATAATAGAAATAGGTAATGAACTTGCTAAAAAATATGGTATTAAATTTTATTATTATGATTTTAGACCTTATTTTAAAGAAGGACAAGAAAAAGCAAGAGAAATTAGTTTATATATGCAAAAATATTGTGGATGTATATTTAGTGAAGAAGAAAGATATGAAAAAAAGATTAAAAAAGATAAAGAAAAAAGTATAATATAGAAAGGGATATTAGGTGTTTATAAATGAAAAATATGATAGATGTACGATGTAAAATGTTAAGATATATACATCTTAAAACATTGAAAAAAAGATTAAAAAATAAAAATTTTACTATTATTTGTAATAATTGTTTAGGAGGATTTATATATCATGATTTAGGTTGTCAATTTTTATCACCAACAATTAATCTTTTTTTTAGTACGGATGATTTTATTTTATTTGCTAAAAATTTGAAATATTATATAAATTGCGAATTAGTAGAATATATTGATAAAAATAAAGATTATCCTTTAGGAATATTAAAATCAAAAGATAAAAATCATAAAGATGTAATTTTAAATTTTCAACATTATAAGAACTTCAATGAAGCAAAAGAAAAATGGGAAACACGTTGTAAAAGAATTAATTTTGAAAATATATGTATAATAATGGAATTTTATGACGATGTTTATGATGAAAAATTACTATACGATTTCCAAGAAATACCATATAAAAGTAAAATTGTTATAACGCATAAACCATATAATAATATAAAAAATACATTTGCTGTTAGTTGTTATGAAAATAATATGCCAAGAGGGAAGTTATTTGAAATAAATAAGAAAACAGGTAAAAGATACTTAGATGATTTTGATTATGTAAAATTCATTAATAATATTACAAGAAATTGTTATTCAAAAAGAAAAGATTAAATTTTTTTCTTTTTTTTAATTTTTAGGGGATTTTTTTATTTTATGGCTAATATTTATTTTGAGGTGAAAAAAATGAAAGGAAATTTAACTGTAAAAGTAGTAGGAATAATAATAGGGGCTTTAGTTAGTTTACTAGTAGGTATAAAAGGGGTAAAGGCTTTAGAAAATGATTCTACATTAACAACTAATTATATTGATAATGTATATGCATATCATTATAAAAATGGAGTTCTTATGTCTTATGGGAAATTACCATTTAGATATCAAAATGGTAAACTAGCATATTGTATTGAACCATGGAGAGTTATAAATACCAATGTTTATAATTCAACAGATGACTGGAATATATCAAATTATACAAATGAAGAAAAAAGACAAATGGAATTAATCGCACATTATGGATACCAATATGAAGGTCATGATTCAATAAGATATTATATGGCTACTCAAGAACTTATATGGTTATTTAAAGATGATTATGTTAAATGGTCTAATGAATACTCTATAAATGGTCAAGAAATAAATGTTGATTATGAAAAAAATGAAATACTTAAATTAGTAAATAGACATGATTTATTGCCATCATTTTCAGGTAGTTGTTATACTAGTTATTTAGGAGATAAAATATCAATTACTGATACAAATAATGTACTTGATAATTATAATATAATATCAGATATACCATATACTAAAGATGGTTCTACTTTAACATTTAATGTTAATAAATTAGGATCATTTAATGTAAAATTTACATCTAAATGTATAAGTGATAATAATTCAACATTAGTTTATTATATTAATAATTATGATAGTCAAAAAATGGCATCTTTTGGATTAAGTGATATAAAAAGTGCACAATTAAATATTACTTCAAATAAAGTACATGTAAGAATAAATAAGAGAGATAATAATACAAAAGATTTAATTAAGAAAGAGGGTACTATATTTAAAGTTAAAAATTTGAAAACAAATACTTATATTTCTGAAAATTTAAAAGTTAATAAAGATGGTTATGCAAATATTGATCTTGAAGAAGGTAAATATGAAATAGAAGAAATAAATGCATCAAAAGGATATGTAGTAAATAAAAATAAAAAAGTAATAGAAGTTAATAGTAATGTTGATGTTAGTGATTTATATTATGATGTAGATATATATAATGATGTTCCAAAGGGTAAAATTATTATAAATAAAATTGATGAAGATTCAAATAAATTAGAGGGTGTAGAAATAGGATTGTTTGATAAAAATTATAAAAAAATAAAAAGTATAATAACTACTAAAGATAAAGAAAATATATTTGATAATTTATCTTTAGGTACTTATTACATTAAAGAATTAGATACATTAAATGGTTATTTACTTGATGATAAATATTATAAAGTGGAATTAACATATAAAAATGATAAGACTTATGTAGTTGAAAAAGAATTAAAACTTGTTAATAATAAGATTAAATGTGATATTGTTTACATCTCATCATCAGAAGGTAAAAAATTAAAAAATGTTGAAATAAATGTATACGATTCTAATGATAAATTAGTATATAATGGTAAAACAGATGAAAATGGTAAAGTTGTTATTGAAGGATTACCATATGGAAAATATTATATAAAGCAAATAAAAGTTCCAAGTGGATATATATTAAACGAAGATAGTTATACATTTTATGTTAATGATAGTACATGTGTATCCTCTATAAATGTAACAAATGAAAAAACTGTTATGCCTGTTACTAGTATGAGTTGTAATATATATTTAAGTTTATGCGCATTATTTATGAGTTTAGGAATATATAACTTTGTTAAGAAAAATAACTAGTATATTATTAATTTTATCTTCTTTATTTATATTATTTTATGATTCAAAGAAGACTAGTGATTATAAAGCTAATATTGATAATGTTATAAAAACAAATAATATAAATAGAAAATATGATGGATATATATATATTCCAAGTTTAGATTATAAAGGATTAATAAAAACTGGTGAATATAATAAAATACTAGATAATAATTTAGTTTTAATGGTTAGTAATAAAAAAATCATAAATGAAAAGTATGGTAATATTGTACTTGCAGGTCATAATAATAAATATGTTTTTTCTAAAATATATAAATTAAATATAAATGATGAAGTAATAATTAGTGATTTTGATAATACATATTCATACATAATAGATGAAATAAAATATGTTAATATAAAAAATAAGCAAGTACTTGATAATGTATATGATAAAAAAATATTAACTTTAATAACATGTACTAGTAATAATCAAATAAGGTATGTAGTTAGAGCAAAATATAACTATAAAAAAGAAATTAAATAAATGTAATTAATTTCTTTTTTTGTGCTATAATTGGAGTATAAAGGAGTTGATATATATGTTTTGCCAAAAATGTGGAAAAGAAAATAAAAATAGTAGTAAATATTGTGCATCATGTGGTGAAAAATTAGGTGAAAATAATGTTATTCAAACTAATACTGATGAACCAAAAGTATTATCAATATTATCTTTAGTATTTAGTATAATACTATTTCCAGTTGGATTAATATTATCAATAATTGGACTTGTTAA
Source organism: uncultured Bacilli bacterium (assembly GCA_947624565.1). Taxonomy (GTDB): domain Bacteria; phylum Bacillota_I; class Bacilli_A; order RF39; family UBA660; genus CAG-433. The sequence continues at coordinate 52,678 of CANQKX010000003.1, forward strand.
ATGTAGTAAATATAAAAAAGAAAATAATAAAAATTCAAAATATTTACCATTTAATATAGCAGGTTTAATAGTATCAATATTTGAATTAATTTTAATTACAGTTTTGATTTTTATAGTTGTAGTTTTATATAATTCATTTTCTAATTCTGATAAAATAATGAAATCAACTTGGAAATGCAAAATGAGTCCATTTTCAAGTAATTATGTTTCAACAGCTACTTTTGATGGTTCAAATTTTACTTGGTCTAAATATAATGATGAAGAAAATAATACTATAAAAGGAACATATAATATAATAAATAGAGAATATTCTGATGGAGAGGTAGAATATGAATTAATTCTTAAACCTAATTATTATGTTATATCAGGAAAAGTACAAAATAATTATATTACAAGATTAGAAACAGATATGAAATTTACTAATTCAAGCGCAACTATTGAATTTGATAATTTAAAATATTATTGTGATAGAAGATAACATGAGTTTTAAAATAGGAAATGTTAAAATAGAAAATAATGTATGTCTAGCTCCTATGGCTGGTATATGTAATAGTGCATTTAGAAGATTAGTAAAAGAGTATGGTGCAGGATTAGTATTTGCTGAAATGGTTAGTGATAAAGCACTTATGTATGATAGTCAAAAAACTAAAGATATGCTTTATATGACTGAATATGAAAGACCAATTGCGCAGCAAATATTTGGTAGTGATAAAGAGAGTTTTGTGATTGCAGCTAAAAAAGTATATGAGCTAATGAAACCAGATATTATAGATATAAATATGGGATGCCCTGTACCTAAAGTTGCGATTAAATCTCAAGCAGGTGCTGCTCTTTTAAAAAATCCAGAAAAAATAAAAGAAATAGTAAAATCTGTAGTATCTGTTGTACCATGTCCTGTAACTGTAAAAATAAGAAGTGGTTGGGATAAAGATCATATTAATGCTGTAGAAGTAGCGAAAATATGTGAAGAGGCAGGAGCAAGTGCAATTACTATTCATCCAAGAACAAGAAGTCAAGGATATGATGGTATTTCAGATTGGAATATAATAAAGCAAGTAAAAGAAAGTGTAAGTATTCCTGTAATAGGTAATGGCGATATAAAATCAGTAGATGACGCAATTAAAATGTTATCAGAAACTAAATGTGATGCTATTATGATAGGAAGAGGGGCATTAGGCAATCCTTATATTTTTAAAGAAATAACACATTATTTATCTACTAATGAAAGATTACCAAAACAATCTGATACTGATAAGATAGATATGTGTTTAAAACATTTTAAGTATTTACTTGAACTAAAAAATGAAAAAGTAGCAGTGCTTGAAATGAGAACACATGCAGCATGGTATATAAAAGGATTAAAAAATTCTACAATTATAAAAAATCAAATATTCAAATGTAATACAAAAGAAGAACTTGAAAAAATATTAACTGATTATAAAAATAACCAAATTTAACCAAAAAACAGCAATATTTATGTGTGATTGCTGTTTTTTTGTGATATAATTGGTTATAGTGGAGGTGAAGAATTGAGAGAACTTACTGAGCAAGAAATTGTAAGAAGAGAAAAGTTAGATAAAATAAGAGAAGTTTGTAATCCTTATCCAGAAAGATATGAAGTAACACATTCTTTAAAAGAAGCATCAGTTTTACCTGATGAAACTAAAAATGTAAGTGTTGCAGGTAGAATAGTATTTATGCGTAAAATGGGTAAAATGAGTTTTTTAAAACTTCGTGATATTGAAAGCGATTTACAATTATCAATAAAAGTTGATTTAGTAGGTGAAGATAAATATGAATTCTTTAAATCTAATATAGATGTTGGTGACTTTATAGGTGCAACTGGAGAAATATTTACTACACATACTTTAGAAAAAACTTTGAGAGTATCTAGCTTTGAATTTTTGGGTAAAGCATTAAAACCATTACCAGAAAAATTTCATGGTCTTACTGATGTAGAACTTTGTTATAGAAATAGATATGTAGACATGATAATGAATGAAGATACTAGAAAAAGGTTCTTAATAAGAATGAATTTTATAAAAGAACTTAGAAAATTTCTAGATAATAATGGATATTATGAAGTTGAAACACCTATTTTAAACAATAAGCCAAGTGGAGCAGTTGCTAAACCATTTAAATCTCATCATAATGCACTTGATATGGATGTATATTTAAGAATAGCACCTGAAACATATATGAAAAGATCAATAATTGCAGGTATACCAAAAGTATATGAAGTAGCAAGATGTTTTAGAAATGAGGGAATAGATGCAACTCACTTACAAGATTTTACTATGATAGAAGCATACCAAGCATATTTTAATTATAAAGATAATATGAAATTTATAAGAGAAATGCTTCAAACAATAATTATGAATATATTTGGTACACTTAATATTCAAGTAGGAGATAAGATGGTTGATTTATCAGGTGAATGGCCTACAGTATCATTTAGAGAATTAATAATAAAATATTCTAATATTGATATTAATGAATATAATACTAAAGAAAAACTATTAAGTAAAATAAAAGAAGAAAATATAGAACTTGATAGTGAAACACCTATTGAAAATTTAGGATATGGTAATTTAGTTGATTACTTATATAAAAAAGTAGCAAGACCAAATATGATTGAGCCAGTATATTTAACAGAACATCCATTAAGTTTATCACCGCTTGCTAGATCAAATGATGATAATAAAGAAATAGTAGATAGATTTCAACTTGTTATAAATGGTGCAGAAATAGTAAATGGTTATTCAGAACTTGTTGATCCAATTGAACAAGAAAATAGATTACTTGAACAGGCAAAATTAAAAGCAGGTGGAGATGAAGAAGCTATGGAAATGGACTATGATTATATAAGTGCTATGGAATATGGTATGCCACCAATATCAGGTTGGGGTATGGGTATTGATAGAATTATTCAACTTCTTACAAATAGTGATAATATAAAAGATGTTGTAATGTATCCACTTATGAAACCAATAAGTGGTAATGAAAATTAGGAGGAAAAATGAAAAAATATAATGTATTTAAAGTTTTATTAATTGCTCTTTTAGTAGCAATAGTATTTAGTTTTTTAATCCCTTCTACTATTGTTGGTTACTCAGGATTAGAAAAGGGAGCAATAAATCCTATAAATTTAGTTGATTCAGTATCAAATGGATTAACTTCATTTAGTGTATTTATTGATACATTTATATATATATTATGTATAGGTGTATTTTATTCAGTATTAAAAAAATCAGGTAAATATGATGATGTTATAAATAATACTGCAGTTAAATTTAAGAATAATAAAGGGTTATTTTTAGTAATTAGTATATTAACTTTCGGAATATTATCAGCAGTAATTGGTAATATGATTGTAATGTTAGTATTAGTTCCAGCTTTTATAGATATTGCTAAAAAATTAGGTTATGATAGCAAAAAAGCAATTGCTTCTACAATAGGAGCAATACTATTAGGTAGTTCTGGAGCATTATATACAAATTATTTAAATCAAATAATGCAAGTTACTATTCAAACAAATATTGTTGCAAAGATTATAATACTTGTTATTTCACTTGCTTCTTTAATAGCATTTGTTCTTTTAGGTCAAAAACCAAAAGATGTAAAACTTGAAGCAAAAGAAATAAAAAAAGGTTTACCAATAAGTATAGCATTTGATGTAATATTATTCTTTATAGTACTTGGAATGATTCCATGGAATAGTTATTTTGGATTTGAAGGATTTTCAAGTTTTCATGAAACTATAACTGAATTTACAATTTATGATGTATCAATATTTAATGCAATTGTTGGTTCAACACTTGTTGCATTTGGAGAATTTACAGTATATGTTATATCTGTAATATTAATAGTAACTTCTATAATACTTGCTTTAATATATAAATTTAAAGTAGATGACATTTTAGAGTCTGTAGCAAAAGGTGTTAGAGTAGCACTTCCATTTGGATTAATAGTAATTATAGCAAATACAATTTTAGTTGGAATTTATAATTCAGGATTCTTTAATACATTAATTAATAGTATTGCAAAAATGAGTGATTCTGTTTTATCAGGAACAACATTATCTGCATTATCTTCATTAGTATATCCAGATTATACATATGCAACTCAATTTACATTATCAACAATTACATATGTAATAACTGATACTGCAATTTATGTTGTATTAGGATTAATATTCCAGACAATTTATTCATTATTTTTACTTATTTCACCAACAAGTATATTATTACTAACTGGATTACATTATGAATCAATTAGTTATAAAGATTGGATTAAATATATATATAAATATTTCTTAGGATTATTAATTGTATTCTTTATGATAATAATGATTGTTGGTAAAAAATATGTAAAACCAGTATCATTTATAGTTTTAGTTGTATTAGTAGCTATTTTTATACTTTTCATAATTTTAAGCAAGAAAAAACCTAATGATAAAAAGATTGTTAGTGAAGTAAAAAAAGAAGAAAAGAAAGAACCTAAAAAAACTACAACTACAAAAACAACTTCTAAGAAATCAACAACTACAAAAAAACAAACAACTACTAAAAATACAAGTAAGAAAAAATAGAGATATATGAAAATATATTTCTTTTTTTGTATAATTTTTATTAAAAAGGCCATAAATATCATAGAATTAACTAAGGAGGATATTTATGTTTGGAAAATTCAGTGAAGAAGCACAAAAGATTTTAGTATTATCACATAAGGAAATGACTGAGTTAAAACATTCATGTGTAGGAAGTGAACATTTATTACTTGCAGTACTGAAAACTAACAATGAAATATCAGATAAATTAAAAAAATATAAGGTAACATATAAAAAGTTTAAAGAACAAATTATAAATACGATAGGATTTGGAGATGAAACAAACAATTTATTTATATATTCTACCTTATTAAAACGAATATTAGAAAATTTAATATTAGAATCTAAAGAAACAGGTGAAGAAATAACTGTTAATTCTTTAGTTTTAGCTCTTTTAAATGAAGGTGAAGGAAGAGCAATAAGAACATTATTATCTTTAGGAGTTGATATTAACAAGCTATATGCTGATATAAGCGATAAAAGAAGTATAAAACAAAAAAAATCAAGAAAATTAACTATAGAGGAATTAACTACAGATCTTACAAAAAAGGCAAAAAATAAAGAACTAGATCCTGTTATTGGAAGGGAAGAGGAACTTCAAAGGGTAATTGAAATATTATCTAGAAGAGGAAAAAATAATCCAATATTAATCGGTGATGCAGGTGTTGGTAAAACAGCTATTGTAGAGGAACTAGCAAGAAGAATAGAAGATGGGAATGTACCATTAACATTAAAAAACAAAAGGATACTTTGTTTAGATATGGCATGTACAGTGGCAGGTACAAAATATAGAGGTGAGTTCGAAGAAAGAGTAAAAAAAATAGTAAAAGAATTAGAAGATAATGAAGATATAATTATTTTTATTGATGAAATACATACATTGGTAGGTGCAGGAGGTGCAGAAGGTGCGATTGATGCATCAAATATATTTAAACCAGCACTTGCTAGAGGTAAAATGAGATGTATAGGAGCAACTACAACAGAAGAATATAAAAAGTTTATTGAAAAAGACAATGCACTTGATAGAAGGTTTCAAAAGGTGGTTATTGAAGAACCTAATAATGAAAATTTAAAAAATATATTAATGAATTTAAAAAGTATTTATGAAGGGTATCATGGTGTTAAAATATCAGAAGAAATAATAGATAAAATAATTACATTATCAGATAGATATATATATGATAGACATGAACCAGATAGATCAATAGATATACTAGATGAAGTGTGTACAAAAGTATCATTAAAAGAAGAAAAGGAAGAAAAAGAATTAATAAAATTAAATAATGAATTATCAAAAATAAAAGAAGAAAAAAATAAATGCATAATAAATCAAAATTATGAAAAAGCATACATATTAAAAGAAAATGAAGAAAAGACTCTAGATAAAATAAATAAAATACAAATGAAATTAATAAGAAAAAAACAGTTAAAAAAAGTAACTATAGATGATGTTATAAATGTTGTTAGTATAAGAACTAAAATTCCAATATATGAATTAAACGAAAATCTAGATTATCAAGTACAAAAGATGCAAGATGACTTAAAAGATAAGATTATAGGTCAAGATAATGCAATTAATAAATTAATAGAAATTACTAAGAAAATTAAATTAGGTATAAAAGATAAAAATAAAAGTTATTCATTATTATTTTGTGGACCAACAGGTACAGGCAAAACATATTTATCAAAAGTATTTGCAGAAAATTTAGTAGGTAAAAATAATATCATAAAACTAGATATGAGTGAATATTCAGAAAGTATAAGTATAAATAAATTAATAGGTTCTCCTGCAGGATATGTAGGTTATGATGACAATAAAAATATATTTGAAGAAATAAGAAATAAACCATATTCAGTTTTAATATTAGATGAAATAGAAAAAGCACATAAATCTGTTATTAATTTCTTTCTAAATATATTAGATGAAGGTAATTGTAAAGATTCTAATGGTAGAGTAATCAGATTTGATAATGTGGTTATTATAATGACTAGTAATGCATATATTAATAAAGAATTAATGGGATTTAACAAAAATATTCAGGAAGATGGTTTACTTGAATTTTTCTCAAAAGAATTTATAAATAGAATAGATGAAATAGTAATGTTTAATAAATTTACTGAAGATGATATAAATAAAATAATAATAAAAGAAGCAAATAAATATTATAATAAATACAATAAAGATAGTGTAATTAGTTTAGATATAATAGAAAAAACAAAAAAAGAATCAAATTATGAAGAATTTGGTGTTAGAAAATTGTGTAAAATTGTAAGAAAAGAAATAGAAAATCAAATAGTATGTGAAGTATTTTCATAAAAAAAAGTTCATTAATGAACTTTTTTTATTACATTTTATTTGATATATTATCATCTTTATCATTAATTTTAGGTTCGATGTATTCTTTTACTCCTCCGGATTTTACTTTAAATTGGTTGCTAGTACCTTTTCTATCAAAATATGAGTTATTTCTTTTGCCCTCAACTCCAAAGTTTACTGTAGCATTATCTACATCTACATTGTCTAAATCAGAAACATTTACATCAGTATATTGAGGAAAAACACTAGCAATTCCAGCTTCAAATTGTAATTTCGCATCCACACCATGTTTTTCTCCTAATGTTTTAGCTATTTTTCCTAAATTTAATAATTGATCTTTTGCATATCTTATACCCATTGTGTAAAAATCATATTCATTTTCACTCATAACTTATCCTCATAATTTAAATTCTATCATATATTGTTAGTATAATCAAATAAAGTATACTAAAAATAATATATTTGTGTTAAAATATGTATATAAAGGAGATTAATATGAAACTATATAATACCTTAAATAAAAAAATAGAAGAATTTATACCTAACAAAGATAATGAAGTAAGAATGTATACATGTGGTCCTACAGTATATCATTACGCTCATATTGGTAATCTAAGGACATATATATCTGAAGATATATTAGAAAAAACTTTTAAATATTTAGGATATAAAGTAACTAGAGTTATGAATATTACTGATGTTGGTCATTTAGTTGGCGATGGAGATTCTGGTGAAGATAAAATGGCAGTCGCTAGTAAAAGGGAGCACAAATCATCACAAGAAATTGCAAAGTATTATACAGAATGTTTTAAAAAAGATTGCGAGAATCTAAATATTAGGTGGCCAGATATAGTTAGCAATGCAACAGATAATATAGAAATGTATATTAAAATGATAGAAAAATTATTAGAAAATAATTATGCATATATAAGTAATGGCAATGTATATTTTGATACAACTAAGTATGATAAATATTATGAATTATCAGGAAGAAATTCTGAAGATTTAATGGTTGCAGTAAGAGAAGATATAAAAGAAGATAAATCAAAGAAAAATCCTTTTGATTTTGGTCTTTGGTTTACTAATTCAAAGTTCGATAATCAACAAATGAAGTGGGATTCACCATGGGGAAGAGGATATCCTGGATGGCATATAGAATGTTCAGGTATATCAATAAAATATTTAGGAGAATATTTAGATATACATTGTGGTGCTGAAGATGCAGTATTTCCACATCATACTAATGAAATCGCGCAAAGCGAATGTTATTTAGGTCATAAATGGTGTAATTATTGGTTACATTTTGGATTTTTAAATGATAAAGATGGAAAAATGAGTAAAAGTAAAGGTGAATTTTTAACAGTAGATTTACTTAAAGAAAAAGGATATAATCCATTATCATATAGATATTTATGTATAAATTCAAATTATCATAATGCTTTAACATTTAGTTTTGATATATTAGATGGTGCACAAATAGAGTATAAAAAGTTAAAAAATAAGGTATCATTATTAACAGATGATGGAAATATAGATAATGATAAAATAAATTATTATGATAGTTTATTTAAAGATGCATTAAATAATAATTTAAATACATCTATGTGTTTAACTATTATTTATGATGTACTTAAAGATAATCAATTAAATGATATAACTAAAAAGGAATTAATAAGTAAATTTGATGAAGTATTATCATTAGATTTATTAAAAAATAATGATATAGATAAACAGTTAGAAAATAAAATTAAACAACTTATAGAGTTAAGAAATAATTATAAGACAGAAAAAAATTATGAAAAAGCAGATGAAATAAGAGATGAAATAATTAAATTAGGCGTAAATATAAAAGATACTAAAGAAGGGACTCAAATAATATGGAATTAATGTTTGTTTTATTAGCGTTTTTAATAGTACTAATATCACAACAGATTTTAAGTTTTACTTATTCTAAATATAAAAGAATATTAGTTGATAGTGATTTATCTGGATATGAAGTTGCTAAAAAAATACTATCACAATATGATTTAGATAATATAAATGTAGGAAAAGTATCTGGAGAATTATCTGATCATTATAACAATAGTAAAAAGATAATTAATCTATCTTCTGATATATATGAAGGAAAAACAATTGCATCTTGTGCAGTTGCTGCTCATGAATGTGGACATGCAATTCAATATAAAGAAGGATATAAACCAATAAAAATTAGAAATATTCTAGTACCATTTGTAAATTTTGGTAATAGTTTAGGATATATAGTAATAATTATAAGTTTAGCATCATCAATAACAAAATTATTTATAATTGGATTAATATTAATATCTTTTGCTCTTATATTTCAATTAGTAACATTACCAGTTGAATTTGATGCAAGTAAAAGGGCAAATAAAGTATTATTACAAATGGGACTTATTACACAAGAAGAACAAGAAGGTACTAGAAAGATGCTTAAGGCAGCAGCATTTACTTATGTTGCAGGATTAATATCATCAATTCTTCAAATTCTTAGAATAGTATATATTTTTACTGGAAGTAAAAGAGATGATTAAAAAGGAATTTATTCCTTTTTTTATTTGTTTCTCTTTAGTTAACATTGAACAAATATTATTTTATATTATCTATACTTTAACTATAAGTTAATTTATAGTTAGGAGAGTAGTATGTATATAGGAGAAAGGATAAGATATTTAAGAGAAAAAAATGGTTATACACAAGAAAAATTAGAAGAAATAACAGATATACAAAAAGGAACAATATCAAAATATGAGAATTCTCATAATAGTCCATCTGCAGAAAATATTGAAAAAATAGCGGATGCATTTAATGTCAGTGTGGACTATTTATTTGGAAGAGATGTAAATGTAGTATCAGAAAGTGATGAAGAATATAATTTAGTAGTTCCTGATGTTGATGTTAAAATTTTAAAAGAATTACATAAAGTAGAAAATATAGATTTTCTTAATTTTTTAAGAGAAGACCCAGAAAGAAGAATTAAATTAATAAGAGAAAATAGTAGAGGTTATTATCAAGATTAAAAAAAAGAATATTAATTATTCTTTTCATTTTTTAAAATTTTATCTACAATACCATATTCTAACGCTTCATTAGAATCCATAAAATAATCTCTTTCAGTATCATTTTCTATAACACTTAAGTCTTTTCCTGTATTAATAGATAATATTTTATTTAATTTATCTTTTAATCTTAATATCCTATTAGCGGCAATTTTTATTTCAGTTGCTTGACCTTGTGCTCCTCCAAGAGGTTGATGAATCATTACCTCACTATTAGGTAATATATATCTTTTTCCTTTTTTTCCACTAGAGAGTAAAAATGCGGCCATAGATGCAGCCATACCAATACATATTGTTGATACATCACTTTTTATATAGTTCATTGTATCATATATTGCCATACCACTTGTTATACTACCTCCAGGAGAATTAATATATATACTTATATCACTATGGTTTATAGAATCTAAATACAATAATTCAGAAACTACAATATTTGCAGTATTATCATTAATTTCATCAGATAGAATTATAATTCTATCTTTTAATAATCTAGAATATAAATCATATACTCTTTCACCATTACTAGTTTTTTCAAGTACGTTTGGAATTAAGTTCATTTTTTTCACCCATTAATATGTTATCAATTATTTAATAAAATATTCTTATTATTTAGTGACAAATTACTAAAATATGTGATAAAATTATTTTAGAATAAAAAGATAGGAAGGCATGTAATAATGGATTCAATAAAAGTAAAATATAAAAATAAAGAATATGTATATCCAAAAGGTATAACATTACTTGATATATCAAAAGATTTTAAAGATGATTATAGTGAAAGTATAGTAATGGGATCAGTAAATGAAAGACCTTGTGAATTAAGTTTTAAATTAACAAGTAATTGCAATATAAATTTTTTTGATTTTACTTCGTCTATTGGAAATAGAGTATATGAAAGTGGTTTAATATTTATACTTGTTGAAGCATTTGAAAATGTATTAAAATCAGAAATAGAAGTTAAATATTCTATAGATAAAGGAATATATGTGCAAACTGAAAAAAAGATATCACAAGATTTATTAAATCAAGTATATGATGAAATGAAATCTATAGTAGAAAAAGACTTGCCAATACAAAAAAATTTAGTAAGTAGAATGGAAGCTATAAACTATTATAAAAGTATAAACAATTATGATAAAGTTAATGTTTTAAAATATTCAGTTAATACTAATGTTAATCTATATAGATTAAATGATAATTATGATTATTTCTTTTCATATCTTCCAGTTAGTACAGGTGTTATAAAAGAATTTAGATTAACATATATTGATGAAAATAGTTTTGTACTTAGATATCCTAATATTTACTACATGAATAAAATACCTGTTTATAAACATCATGAAAAATTATTTAATGAATTTAAAGAATATGATAACTGGTGTAAAAAATTAAATGTAGAGAATGTTAGTGAACTTAACAATAAAGTGTCTAAAGGAAATATTAATGATTTAATATTACTTAGTGAGAATATTCAAAATAATACATTATTTAAAATTGCAGAAAAAATAAATAATAATAAAAAGTTAAAAATCATATTACTAGCAGGTCCATCATCATCAGGTAAGACAACAACAAGTAGAAAATTAGAATTATTTTTGAAAGGTTTTGGTATGAATCCAATTGCTATATCAGTAGATGATTATTTTGTAGATAGACAAAAAACTCCTAAATTACCTGATGGATCATATGATTTTGAATCAATTAAAGCAATTGATACAGAAAGTTTTAATAAAGATTTAAGAGATTTGCTTGATTTAAAAGAAGTAGTTTTACCAACTTATAATTTTATTACAGGTAAAAGAGAATATGTTAATGAAAGCATAAAATTACATGAAAATGATATATTAATTATAGAAGGACTTCATGCATTAAATGAAGAATTAACATATTCTATAGAAAAGAAAAATAAGTTTAAAATATATTTATGTCCTTTAACTGTACTTAGTTTAGATAATCATAACAGAATTAGAACAACAGATAATAGATTACTTAGAAGAATTGTACGAGATAATAGAACAAGAGGTTATAGTGCAAGTGAGACATTATCTAATTGGTCAAGAGTAAGAGAAGGAGAAGAAATGTATGTATTTCCATTTCAAGATGAAGCAGATGTTATATTTAATACATCACTTATATATGAACTTGGAGTATTAAAACCATACGTTGAACCATTATTATTTTCAGTAAAAGAAAATGATCCAAATTATAAAGAAGTGGTAAGATTACTAAATTTACTTAAAAATGTGTTACCAGTACCAACTGATTTTATACCAAGAGATTCTATAATAAGAGAATTTATTGGAGGAGGATATTTTACTAATTAGAAAGGAATGATATTATGATTAGATTAGCAATCAATGGTTTTGGAAGAATAGGGAGACTTGCATTTAGAGAGATTTATAATGAAGATAATGTTGAGGTAGTAGCAATTAATGATTTAACTGATACTAGAACATTAGCACATTTATTAAAATATGATACAGCTCAAGGAAAATTTTTAGATGATAAAATATCATATACAGATGATGATATTGTTGTAAATGGTAAAAATATTAGAATTTATAAAGAAAGTGATCCTAGTAATTTACCATGGGAAGAGTTAGATATAGATGTAGTTTTTGAATGTACAGGATTTTTTACTAGCAAAGATAAAGCAATGAAACATATTGAAGCAGGAGCAAAAAAAGTAATAATTTCTGCACCTGCAGGTAATGATGTTAAAACAATAGTATATAATGTTAATCATGATATATTAGATAAATCTGATAAAATTATTTCAGCAGCTAGTTGTACTACAAATTGTCTTGCTCCAATTGCAAAAGTACTAAATGATAATTTTAAAATAAAAGTTGGATTTATGAGTACAATACATGCTTATACAAATGATCAAAATACTTTAGATGCACCACATAAAAAAGGTGATTTAAGAAGATCAAGAGCGGCAGCAGAAAATATTATTCCAAATTCAACAGGGGCAGCAAAAGCAATTGGTTTAGTTATTCCAGAATTGAATGGTAAATTAGATGGTTCAGCACAAAGAGTACCAGTAGATGCTGGATCAATTGTAGAGTTAACTTGTGTACTTGAAGAAGATGTTAAAATAGATGATATAAATAGCGCAATGAAACATGCATCTAATGAAACTTTAGGCTATACAGATGATGAAATAGTATCAAGTGATGTAATAGGCATGAAATATGGTTCACTATATGATGCAACACAAACTAAAATAATAGAAGCAAACGGAATAAAATTAGTTAAAGTATCTTCATGGTATGATAATGAAATGAGTTATACTTCTCAAATGATAAGAACTGCTAAATACTTAATGGAATTATTAGAAGAATAAAAAAATCTACAATTGTAGATTTTTTATATTAAATAACTTTTATCACCAAGTAATTTTTCAGCATATTCTTCATATAATGCTTTAAATCTTTCATAATGTATAACTTCTCTTTGTCTTAAAAATGATAGTGGAGCAAGTATATCTTCATCATCAGTTAGATTCATAAGATTTTCATATACTGCTCTTGCTTTTTGTTCAGCAGCCATATCTTCAGCTAAATCAGCAAGTGGATCATTTGTAACAGCAAAATATGCGGCTGTAAATGGTACACCATTAGAATCTTGTGGATAAACACCAAGACCATGTTCAGTATATTGACTACCTAAACCTGCTTCTTTTAATTCCTCAGCAGTCGCACCATCAAGTAATTGATATACCATTGCACTTATTATTTCTAAATGAGCCATTTCTTCTGTTGCAATATCTGATAATATTGCTTTTCCTTTTTCATCAGGCATTGTATATCTTTGATTTAAATATCTTAAAGTAGCAGCAAGTTCTCCATTAGATCCACCATTTTGTGTAATAATGTATTTAGCCATTTGTACATTTTTCTTTTTTATATTTACAGGAAACTGTAATCTCTTTTCATACTTCCACATAGTAACCTCCTAAAATCTTTCCCAAGGCCAAGGACTATTAATCCATTGCCATGGATAATTTTCATTTGAATTAAGTATAATAGGTCCATATCTATTTTCATATTCATTCATATATTGTTCAGCAATTTCTTTATATTGATTATATAGACCTAATGCTTGTTTATCATCTGGATATATATCTAGATATAAATTTAATTCATGTGCAGCAAATGAATACATTTGAACTTCTTGCATAAGAGCTTCTCTTTCATTAGATGGTTTTAAATTTGCTACATACTTATATGGCCAGAAAAAATAATCAAATAAGTTTCCTCTATTAAGTGCTTCTTTTGGATCTACAATACTATATAATTCTTTATATTCTTCAGAATTATTATTCATAAATTTATCACCCTTTCAATTTCTATATTATGTTAAAAGTTTAGTTATGAATGTGCATAAGTCCATATTGAATGTAAAACAAATGTTTGATATAATAATATATAGAGGGTGAAGACTATGGAAAGAATAATATTACATATAGATGTAAATAGTGCATTTTTGTCTTGGTCTGCGCTTAAACTACTTGAAGAAGGTTATTCAAAAGATATTAGAAATGAGATATCAGTAATCGCAGGTAATCCAAAAAAAAGGCATGGTGTAATAGTCGCTGCATCTATTCCTGCTAAAAAGATGGGAATAAAACCTCCAATTAATTTATATGAAGCAAGAAAAAAATATAATGATTTAATAGTAGTAACTCCAGATTATGAATATTATTATAAAAAATCAAAAGAATTAATAGATTATTTAAAATCCTTATTTACAGATATACAACAATATTCAATAGATGAGTGTTTTATAGATTATACATCTTTTAAAAAATTATATGGAAATGAGGTAGATTTTGCATATAAATTAAAAGATGAAATATATAAAAGATTTAAATTTACAGTTAATATAGGTATTGGTAATAATAAGTTATGTGCAAAGATGGCTTCTGATTTTGAAAAACCTAATAAAGTTCATACACTATATTATTATGAATTTAAAGATAAAGTGTGGAATATGGATATATCTAATTTGTTTATGGCAGGTAAAGCATCTTGTAAAAAATTAAGAGAGTTAAATATAAATACAATAGGAGAACTTGCTAATAGTGATTTAAACATGCTTATTAGAAATTTAAAATCACAAGGTAAACTTTTATATGAATATGCTAATGGAATTGATGATAGTCCACTTGATATAGATAGATATGATGAAAGAAAAGGAATTGGTTTTTCAAGAACATTAGAATATGATATGGAAAATGTAGAAGAGATATATAAATACTTATATGATTTTTCTAAAAAAATCTCTGAAAAATTAAGAGAAAAAAGTGTATATGCAAATACACTTGTAATAACAATTAGAAATTCATCTTTTAAAACATATAACCATCAGCAAAAGTTTTTTAATGGAATTAATTTAACAGATGATATATATCAAAAATCAAAAGATTTATTTATTCAAACTTGGGATAAAGAACCAATTAGATTAATAGGACTTAGAGTAACAGATTTTACAGATTCAAATAGTTTTCAATTATCTATATTTGACGAAAATATTAAAGAAAAAGAAGATGAAAAAATTCAAAATATCATAGATAAAATAAATAAAGATTATGGTAAAGAAGTAATCAACAAAGGAAATAAATTAATATAAAATATTTACTTTATCATTTTTATTTAATATAATATATATAAGGAAAAATTGAAAGGCAATCTATAAGATTGCTTTTAATTACCTAATGGAGGAAGTAAATGAATAGCCAAATAATAAGTCAAATAGCAATAGATTTAAATATAAATGAAAAGCAAGTATTAGTAACATTAAAGATGCTTGAAGAAGGTAATACAATACCATTTATTTCTCGTTATAGAAAAGAAGCAACTGGTAATTTAAATGAAGAACAAATAAGAAAAATAAATGAAGTATATTTATATCAAGTTAATTTATTAAAAAGAAAAGAAGATGTTATTAGATTAATAGAAGAAAAAGGATTATTAACTGATGAATTAAAGAGTAATATTTTAAAAGCAGAAAAATTAGTAGAAGTAGAAGATTTATATAGACCATATAAAGAAAAAAAGAAAACAAAAGCAACAGAAGCAATTAAAAATGGATTAGAACCACTTGCTAAAATAATACTTAGTTTTCCAAAAGAACTATATAATATAGAAAAATTTTTAAATGAAAATGTAAAAACTAAAGAAGAAGCATTAGAAGGTGCAAAATACATAATTGCGGAATATATTAGTGACAATGCATACTATAGAAAATGGATAAGAAATAACATTTATAAAAATTGTAAGATTAAAACAAAAAAGAAAAAAGATGCAAAAGATGAAAAAAAAGTATATGAGATGTATTATGATTATAATGAAGAAGTTAAATATATAAAATCACATAGAGTTTTGGCAATTAATAGAGCTGAAAAAGAAGGAATAATAAGTGTTTCTTTAGAATATAATAAAGAGTATATATTAGAATATTTAGAAGGAAAAATAATCAAAAATAAAGATTCTGTATGTGTTAAGTTAGTTCAAGATGCGATTTTAGATTCTCTAAAAAGACTTATTTTACCAAGTGTAGAAAGAGAAATAAGAAGTGAAATTACAGAAAAAAGTGAAGAAGATGCAATAAAAGTATTTTCAAAAAATTTAGAAAATTATTTATTAACACCACCAATGAAAGATAAAATGGTTTTAGGACTTGATCCAGCATATAGAACTGGATGTAAACTTGCAGTTGTAGATTCAACAGGTAAAATGTTAGATATTAAAGTAATATATCCACATGAACCAAAAAATGAATATGAAAAAAGTAAGAAAATAGTATTAGATTTAATTGATAAATATAATATAGATGTAATAGCAATAGGTAATGGTACAGCATCAAGAGAAAGTGAAACATTTATTAGTGATGTAATAAAAGATTCAAAAAGAAAAGTAAGTTATATAATAGTTAATGAAGCAGGTGCTAGTGTATATTCAGCAAGTAAACTTGCAATTGAAGAATTTCCTAATTTACATGTTGAAGAAAGAAGTGCAATATCAATTGCAAGAAGATTACAAGATCCCTTAAGTGAACTTGTTAAAATAGATTCTAAATCAATAGGAGTAGGACAATATCAACATGATGTTAAGGAAAAAAATCTAAATGAAGCACTTGATTTTGTAGTTAGCAAATCAGTAAATAATGTAGGTGTTAATATAAATACAGCAAGTCCTTCTATATTAAAATATATATCAGGTTTAACAAAAAAATCTATTGAAAAAATAATAGATTTTAGAAATAAAAATGGTAGATTTAATTCAAGAGAAGAACTTAAAAAAAATAAAATTTTAAGTGATAAAGTTTATGAACAATCAATTGGATTTATGAGAGTTATTGATGGTAATAATCCACTTGATAGAACTAGTATACACCCTGAAAGTTATGAAAAAACTATTATATTTTTAAAAGAGCTTGGATTTAATACTTTAGATATAGGAACAAAAGAATTAATAGAAAAATTAGATAATATAGATATACTTGATTATGAAAAAAAATTAAATATAGATAAGTATACATTAGAAGATATAATTGAATCATTAAAAAAACCAAATAGAGATCCAAGAGATGAATTAGATAAACCAATATTAAAAAGTGATGTTCTTAAAATAGAGGATTTAAAAAAGGGTATGAAACTTGAGGGAACAGTTAGAAATGTAGTAGATTTTGGTGCATTTATTGATATTGGTATAAAAAATGATGGGCTTGTTCATATATCTAAAATAACAGATAAATATATAAAACATCCATCAGAAATATTAAGTGTTGGAGACATAGTAACATGTTATGTTGATGACATATTTTTAGAAAAAGGAAAAGTTTCTTTATCATTAATTAAAAATGATATTGATTAAATTTCATAATTATGATAATATTTTTTTACCGTGAAAGGAATGAAATTTTATGAGTGATATAGAAATATATGATAATATAGAAATGTTTAATTATGTATGTGAACTTGATAAAAAAATAAGTCAGTTACAAACACAATTATGCAGTACATACTTTAATAATATAAAGGATGAAGATTTACAAGGAGATATTGATCCACCATTATTATCTACAGATAATAATGATGATTTTCAAAGAATAAATAGAGAAATAAAGATGATTAATCATGAGATAAGGATTATAGATAAAAGATTATGTAATCTGCAGATATACAATGATTCTATTGTAAAAAAATATGAAAATAAAAACTTATCTAAAGAAAGATTAAATCAGGTAATGCAGGAAGAAAAAAAGAAAATAGCATTAGATCTTCAAAAACAAAAAAATAAACTTGAAGAAAAAGTACAGAGAATAAAATCAAATCCAAAAGCATATTTAAGATTCTTAGATATGGAAAGATCCGATTTTGCAATGATTACTGATCCTGAAATTAAAAAGAGATTACAATTTATAAGTGATCAGTTATTAATTCATATGTCTGAAAGAGATAGAGCCTTAAAACAAATAAAGAAAAAAGATAAAGGTAAAAACTTGTCATTATTTAAACCTAAAAAGGATAAAAAGAATTAAACGTTATTTATTATTTTAACGTTTTTTTAATAAAAAATAGAAATTTGTTTTAAAATGTATATTTTTGTGATAAAATGTATATAAAGTAGAGGTGACTAAAATGAACAAGACACTTATAATATTTACTGCATATATATTAACAACGATTGTTTTAATTGTTATATTTGTT
Source organism: uncultured Bacilli bacterium (assembly GCA_947624565.1). Taxonomy (GTDB): domain Bacteria; phylum Bacillota_I; class Bacilli_A; order RF39; family UBA660; genus CAG-433. The sequence goes on from CANQKX010000003.1 coordinate 71,403, forward strand.
TTGAAAAATAGTAAACAAACTAAAAAAATAAAAGAATTAGTTAGTCATCTTGAAAAAGAAAAAAATTTAATCATAAATGCTCCCATATTAAACGAACTTTCAAAGGTTGAAGCTTTAGTAACAGATGATAAATTAAAAAATAAATATGATGGTTGGCAAAAAAAATTTGATGATATAAGAAATAAATATATACCTGAAATAACTGATATGCTTTTGCAAGCAGATTCATATATTGATTCTAGAAATTATAGAGAATTGAGAAAGCTTCTTTCAGATATAGAACTTAAAATATATAAGTCAAGAGAAAAAACAAATACATTATTATCTGAAATAAAAGAAATAACATTAAGTGAAGAAAAAAATAGAAATCAAATAGTTAAATTAAAAAATGAATACAGAAATATTAAAATGAATTATGAAAAAAACAAAAGTGAATATAAACCTGTTAATCCTCAAATTGAACTTCAATTTGAAAATATAGAAAAAAGATTTCAAGAATTTGAAATTGTAATGGAAAAGAAAGATTACGATGAGATAAACTATTTAGTAAAAGGTATATATGAAATGATAGATCATATTAAATATGTAATAAAAGAAATACCTATGATTCTTATAATGTGTAATGAACTTATACCAAATAAAATAGCAGATATTTCTGGTATATATATAAAAATGACAAGGGAGTTATATCAATTAGATTATTTAAATGTAGAATATAATATAAAAGAAACAGAAAAGAAAGTAAAAGATATTTTAGATAGAGTAAAAGTTTTAAATTTAGAAGATGTAACTTTTGAACTTAAAACAATAATTAATTATTATGATTCTTTATACAATGATTTTGAGTACGAAAAAACATGTAAAAATACATTTGAATCTAATATAAAATCTTTTAAATCAAAACTTATTAGGACTAATAAAATAATTAGTAATCTAATAGGACAATTAGATGAATTAAAAAACACATATGATTTATCAGATGAGGATGTAAAAAGATTGAATGTAATAAATGAAGAAGTAAAAAAGATAAAAGATAGTTATAATAACTTAATGGATTGTAATAAAAATCATTCATTTGCATATTCAAAAATGGTTAAGGAATTAGATTTCCTAATGATTAAAGTATCAAAAATAGAAGAAACATTAAATTATGATTTAAAAACAATAGGTAGTATGAAGGATGATGAATTAAGAGCAAGAGAGCAACTAGATAATATAAAAGGATTATTAAAGAAAGCAAAAGGTAGAATTAGACTTTATAATATACCTGTACTTCCAGATAATTATTTTATAGAGCTACAAGATGCATCAGATGCTATTAAAGAAATACAAAAAGAACTTAATAAAAAACCAATAAACATTGAAACTTTAAATATAAGAGTAGATACAGCAAGGGATTTAGTTTTTAAAGTATTTAATACAACTAATTCTTTACTTAAAACTATTGTTATGCTTGAAGAAACAATTGTTTATGGTAATAGATATAGAAGTTATAAAGAACAAGTTAATGAAGGATTAACTTTTGCGGAAAAATTATTTTATAAAGGTGAATATAAAAAGGCTCTAGAAGTTACAATGAATGCAATTGATTATGTTGAGCCAGGTATTCACAATAAGATAATGCAAGCATATGGCGAAAGGTAGGTAAAAAAATTATGGAAAAAGAAAATGAAACAGTTAGTGAAATGTTAGAAAGAAAAGAAAGAAGAATGAAGGAGTTAGTTGATTTTCGTATAGCGCAGGCAAATGAAGATATAGATGAAGTATTTGCGGATACACAAAATAACCCAGATATTGAGAAAGATATAGAAAAATTAAAAAATCAAAGGAAGGCATTAGTTGAACAAAAAAATAAAACAAAAAAAAGAAAGTTTGTTAAAAGAGTATTTAAAGTAGTAATAATCGGTTCAGCAACATTAGCTCTTGCAAGTTCATTAATTCATATTAATGAAACAAAAAGAAAAATTGATATTTTACAAAATGAAACTTATATTCACGGTGGTCTTAAAGATGAAAATTCAGACAAATATATCTACAATCTTAATGACCATATAGAAGAAGGTAAGTGTGCTTTAGGTACTGAGGGAAGTATAGAAGAAAGAATTACAAAATATTGTATTGAAAATGATTTACCAGAAGCTGTAAAAGATGCAGCACTAGAAAAATATAGATTATGTTATGATAAAGAATATGATGAAGCAGAAGATATAGATTTAATGGAAATATATGAGTCTGTAAATAAAACTATGGGTAAATAAATTGTAATAAAATAGAAGAGTAATTCTTCTTTTTTTTTATCATATAATTAAAATAGGTGAAGATTATGTTAAAAAAATTAATTAAAGTAACTAGTATACTTTTACTTGTTGGATTTAGTTTTTTTTATACTGAAAAAGTTACGAAAATAGCAAGATCAAAAGATCCTATAATGGTAAAAATAAATGATATTAAAAAGTCAAATGTTGTTTCACAAGTTGAACCTATTATATATAATGATGAATATGTACCTGGGATTAATGGATGTGAAATTAATGTAGATGAGAGTTATAATAAAATGAAGAGTGTAGGTGAATTTAAAGAAGAATTACTTGTTATGAAAGAAATAGAAAATAATCATAATACTAGTAATAAATATATAATAAGTGGTAATAAAGTTTTAAAAAATGTAAGTATAATATTTTTAATAGATAAAGAAATAAAAGATGAACTAATTAATTTTCTATCTTCTAAAAATTTAAGTGCTAATTTTTTTATAGATGGTAATTATTTAGAGAAAGATTTAATAACAATTAAATTTATATCAGAAAATAATAATATATATTACTTAGGAAATAATCGAAAATATGAAGAAGATTATATGCTTTATAATAATAATTTAATAAGTATGAATGGTAATAATGAATCAGAATATTGTATTGTAAATACTAAAGACGATAATACATTAAAATTATGCTCAGATTATAAGATGAAAACGATAAAATCAGATTATATAAAAGATAATATATATACAACTGTTAAAACTAATTTAAGTAATGGGTCAATATTTACATTTGATACAGATAAGATAGATGAAATAAAAGTTTCAATAAATTATATGTTATCTAAAGGTTATAACATAGTTACTCTTGACAAACTATTAGATGAGAGTAATAAATGTGAATAAAGATATTTAAATAATATCTTTTTTTTGTTGTAAAGATATATAAATATTTTGCTTTTTGTTACATGTTTTGGTATAATTAATATGATAGTTCGGGTGTAAAGAGGTGGCACGAATGGCTAAAAAGAAACAAAAAAAAGAAACTAATAATTCTGGATTTAAATATCCAATAGAAATAAAAGGAATAATATTTATAGTTATTGCAATAATAGGATTCTTAGGATTTAAGGCGAATGTTTTAGGTACTATAATAAAAGGTTTTGCAATGTTTTTAATGGGATCTTTTGATTTTGTATTACTTGCAATTTTATTAATCGCAGGTTGTTATATGCTTGTTAAAAGAGAAAAGCCAAAGTATTTTTCTACTAGGTTTATAGGTTTATATATATTTTTAATTGGTTTATTATCACTTGCTCATTTAAATTATATTGAAGAAGATTCTTCATTTATTTCTACAATGAAAGATACTATAGATGAAGTAATGAAATGTATTAATACACAAGTTTCTTTTTCTGGTGGTGGAGTATTAGGTGCTTTCTTTATATCAATATTCTACTTTTTACTTGGAAAACTTGGAAGTATAATTATAATTAGTGTATTAATGTTATTAGGTGTATTATTAATTTCTAATTTATCAATTAGTGATGGAATATCTTGGATAAGAGAAAAATTTAATAGAGAAAAAGATGATGACGAAGAAGAAATTGATGATGAGTATGATGATGAAGATGTAAATGATAAAAAGATAAAAATATCTTCTATTAAAGAACTTACACATACTAATACTGAAGATGATAAGGAAGAAATAAAATCAGAACCTAGTGATAATAATGCTAGTAATAAGTATTTAAATTATAATTTACCAAGTATTAGTTTATTATCAAAAACAGGAAAAAATAAAATAGATACAAAAGAAAACGAAGCAACTATTAGAGATAATATAAAAAGATTAGAAGAAGTATTAAAAGATTTTGATGTACTTGCAAAAGTTAAGGAAGTTCATGTTGGTCCGTCTATTACTCAATATGAACTTGAAGTAAAATCTGGTACAAAAATGAGTAAAATAAAGGCTTTAAGTAGTGAAATAGCATTAGCATTAGCTGCAACTGATGTAAGAATACAAGCACCTATACCTGGTAAAAATACAGTAGGAGTTGAACTTCCTAATAAAGTATCAGTTGGTGTAACATTTAGGGAAATGATGCTTGCATTTAGAAATGATGAATATAAGTCAGATAACAAATTAAGAGTAGCTCTTGGTAAAGATATAATGGGTGAACCTAAATTTATGGATATTAATAAAATGCCACATTTGTTAATTGCAGGATCAACTGGTTCAGGTAAGTCAGTATGTGTAAATTGTATTATTAGTTCTATTTTAATGAGGGCAAAACCAGATGAAGTAAAACTCATAATGGTTGATCCAAAAAAAGTTGAACTTAGTATGTATAATTGTATTCCTCATTTACTTATGCCTGTTATAACAGATCCAAAAAAAGCATCAGCTGCACTTCAAAAAGTAGTTGAGGAAATGATGAGTCGTTATGATAAATTTGAAGATAGTAAAACAAAAAATATTGAAGGATATAATAACTATTTGAAAAATAAAAATAAAAAATTACCTATAGAATCACAAATACCACTTTTACCATATATGGTTGTAATAATTGATGAACTTGCAGATTTAATGGTTGTAGCAAGAAAAGAAGTAGAAGATTCAATTATGAGAATTACTCAAATGGCAAGAGCAGCAGGTATACATCTTATAGTAGCAACTCAAAGACCATCAACAGATGTTATTACTGGTGTAATAAAAGCAAATATTCCATCTAGAATAGCATTTGCTGTATCTTCTCAAATAGATTCAAGAACAATACTTGATTCAGTAGGAGCAGAAAAGTTACTTGGTAAAGGTGATATGTTATTTGATCCAATGGGATCAACATCATTTACTAGAATTCAAGGAGCATTTATATCAGAAGAAGATGTAACAAAAATAGTAGATTATACAATATCACAGCAGAAAGCAAATTATGATGAAAATTTTATGAAACTAGATAAAGAAGTAGAAAAAACATCAATTGATAAAAATGATGTAGATAATGATGATCCATTGTATAATGAAATAGTAGAATATGTAATAATGACAAAAAAAGCAAGTGCATCACTTCTTCAAAGAAAATATAAACTAGGTTATAATAGAGCAGCAAGAATAATAGATTTACTTGAGGAAAGAGGAATAATAGGTCCTCAAAATGGTTCTAAACCTCGAGAAGTTTTGGTTTCTTTAGATGAAGAAGACGAATAAAATAATTAGATGAGATATATTCTCATCTTTATTATTTTGTGATAAAATTAGTATTAGGAAGGTGAAAATATGGCAACAGCACATAATGAAGCAAATTTAGGAGATATAGCAAAAAATGTAATAATGTCTGGAGATCCTATAAGAGTAAAGCAAATTGCAGAAAAATATTTATCTGATATTAAATTAGTTAATAGTATTAGAAATATATATGCCTACACAGGAAAATATAAGGGCAAAGATATAACTATTATGGCACACGGAATGGGAATGCCAAGTGCAGGTATATATGTATATGAGTTATATAAATTTTATGGTGTAGAAAATATAATAAGATTAGGTTCATGTGGAAGTTATGTAGATGATATTAATTTATTAGATATTGTTTTAGTAGATCAAAGTTATACAGAAAGTAATTATTCATATACATTAAATAACGAACATGTACATATAATGCAAAGTTCAAAAATATTAAATGAAAAAGTGGAAAAAATAGCAAAAAGAGAGAATATTAATATTGTAAAGGCAAATGCTTGTACAACTGATTGTTTTGATTGGTACATGAGTGATTTAAATAAATTTTTAGAAAGAATGCCAAAAGACTTAAATATTAAAGTTGCAGAAATGGAATCGTTTGCAATCTTTTATCTTGCACACTTATTTAATAAAAATGCATCATGTTTATTAACTGTTGTAGATTCACATAGTAAAAAACAAGAATTAAGTGCTAAAGAAAGACAAGATTCAATTGATAAAATGACAATACTTGCATTAGAAAGTATAATATAATTTTCTTTTTCAAATAATATAAAGAAAGGAGTCTAAATTATGGAATACAAAAAATATGAATATGATAACTATACAGTTCATTTTCTTAAAACTAATAAATTTAAAAGTATTTTAGTATCATTACAATTAATTAATAATTTTGACAAAGAAACCCTTACAAAAGCCTCATTATTAAGAAGATTATTAACATATTCTACAGGTAAATTAAAAGATAAAACACAAGTTGTAAAAAAAGTATATGAATTATATAATTCATCAATATTTATAGCAAATAATATTCATAATAATGTTGTTACAACAGATTTTAGTATTGAAATACTTGAAGATAAATATACAGAAAAAGGGTTAGTTAAAAATGCACTTGAATATTTTTTTGATACTATATTTATTCCAAACATAATAGATGGCAAATTTGAAGAAAGTAATTATAACTTAGCTTATAAAAATTTAAGTGATTTTTATGATAGAGAAAAAGAGAATAAAAATAAATATGCATTTAACAAAGCTTGTGAATTACTTGATGAAGATCATTTAAAACTAAATCCAAATGGATATAAAGAAGAATTAGAAAGAATAACAAACGAAGATATGGTAAGTTATTATAATAATCTATTTAAACAAGCAAATTCCAATATATTTGTAATTGGTTCTTTTAATGACAAAGAATTATTAGATATTATAAATAGTAGATTAGAAGGTAAATTATATAAAAATAAAAATGATTTTAAATTTAATAAATGTTCAGCAAAAATCAATTTAAAAGAATCTGTTGATATAGAAGAATATAATCAATCTATACTTATCATGATGTATAAAACATATAATTTAACTAAAAGAGAAAGAAATGTAGTATTACCATTATTTAATAGAATATTTGGTGTAGGAAATAATTCAAAATTATTTAGAAGTATAAGAGAAGAAAAATCATTAGTATATGATATAAGATCAAGTGCATCAAGAGATGAAAGTTTAGTTATAGTACAGGCAGGTATAGATTATAAAAATAAAGATGAAATAGTAAAATATGTAGAAGATGAATTAAATGGTATTAAAAATGGGAATGTTACTATTGAAGATTTAGATAACGCTAAAAAATCAAGAAGACATATATTAAAACAATTCGAAGATGATAATGAATCTATATTATATATAAAAATAGGTAGTATTTTGTATGATAATGATGATTTAGAAATAAGACAACAAGAAGTTGAAACTGTTACTATAGATGAAATAATATCTTTAGCAAAAAAACTTAAACTAGATGTTATATATATGCTTAAAGGAGATAGAAATAATGGATAAAATAGAACTTAAAGGATTAAATGAAACAGTAATTCATGAAACTTTAGATAATGGACTTAATGTATACGTATTAAGAAAAAAACAATTTAATGCTTTTAGTTGTTATTTTATTACTAACTTTGGGGCATTAATAGATAAGTTTATTCCTATAAATGAGGAACATATGCATAAATTTCCAAAAGGTGTTGCTCATTTTCTAGAGCATAAAATGTTTGAACAAGAAGAAGGAAAATCAGTAATGGAGATGTTTTCATTACTTGGTGGTAGTTGTAATGCATTTACAAATTATGATTATACAACTTATTATGTAACAGGTGTTGAAAATTTTTATGAGAATTTAAATTTTTTAATTGATTATGTACAAAGTCCATATTTTACAGATGAAAATGTAAAAAAAGAACAAGGAATTATTAATCAAGAAAGATTAATGGTAAATGATAATCCATATAGAGTTTTTTATATGAAATCTATAGAAAATTTATTTATTAATTATCAATATGGTAAGACAATAGTAGGAGAAGAAAAAGATATATTTTCAATAACTAAAGAAGATTTATATAGATGTTATAATACTTTTTATAATCCATCAAATATGAGTTTAATAGTTGTATCAAATGAAAAAGAAGAAGATGTAATAAATAGTATAAAGAAAAATCAAAAAAATAAAAAATTTGATAAATTAGATAAAATAAAAATAGAAAAAGTAATAGAACCTGAAAATGTAAAAAAAGAATATGATATAATATATGAGAATGTTACAAAAACCCAAGTTGGATATAATATAAAAATTAAAAATGATACATTTGGTATAGATATAGATAAGGCATTACTTTATTTATATATTTTAATTAAATCTAATTTTAGTGATATATCAGAATTTAATTTGGATTTAAGACAAAAAAGTATAATAGATCAAGATTTATCATTAGGTGTAAGTATGTATGGTGATTATATAATTATAAATATAAATGCATCTGTATGTGATGATGAAAAAATAATAAAATTATTAGATGATAAGTTTAACAATTTAGAAATATCACTTGAAAAATTTGATTTAATAAAAAAATCTCTTATTTCAAGGTTTGTATATTATTTTATGTCAGTAGATTCTATAATGAATTACTTATACAATGATTATTTTGATAATAAGAAAATAACTGGGGATACATTTATTAAATATAAAGAATTAAATTTTGATGAATATAATGATGTTATAAAGAAATTTAATACTAAAAATAAATCAATAACAATAATGAAACCATTAAAAGATAAGGAGTAGTATATGTTAAAAGTAAAAAATGTAACTAAATTTTATGATGATTTTAAGGCAGTAGATAATCTATCATTTGAAGTAAATGAAGGGGAAATATTTGGGTTACTTGGCGCTAATGGAGCAGGTAAAACAACTACATTTAGAATGATAATGAATCTACTTGATCCAACAAGTGGAGAAATAACATTAAATGATAAAAAAATAGATTATGATGTAACAGATGATATAGGATTTTTAACTGAGGAAAGAAGTTTACTTTTAAAACTTACAGTTAAAGAATTAATGATATATTATGGTACATTAAAATCTATGAAAAAAGATGATATAATAATAGAACTTAGAAAATGGTTAAAAAGATTTAAAATAGAGGATTATGAAAATAAAAAAATAAAAGAATTGTCAAAAGGTAATAAACAAAAAATACAATTTATATCATCAATTATACATAAACCAAAATTATTAATACTTGATGAACCATTTAGTGGACTTGATCCAATTAATGTAGATATGTTTATAGAAGTCATAAATGAACTTAAAGATAATGGAACTATAATTATATTTTCATCACATCAAATGAACCATGTAGAATTATTTTGCGAAAAACTTTTAATATTGGATCATGGAAAAACAATAATACAAGGAAATTTAAAAGATATAAAAGCAAGTTATGATGAAAGAAAAATACTTATAAAAGCTGATGTTACTAAATCAGAGTTAAGTAAATTAGAGGGTGTTAAATCAGTAGTAATAAAAGGTGATGAAATAGAATTAAATATAGAAGATAAAAAATATGTTAAAAATATATTTGATTATATAACTAAGTGTAAAAATGTTACTAAATTTGAAGTAGTAGAATTATCACTTCATGAAATATTTACAAAAGAAGTAGGTGGAAATTATGAAAAATAAATTTTGGTTTTTAGTAAAAAACAGTATATCTAGAAAAGTAAAGAATAAAACATTTGTAATTGTAAATATTTTACTTTTAGTTGCATTTGTATCATTATTTAATATTGATAAAATAGTATTATTTTTTGGTGGTAATTTTAATAAAGTAAATAATATTATGGTAGTTGATAATACTAATGAATTTTATGATACATTTAAAGAATTAATTGATAGTGAAGAAACTATAATTGATACAGGATTAAAATATAAAATAACAAAAAAAGAAAATGAAAAAGAAATAAAAAAGAAAATAAAAAAAGAAGAAGATATAGCAATTATTATTAATGAAGATGAAGAAAATATATTTAATGTAAAAATGATAACATATGGATATATTAATTCAAATTTATATCAACTTATTAATAGTTCAATAAGTCAAACAAAACAAGTAATTGCGATGGAAAAATTAAATATAAATGAAGAAGATTTAGCTAAAGTTATGAGCCCAGTAAATATTAAAAGAGAATATGTTCAAGAAAATAAAAATGAACAAGAAGAAAATATGGAATTCGTAATGAGCATTGTAACTCCAATTATAATATTTCCATTCTTTATGTTAATATTACTTGTAGTTCAAATGATAGGCGCTGAAATAAATGAAGAAAAATCAACAAGAAGTATGGAAATAATAATATCTAATATTTCAGCTAAAACTCATTTCTTTGCAAAAGTTTTAGCAGCTAATTTATTTGTAATTATGCAGTGCTTATTACTATTAATATATTCATCTATTGGTATATTAATTAGAAATATATCAGGAGGTAGTTTAGAAAATATTAATAATATTGGCCAAATATCACAAATAACATCAAGTATTACTTCTTCAGGAATATTAAATAATATAACAAGTTATATACCATTAGTTTTAATACTTATGATAGTAACATTAATAGGATATTCTCTTTTAGCAGGTATACTAGCATCTATGACTACAAATATGGAAGATTTTCAACAACTTCAAACACCAATAATGGTTATATCATTAGTAGGATTTTATTTAGCAATAATGAGTTCTATGTTTGAAGGTTCAATATTTATAAGAATAATATCATATATACCATTTATATCAGCTATATTATCTCCATCATTATTATTAACTGGAGTCATAGGAATAAAAGATATAATACTTTCTATATTGCTTATGGTAGTTGTTGTATATTTATTAACTAAATATGGATTAAGAATATATAAAGAAGGAATACTTAATTATTCAAGTAATAAATTATGGAAAAAGATGTTTAAAGCATTAAAAAATTAAGATATTAGAATTATACTAATATCTTTTTTTATAGAATATATTTTAATATGAATGATATTAGTAAAAGAATTAAACAAATCGATACTGAAAACTTTATTTGGATTATTTATATATTTATTATAGGATTATGTTTGTATGCTAATTCATACGAAAAAAAATATTTTTATACAAATGATATATATGCTAAAGAAAAGTATAGAAATATAACTATATTTATTTTTTTAGTTGCAGTTATAATATATATTTATTTTTTTATTGATAACTATAATGATTGTAAAAATTTAAATAATAATGATTCACCAAAAAAGAAAACATTAAATGATCTAAGTCTAGTAGGTAGTACACTAATATTAATAAGTGGATTAATATTTTTATATATTTCAATTGTAGATGAAGATTTAGATACTGAATTAGCATTTAATTAATAAAAAATTCTACTATATTAAGTAGAATTTTTAGTATGTATAATTCAAATGTTTTGAATCATCACTATCTATCATTTTTTTAAATTTTTCTGTTAATTCATTTACAACTACATCAATAACAGCAATCTTTTTAATTACATTTACCACTGCATCAAATATATTTGTAAATTCCTGTAATTCATATTTATTTCCTTTTTCGCCAAAAAAAACATTAAATTTTTTCTCATCAATTTTTTCCAAACAAACTGATTCTTCACAATATCCATGGAAACTAACATGATTAATAAAAATATCTGACATATTATTTTCTTTAAATAATAATTCAGCTTTTTTTAATATTATTCTTTCTTCTTCAGTATACATAATATTACCCCCTAACTATACTAAAAAATCATTAATTAACGGTATTATATCATAACTTTGTATATAACACAATATTAATTAATAAATAACATGTTGCGTTTTTAAATTTATTTTTTCAATAATTTCATAATTTTTAATATATGAATCTTTGTAATCTTTATATATAGATATAATTATTTGTCAATTTTATTTTCTAGTTTAAGAGTATCAGAAGAATCTGTAAAATATTGTGAATATTTTTCGATTTTTCTTAAATTACTTTGAATTTTTTTAATATCACTTAACGAATAATCGTCTAAAGTATTTATATTTAACTCAAGTTGTTGACTTTTAACTCCTTTAAATAAATTAGGATCAGTAATATTTTTTTCTAGAGTTTTTCTTATTGATAGGTATATATCATATTTTTTTAATTCTTTTATTTCATCATTGCTAAATTTACAGAAAAAAATATCTGTAACTATACAAAGACCTGTTATACAGCATAAAATACTAGTAAATGTTCTTAAAAAATTTGAATCAGTTTTATTAGCATAATTTATGTTTATTAGATTTAAAACAGTATATACAACTGAAGACATAAGTATTTTTTTTCTTCTTTGTTGTACTAAGTACAATTCATCACTTTCACTTCTATCTTGAGCTTGTTCAATCATTAGATTTAATAAATTAGCCTCATTTTCTTTTGATAAAGATATTTCATAATTAGAGCCATCTAAAAATGTAATGACTATTTTATTATCTTGTTTTTCATAGTTTTGTATTAAATCTTTATTTTCAGAATTATCATAATATCCAAATTTCATTTTCATATCTCCTTTCAATAAATTTAACACTATTTTGGATAAAAATCAAGCAAAATAATAAAAAAGGATATGATTGTAAATTATCATATCTATACTAATTCAAAACTATTTTTAGTTTAGTTATTATTTGCAATTTTTAAGAGTTTTTGAGAATGTATTGTCTTTATTTAATTAATAACTTCTAAATTATCAATGATATTTATATTTTCTACTAAGTTTATATCAATATTATAATTGTTAATAAATTTCTTAAAATAAAACCAATCTTTCGATTGATTCCTATATCAAAAGTTCGAACAAATTTTATAAAGATGATCTAAAGGAGGAAGTATGACAACTTTTTATTCTATATTTTCATAAATATTATCATTTATTTTTAATACCATTTTTGTATAATGCGTTTTAAACCCCAGTTTTTCATATAATTTTTTTGCTAAATTATTATTTCCCATTACATCTAAAGATATATCTTTATTCTTAAACTTTGCGATATCTATTAATTGTTTCAAAGCATTTGTTCCTATTCCCTGGTTTCTATACTTATTTTCAATATAAAATCTATATAAGTATATTTCATTTTTATATTCCTTTATTCCTATAAAACCAACTACTATATTGTTATATACTATTTTATAATATTTTTCCTCTTTTTGAAAAATTAATTGTTCAGGTTTTTTAATAATTAACTGATATATTGGATCAACGGTATTATGATGTTTCCATTCTTCGATAATCCATTTTCTAAAATAATCGTTTTTTTCATACTCTAATTTAACATTTCCCATAGGTAAGTATAATCCTTTCATATAAATACAATTACTATTTTTATAAACACTTTATTGGATTGTAAATATGCAAGTGTGTTTTCTAAATTGACATAACTATTTAGTATCTATTAATTTTTTATTTAAGTTTTCTAATTCTTTTATAGACTTATCATTTTCTAAAATTTTCA
>CANQKX010000004.1 GCA_947624565.1 uncultured Bacilli bacterium
AACCTCTTAAATCATTAGCAATCTTCCATATTGCCTTATGTAACTCGTCTCTTTCATACTCCTTCTTATTGTTCATACACAACTACCTCCAAATAATCTAACACTATTATACACCATATTGACAAAAATTGATATTGCTCGACACGAAAAAGAATAGAAATTAGTGTTATTTTTCAATTAAAAATCTCACAAACCTATCAGTTGCATCAATCATATTCTTAGAATTAATGAAAATAGGTTTATTTAAGTATTCATTACTAGTCTTCAAATCCTTATCGTATCTTAGCCACATTCCCTGATTATCTGCAAGATCTAAAGCATCCATCAGTTCTAAATACTCTAGATCTACATCTAAATCTAGCATTGAAAACAATTTCCTTAAACTATGAATGTTACCATAGGTTATATTCTTATCACTTAATGCTACTTTAATAGCTAATTCAATTGAATGATGACAAAGAAATAAAAAAGGTATTATTGGTGAATTAAGCATCAATACAGAAACTCCATCTTTTGGATGGCTTTCTATCATTATTGCTTCTTGCAATTTCTTTGCAGCATTTAAGTAAGAAGCAGCTATCTCAAATCCAGTATCCTTACACTCAGGTTTAAAAACTAAACTAGTTTTTACTAAATCCCATTCGTGTACTTCTGAACCAACAACTTTTTCTCGAAAAAATCTATTATTCATTGTAACCTCCTTAAATATTTCAACTATAATTATTATACCATTAAGAACTCCCATAATTATTGCAAAATATAAAGAGTCAAATTCCTATGAATCCAACTCTTTATTAAGCAATAATTCAGTCATAACTTCTTCTGCTTGTTCTTGAGTTAATACCTTTTCAAGATAGCCATCAAATCCATATTCTTGAATAAATGTATCTCTCTGATTAGTAGAAACAGTTAACACTACAACAGGAACATTATAATTATCCCAACTTTTAATAGTTTCTAATACTTCTAAACCACTACAACTATCCTTATACTGAAAATTCGTAACAACAACATCGTAATCAGCAATAGTAGATCTCAATCTACCGAGAAGATCATCACCTGACTGCACAATATCTACATCAAAACCTAAGCTCATAAATATCTTTCTGGAATGTTTTAACATCTCTTTGTTGTAATCACCTAATAGAAGCTTCTTACCTTTAAAAGTAGATTTCAACTTGAGTTTATTTCTACACAAATCACTCTTAGGATTAGCATTAAATTTCTCTAACTCTTCTTCCTTTAAAAAATCTAATTCCTTTTGATAAATCATTGCTTCCTTATTTCTTCTATCCTCATAAAATTTGCAATTTTGTTCAGAACTTCGAATCATTAAAAGCAATGTCTTCTTTTCTTGAATAGAATGAGTAAGACTAATGACTAAAAGAATATTTGCTATAACCAAAACAAGAATTATAATAACAACCAGCATATTGCTTAAATCCATTCTTAACTCCTCCTCATAATATTAATTACCTTCTAGTATTATAACATTGTCCTCCAAGACCAAGACATCCATTCTCATGCTCTAAAGCCTCTTCAGTACGTCTATCTGTTTCTTCAGCATTAAATACACCACTAGCATATTGTTGGTCATAGGCACGATAGCAATCATCTACCTTATCATATGGATTATTATAGTTGCCAACATGCCCATCAAAAAAGTATTGTTTTCTATCTTCCTCACTTAATTCGCAGGTTCCATCGTCATCATAACCCCCATCATATCTTCTAAAAACAGCACCACCACAATCCAAAATATTCTCTTTTAAAACTGAACAAGTAACTGTGACTCCATCTTCAAAATCTAACTGTAATGTTTTATCATCAACAATTGTAGTGGTCCCTTTTATTCTGTCTGAATCAAGATCATATTCAATAGAACATTCATCATAATATATTGATAAATAAGTCAATCCAGATTCAATAGTATACCCATTAGTTAGTATTGAAGTATCATTAAACATCTTCTCGAATTTGGATTTATTCATGTTATTTCTGGTAGCAATGAACAATACACTAGCAATAGCTCCCACTATGATTACAACAAATATAATCTTTAAGCATTTCTTCATAAAACAAATCAACTCCTCCAATTACACTTCTATTATACCACAAAAAGTAACATTTGAAGATACCATCATTTTAAAACATTCATGAGAAAATATTACTATGTAAGATGGAGGTGTAATATGGGCAGAAATAATCATTCATATATAGATGAACAGATAATAGATTATCAAGAAGTTAAAAAGAATTTATGCCAAAATATGCGTATTGCACGAAAGCTTGCTAAAATGAAAGTAAAAGATGCAGCACCTGCACTTGGCATAGAACCTGAGTCATTAAAAAGGATAGAAGCACCTAGTTCAAAAGTTGGACCATCTTTAGAAGTATTATGTGGAGCAATAGAATTATACGAACAGAAACCAGATTTCTATTGGATCGACTGGGAAGATAATCAAAAATTATTAGATAACGAAAAGGAAGAGAATTAACTCTTCCTTTTAAAATATGCAATATATACTAAATGTGAATTATCTATTGGCTTTAACTCTTCAAAAAAATAACCTGCAACATTTATCAAATAATATATTATCTCAAACTCCTCAACATTATCTTCTTTGCTCTTAAATGTTATCTCAATTTTCTCTGGAAAACCACTCGATAATTTTTTCTTAATTGTGGCAAGGGTAGGATACTTAAGTACTAGTTTATCCAATCACATCACCATCCTCACTAATATAATAAGCAGTCATAATCTAATCTCTCACTTCTTCTAATGATAGAGGATCTTCCCCAACAACCTTTAACTTGTACTTATCCAAAAGCAATTTAGTTGTCTTGGCTTTGATAGTGGCAAAATCCTTATAATCTCCATTGAATCTATCTAGTGCAGAGTTAATGAAAATATCATAGGTATCTTCCTCAATAACATTAGACCTATAATAAAGATCGATATAAAAACTAACATATAAAGGTATCAATTCTTCTTCTAAATAATCATAGCAAGCATCAAGCAAAGGCGAAATATAATCATTAAAATATTCATCAGAAATATCTTCATCATTCTTAGGTAAAAACATATAGACCACCTTTCTATTGAAATACTTCTCATAGTATGATATATAGCTTATTTTAAAAGATAATTCAACCCTTTAAGGAATTAATCATCATCTAACCAATCTATATAGACAGGTGTGGTTAATCGTCTAAGATTATTTGTAAGTGAAACTTTAAAATAGGCAAAAATAGAATCTATATCCAATCCATTTTCATCCTTAAATTTGTTACGCTTAATGCAACTAATCGTGTAACTTACTGCTATAATCATATCATTAAATTCATAATGCTGAAGTAGATTTTCGAATAGAGCATCAAATAAGTATAAATCAAATTCATTATCACTTGAAATAAACTTTCTTCTAATAAGTTCTCTTGTAAAAAAGTGATGTGTTTGGGGTGTTTTATCATTTTTCATAAATTTTCTTGTATCTTGGTTCATTTTTCCATTATCTAAACTCCTAATCTAATACATTTAAACTTAGTAAGATAATAAAAGTCAATAGAGTTATAAGATTATCCTATTAAAAATTAGTTGTAAAAAATAGAGCAACCCATGATTCGGTTGCTTTACTCACACATACTTAATATTCTATTTGTCACCGCATCCAGATCTTCTGCTTGAATCATGTTATCCAGCTCTCCAGTTGCACGCAACTCTTCAATCAAAGATATAACTGAATCAAGCATTTCAGGAGGATGCTTAATACTATCTCCCTGATAAACAATTTTGATGATCTTTTTATAGAATTCTCTATCAGTACTAACAAAACCTCCATCAGTATCACGATTGCATTTAACTAAACATTTTGCATCAAAACTATCAGTTAAATGTGGGGGTTCGTACTCAATAACCAGTTTCCTCAACTTTTCCATAGTTGCTCTCTTCAAAACAAACAACTTCTTCTGCTTGTTGTCAACAACATAACCATCTTGCTTAACAGTTACTGAATACAAACCATTATTTCTTTCTGTAACAAGCATAAGTAACCAATTAATATTGTTCTTCATCAGAGTTACTCCCCATAAAAAGTTTCTAAAACTGAAATCAGGTCATCCCTTCCACCGAACGCCTTATCAATATTTGACTCATTAAATATAACACGCATAACATCTTCAGCATAACGCCAACCTTTAACCTTTAATTCACGCCTTTTGTTACTAATATCCCAAAATTTAACTATTAATCCAGTTGGATCCTGAACATCATATCCATAATTCTTAATAATGGATAAATCCTCATGAACTAAGGCTTGAATCTTTGCAATTGCATCATCAGTTAACAGGCAAACCTTATGTCCACACTCATTCCCATATATGGTTCCATCAGGAAACACACTAAGCGTGTACTTCGTTCTAGGATTTTGAATCTTAATAAGCCAATGTGTAACAGCTTTCATAACACGTACCTTTCTATAATTCTCAAACAGCCATTATTTGACCACTTTCAAGCCCTTTGAGAACCCTTAACCAAGTGGCTAGAACAAATACCCATATAACCAGCAATATCGCTCAAATAAGGCATTATTTAGGCTTCTTCTTATTCCAACTACTTAAGTTGGAGACACTAAGGTCTTCCAAATCATCATAAACTATCTCTTCAAATATTTTTCTAGTTAAAATATCTTAAACTTTGTTTTGGTTCTGTATATTAATTAGTTTCTGTATATAATCTTGCTTCCTCTAATTTCTTATTCTTCTTTAAATTAAATTGAATCTTTAAAAAATGAATTGAAATTATTAGTAGTATTGGTATTAGAATTGTGAGCATTAGTATTATTGATAATCGTGCGTTTATTGGGGTTGCACTTCCTCGCCTCGCCATAAGACATCCCATATCGAAGTTGTAATATTCTACGCTGTAAATGTAACAGCTTGCTAAGCTATCATATTAATATATAAAAAATATCTAAATTACTAGGAAATTATATGAATTACGTATTTGTAACTTAAATACTTTCATTTCAACTATTGAGGTAGAGAATAAGTTGAAACTATTCATTACATTAATTGATAGCTCACACAAGTTGTCATATTACTATACGAAATTAATTAGAGAAATTACAAAAAAGTATCAAAAAATTATTATTTTCATTAATTCTACTATAAAATCTTCACTAAAAAATACTCAAATCAAAATTTCAAAAACGTTTCTTGGCCCTACTTGGTTATACTTTTGAACAAGCATAAAATATGCTAAAAAGCATTTTATTAGTTCTGTGTGTATTCTCTTATTTAGATTTAAATGTTATAATATCCATTGAATTAGGAAATGGAGGAATGCTAATGTCAAAAGACAAAAAAACTGTAATAAGAAACTTAAATAAAGCATTGAAAGAATTTGATAGTAAAAATAAAGAAAACACATATCAAAACTATATCTTCGTAATCTTATTCTATCGCTACCTATCTATCGATATAGTGAAGTATGTAAAAAATAAATACAATAAAAATTACGAAAAATTATCTAACACTGAAGCTGAAGAATTAAAAAATGAAATTATAAGTGACAAAGACTATTTCATTTTACCAAGTGAATTATTTCAAAATGTTATTAAAGAAAGACAAGATGATCCTTACTTAGATTCAGTTATAAATAGTATCTTCAATAAAATAAGAAAATCGTCTAAATATGATATTTGTGATATATTTAAAAATATTGACGTTGAAGATGAAAAACTAGGGCATAGCAATGAAGAACGAAGTCAGGCTTTATCCGTAGCATTAAAATCTATTGGCAATATTAAGTACGACTTTGATGATTCTGAATTCGATCTATTTGGGCTTGTCTATGAATTATTACTTAATAAATATGATGATAATCTAAAAATCAGTTTAGGTAATGGTGTATATTATACTCAAAGTACATTAGTTAAACTACTAATAGAAATTAGCCAATTATATGTATCTAATCCCAAGAATGTATACGATCCAACATGTGGAAGCGGTTCTTTACTAGTTGAATACTCAAAGTTCAATAATAAAATTTCTTTTTATGGTCAAGAATTATTAAGTGTTCCATATGGTTTATGCAAAATGAATATGATCTTACATGGTGTAAAAGACTATCATATTACCAATGCTGATACTTTACTTACCTATAGCAAAAGCGATAAAGAAAAGTATGAACTAATACTATCTAATCCACCTTTCTCTGTTAGTTGGAATACACCATCCATAAATGATGAACGTTTCAATAATATTCCTGTCCTTCCACCTAAGAATTACGCTGACTATGCTTTTATTTACCATATACTATATACATTAAACCAAAATGGTGTGGCATTAGTAATTAATGGACCAGCTATGCTAAGTAGAACATTAAAAGGTAATGATGAAACTTCAATACGTGAACATCTAGTAAAAGAAAATGTAATTGATACTATAATTCAGCTACCAAACAACTTTTTCCTAAGAACTAGTATTGGAGCATGCTTATTTGTATTAAGAAAGAATAAAGCTGATAAAAATATATTATTTATTGACGCAACATCTATATATACTACTTCTGGTCATACAAAAACATTCAATGATGCCAATGTAGAAAATATCATTGATATAATAAAACATAGAGAAAATATCGATGATTTATCTTATTTAGCAACACCTGAAGAAATAGCAGACAACAATTATACCTTCTCCATTGAATCATATATAAATTACAAAAAAAAGAAAACTTTCAAAAAAACAACTACTAATTTATTAACTCCCAAATTATTACAAGAATTAGAGTATCAAAATGCTAGAAGATATAAATACTTCTTTAATCAACTAAAAGATATGGATGCAAAGCTTCCAGAAATCATTAAGAAATTAACAAATGATCGTGATATACAAACAGTTAAATTGAGCGATATAGCTGTCTCAATAAAATCAGGAACAAAACTTACACAAATTGGGGCAATTAGTAATGATGATTTTCCATACTACTATATTACATCAAAGGAAATAGAAAATGGTTCAATTATCCCTATTAGCACTAGAAAAAGTGGTGATGGTAGAGATATAAAAGGCACCCAAAAGATCAATAAAGAAGCTTTAAAAGAACTATTAAGATTGTCTAACTTGGAAAAAGGCGACATACTCTTTACTCTATCCGAAACTGGTCCTAAAGTTGCTATAGTAAATAGAACTGACTTTGGTTTCAACCATTCAATCTATATTCTTAAACCAAAAAAAGATAAAATTAATCCTTTGTTCTTAAGATATATGTTGGAATCTGACTATATGAAAAATCAAATATCAAATAAATTATCTCATGCTAATGCAAAGTCTATAAAGATAGAAGAATTCAGAAATTTAACTATACCAGATATACCATTAGAATCACAAGAACAAATAGCTTCATTATTAGAAAAATTACAAGGTGAGTATACAATGACTATGGATAGTTATATTTATGAAGAATACTTATATAAAGAAATATATAATAATTATAAGAATCAATTTTTTAATGACATAACTAAAAAATAAAGGAAAGAGAAATAAAAACTCTTTCCTTTGTTTATATTGTTTACAAGATCAATAGGCTTTATTATCTTACTTATCTCTATTTCTATATGATTTAATGGCATTGATAATATAATCTTCAATATAACGTTTGTCTCTCTTAGTTAATTCATATGGTAAAGCCTGCTCTATTCTATCCCTATTAAATGATATTTTATCGTGTTGATTACCTTTCTCCTCAGCTAATATATTCTCTACAATATCCGCACTGAGTTGCTTTGACTCACTTAACTTCCTTATTCTTATTGTCTGAGCATGAGAAGGACTTAAATCATCATAAACCATTGTTGAATAGACTAGCATCTGTTCATCCTTATTTAGGTATGATAGCTCTACAGCAGGCTTTATACCCATAGTAATATTATGCTTATCATTAAATCTAGCTGTATTATCGACTATCTTTAATAATTCAGGTATTAAATAAGTTAATCTAATGAATCTATATATTTGTGTCTTAGTGTCATTAATACCATTTAAAAGCTTTGTTCCCTTAGGGAACGAAGTATCTAATTTCTTTCCCTGGTGTTTCATGGCGTCCATTTTCATCTTGTAAGCAAAGGCACGCTCACTAGGCAATAATTTCTCCCTTTGAAGATTAGAATCAACCATAAATATAACTGCTTCATCATCCGTTAAATCCTTAACATAGGCATCAACATATTCTTCGCCATTAAGTTCTAAAGCCTTTAATCTTCTATGTCCAGAAAGCATCTCGTACTTGCTACCTTTTGCTCTAACTACAACAGGATTTAACAAACCATTATCTTTAATACTCTGAGCCAATTCATTTAATAATGCATCTACTTCTACAATAAATGGATGATTCTTAAATGGTTCTATATCAACAATTTTAATCTTCTTTAACTCGCTCATCTCTATCACCTAAAGAATAAGTTATCTTCCATTCAATGTAATCAGCATATTTTATCTCTCTTCTCTTTCTCTTCTTCCTCATCAAATCCCATTGATTGACAAATGCTCTAATAATATTTAAGAATGCTTCATCACCAGTAGAAACATCAGATAAATCAAAACGATAATTTGGAAGTAATTCCTCCAACCATAATAAAGTATATATGAGATCAATTGGTTCCTTATAGTTATATTGCTTAATTGCTTCATAACTAACATTTAACAATTCAGCTATCTTCTTTGTTCTTGATATATTGGGGTTCCTATCTCCCTTCTCATATCTTGTCATTGTACGTCTCCTATTATCACCTTTAGCACCTAATAAACCAGCTATTTCATCCTGAGTCTTGGATCTAAACTGTCTAACAAAAGCTATACGAGAGCCTTGCGATAAATCTCTTAAAATTGGCCTAGAATACATTAATTTCATTAGTAAATACCTCCTATTATTCATCGCAGAATATCATCAAAAAAGACTAAATCAGCGAATATATGCGATTATATATTCAGACTTAGTCTACATTTTATTATTAAGCTCAACAAATAATTGGGTATTAACACGATAAACTTAAGTATTATCGGCTATTATAAGTTCCTCCCATTTTTGATAGCAGCTTGTGCTGCGGCTAATCTTGCAATTGGAACTCTAAATGGAGAACAAGATACATATGTTAATCCAATATTATGACAGAATTCAATAGTTGATGGATCCCCCCCATGTTCACCACAAATTCCTAAATGAATATCAGGTCTTGTTTTTTTACCATTTTCAACTGCCATTTTAACTAATTGACCAACACCATTTTGATCAAGTTTAGCAAATGGATCTGACTCATAGATTTTATTTGAATAATAACTATCTAAGAATTTACCTGCATCATCACGAGAAAAACCGAATGTCATTTGTGTTAAATCATTTGTACCAAATGAGAAGAATTCTGCTGATTTAGCTATATCACCAGCAAGTAATGCTGCCCTTGGTATTTCAATCATAGTTCCTATATGATATTTAATATCTGAATTTTTCTCTTTTTTAACTTGCTCTGCAGTTTTTACTACTATATCTTTTACAAAATCTAACTCCTTTTTTTCACCAACAAGTGGAATCATTATTTCTGGTTCAATTGAAAAACCATCTTCCTCACTTACTTCAATTGCTGCTTCAATTAAAGCTCTTGTTTGCATTTTAGCAATTTCAGGATAAGTAACTGCTAAACGACATCCTCTATGACCCATCATTGGATTAAATTCATGTAAATAATTAATTTTATCTGTTAATTTTTCTACTGAAACACCCATATCTTTTGCAAGAGCTTTAATATCTTCTTCATTAGTTGGTAAAAATTCATGTAAAGGTGGATCTAAATAACGAACTGTCATTGGTAATCCTTTTAACTCTTTATACATTGCTTTAAAATCACCTTTTTGAAATGGAATTAATTCATTTAAAGCACTTTCTCTTTCTTCAACAGTATCAGATAAAATCATTTTCCTTATTTTAGGTATTCTTTCTTCATCAAAGAACATGTGTTCTGTACGACATAAACCAATACCTTGTGCACCTAATCTAACTGCATTTGCAGTATCTCTTGGATTATCAGCATTTGTTCTAACTTGTAATTTTCTAAACTTATCAGCCCATGACATAATTCTACCAAAGTTACCAGATACTGTAGCTTCTTCAGTTTCAACTTCACCTTTATAAATTTTACCTGTTGAACCATCTAATGAAATATAATCACCTTTTTTGAATGTATATCCTCCAAGAGTAAATTCTTCTTTTTCTTCATTTATTTTAATATCACCACATCCTGATACACAACAAGTTCCCATACCACGAGCAACAACTGCAGCATGTGAAGTCATTCCACCACGAACTGTTAATATACCTTGTGCAGCAACCATTCCTTCAATATCTTCTGGTGTAGTTTCAAGTCTAACTAATATTACTTTTTCTCCTTTTCCACCAGTACCTAATTTTTTTGCTTCTTCTGCAGTAAATACTATTTTACCTGTTGCTGCACCTGGAGATGCTGGAAGTGCTGATCCAACTTCTTGTGCCTTACTTAAAATATCTTTATTAAATGTTGGATGTAATAATTGATCTAATGATTTAGCTTCTATTCTAAGTACTGCTTCTTCTTCAGTAATCATTTTTTCATCAACTAAATCACATGCAATATTAATAGCGGCTTGAGCTGTTCTTTTACCATTTCTTGTTTGTAAGAAATATAATTTACCTTCTTCAATAGTAAATTCCATATCTTGCATATCACGATAGTGATTTTCTAGTTTAGTAGCAAGTTTCATAAATTCTTCATAACATTCTGGTAAATCTTCCTTTAATTTAGTTATTGGTTGTGGTGTTCTAACACCTGCAACAACATCTTCACCTTGTGCATTAATTAAATATTCACCAAATATACCTTTTTCTCCAGTAGATGGATTACGAGTAAATGCAACTCCTGTACCTGATGTATCTCCTTTATTACCAAATACCATTGTTTGAACATTAACTGCTGTTCCCCAATCACCTGGAATATCATTCATTCTTCTATAAACGATTGCTCTTGGATTATCCCAAGATCTAAATACAGCTTTTACTGCACCCATCAATTGTTCTTTAGGATCTTGTGGAAATTCTTCACCATTCATAGTTTCTTTATAAATTTTCTTAAATCTTTCTACTAATTCTTTTAAGTCATCAACTGTAAGTTCTGTATCATATTTAATACCTTTATCATTTTTTATTTCATCAATAATTTTTTCAAAATAAGACTTTGGTACTTCCATAACAACATCTGAATACATTTGAATAAATCTTCTATAAGAATCATATGCAAATCTTTCATTATTTGTTTTTTTTGCAAATCCTACTACTGCTTCATCATTTAAACCTAAATTTAATATTGTATCCATCATCCCTGGCATAGATGCCCTTGCTCCTGATCTAACTGAAACAAGTAAAGGATCATTATTATCCCCAAATTTCTTACCATTAATTTTTTCTATTTCTTTTAATGCAGTAAATATTTGATCTTGTATTTCGTTAGATATATTCTCCCCATCATTATAATATTCTGTACAAGCCTCTGTTGTAATAGTAAATCCTTGTGGTATAGGTAAGCCTAAATTAGTCATTTCTGCCAAATTAGCTCCTTTACCTCCAAGTAAATTTCTCATTTCAGCGTTTCCTTCACTGAATAAATAAACATATTTTTTCATACAATCACCCAATACCATTATACCAAAAAAAAATGTATTTTCTATAAAAATACACTTTTTTTACAATTATTTTCTATTTCTTGGATGACATTTATTAAATACATCTCTTAAATGTTCATTACTTACATGTGTATATATCTCTGTTGAAGATAATGATTCGTGACCCAAAAGTTCTTGAACTGCCAATAAATCACAACCATTATCCAAAAGATGTGTAGCAAACGTATGTCTAAACATATGTGGAGTTATATTTAATTTTATACTTGTTCTTTTTATAATATCATCTATTATTTGTTCAATTCTTCTTGTTGTTAATCTATCTTTTTTTTCTCCTACAATTAAATATTCACTTTCTGTTTGCATAAGTAATTTTTTTCTGCCATCATTTATATACATATTCATTATATCATTAGCATAATCACCAAAAGATACAATTCTTTCTTTGCTACCTTTACCAAATATTAATATAGTTTTATTACTAAAATCTATATCTTTTAATTTTATATTAACAAGTTCAGATACCCTTATACCACATCCATATAATATCTCTAAAATAAGTTTTTCTCTTTGACCTTCTTTAGTATTAATATTAGGTACATTAAATATTTCTTCAATATTATTATAGTTAATAAACTTAGGTATTCTTTTTTCCTTTTTAGGAGACGATATTAACAAAAACGGATTTGATTTAATTTTATTATTTATAACCAAATATTTATAAAATGTTCTAAGTGAACTTAATTTTCTAGATATTGATGATTTGGAATTATTCTTATCAGTTAAATAATTGAGATATTTAATACATTCATTATAATTCATATTTTTATAATCTAATTTTTCATTTTTTAAAAATATATTAAATTCCTGTATATCTCTAGTATAATTTTTACAAGTAAAATCAGAATAATTTTTCTGATATTTTAAATATTCTATAAAATTATTTATATTTTTTTCCATATGGAGTATTATCCATTTCATCTGGAATATACCAATCATCATATTCAATTTCTTCTTTTGGTTGTTGATAATCTTCATCTTCACGTGTTAGACAAATCTTTTTCTTTTTTTCTTTTTTACTATTTAATGCTTTTAAATATTCTTTTTCTAAATTTCTTCCTGCTATTTCACATTTATATAAATTTTTGTCTGATGGTCTATTATCCCTTTTATTTAATTCTTCTCTTTCTTCCGCATCAAGTGTATAAAATATAAAATCTCTTATTATGTTATAATATGGTTCTATTTTTTTAATAAAGAAATTATAATAATTTGCATCATATTTAAAATTTTTATCAGTTATCATATTATATAAATCATAAATAACTGCATATTTGTATTTTTTTGTATAAATTTTTCTATTTGTATCATCTAATAAAAATAAGAAATAAAAATTACCTTCAATATAACTAATTATTCTTTCTTTATCTTTTTTTGAAATAAATATACGAGCATTTCTTCTAAGTAAAGAATCAGTTATAAATTTATAGTCTTTAAACATAACAAATCTTCGACCTTCACTATCTTGAATATAAAAATTATATTTTTCTATATCATTAATATCGATACTATTACTATAATTTAATATTTTTTCAAATAATTCTTTACTATCTTTAAATTCTGTTGTAAATTGATCAATTTCAATAAGATTACCTTCACTTACATTTATTTTTATATTATTATCTTTAGATTGTATATTAAGAACCAATTGCATATATTTACCTACCTTATTGTATATGGGTTTTCTAAACTTCCATCTCCTGAATTGTATATAGATAAATTATCAATGTATATAACAGGATACAATGAAAAACTAGCAGAGGCTCTTACTAAATCTGCAACACCATTATTTACAAGATATACTTGGTATGTATTATCCGCTGAAGCAGTTATTGTTCTCATAGAAGAACTAATATTTTTCATATAATTATAATTTATACATGCTTTATCATTAATAGTTTTACAATTTGGATCAATACTAGCTCTACTATATTCACTTAATTGAATTATACTAATTTTTTGATTTGGATATTGTTGTTGACATTCTGATGCACCATCAATACTTACATCTGTTTTTGTTCTTTTTCCAATACAAATATCATGTTCAACAATTTTATTTTTCTCTTCTTCTGTAAAAAATTCAACATCTTCAAAAACTTCTTTTAAACTATCCTTTAGTCTACTTTTAGAAAAATCATTTATTCCATCATCTTTATCTCTTTCAACATTGTACCTATCATCCCATACTACTTGATCTATATATCTCTCAGTTGATATTAATTTTAATTCTCCTTTTTCATTTATTTCGATAATTCTATAAATTCTATTTCCTAATTTAATGTAATTATTTGGATCTTCTCCTTTAAATACATACTTTTCACCCATTTTATATAATCCATCTTCATTTACAATTTCAACATAATTATCTAATATATAATCTGATATTTTCTTTGTTTCATAATATTTACCACATTTTACATATGGAACATAATCATAATTTCCTTCTTTATTTATTATTTGTACATAACCACTACATTTAATATTACTATCTTCAATTGCAAATAAATCTTTCATATACTTTTCATTAACTAATGTGTCAATATTTACTTTTGATATTTCTCCATTATTTTTTGGAATTAATTTCTTATTGTCATTAAGATATTTTTTTGTTGTCAATACCAAATTACTTTCCATATTAGAATAACTTGAACTACTTTTTACATTTTTACCTCCAAAAAAGACAACAATTACAACAATAGCAATTATAAAAACTACAACTATTGTTAGTATTTTTAAAATATTTTCTCTAATAAATCCCATTATAAATCCCTACCTTTTCTTAATTATAACACATTAAATAAATAAAAAAAAGCACTATTGCTTTTTTATCATTAATCTTTTTTTAATAATTCACTAGCAGTTGTTAACATTCCTGCCATATTTTGCATATCAGATGGAATAATAATCTTTGTTGATTGACCATTTGCTACTTTTTCAAATGTTTCAAATGATTTTAATGTAAGTACTGAACTATCAGCCTTTGCATCTTTCAATAATTTTATACCAGCAGCTGTTGCTTCTTGCACCTTAAGTATTGCTTCTGCTTCACCTTCTGCAAGTTTAATTTGTGATTCTTTTTGTGCTTCTGCTCGTAATATTGCACTTTCCTTTTCACCTTCTGCAATAAGTATACTTGATTTTTTCTCACCTTCTGCTTGAAGAATTTTTTCTCTTCTTTCTCTTTCTGCTCTCATTTGTTTTTCCATTGCTTCTTGAATATCTCTAGGAGGAATTATATTTTTAACTTCTACACGATTTATTTTAATTCCCCATGGATCTGTTGCTTCATCAAGTATCATACACATCTTACTATTAATTAAATCCCTAGATGTTAATGTTTCATCAAGTTCAAGATCACCTATTATATTTCTAAGTGTTGTTGCAGTTAAATTTTCAATAGCGTTAATTGGATTTTCAACACCATAAGTATATAATTTTGGATCTGTAATTTGAAAATAAACTACTGTATCAATTTGCATTGTAACATTATCTTTTGTAATAACTGGTTGTGGTGCAAAATCACGTACCTTTTCTTTTAATGATACATTATTTGCAATTCTTTCTATAAATGGAATTTTTATATGTAAACCTGTTTGCCAAGTTGCATTATAACTTCCAAGTCTTTCTATAACATAAGTTTTTGATTGTGGAACAATCTTAATATTTAATATTATAATAACTATCAATAATATTAATAATATAATTATAAGCATAAATTATCTCTCCTTTTCCTTAACTATAACTTTGGCACCCTCTATTTTTATTATTTCAACAATAGTGCCTTCTTTAATTTCAGTTTTAGATGTTGCCATCCAATCTTTACCATCTACTTTAACTCTACCATTTTCATTTTTCTTTATGTCTTT
The DNA here is from genome assembly GCA_947624565.1 of uncultured Bacilli bacterium. Taxonomy (GTDB): domain Bacteria; phylum Bacillota_I; class Bacilli_A; order RF39; family UBA660; genus CAG-433. The sequence continues at coordinate 15,633 of CANQKX010000004.1, forward strand.
TGTAACAATACCTTCTTTACCGATAATTACATCAAAATTTGTCTTTACAATATTTTTCTTAATATATTTATCAAATATTGGTTTTGTAATTATTAATGATAATATTGTTGTAATTGTAAATACAATTAACTGAATAACTATATTATTAGTAAAATAAGTACTTATAAAAGCACATAAACTACCAAATGCGAACCATATAGTAACTAGATTAAGCGTAAGTGATTCAAATATTAAAAATGCAAATATTAGTATAAACCAAATCATAGTAGTACCTCCTTTAAATAATTATATGACCAAAACAATATAAAAAGCAAGAAAAAAATAGACAAAAGTCTATTTATTTAATAAATCTAGTAAATTTATTTTAAACATGTCCTTATCAGCATTTTCTTTACTAATCATAACACCTTTATATGCACCTAATTCTGTAGCATGACCTTCTAAGAATAAATCTTCTGGATCAATAGTTTTAAGTAAAATTATATTTTTATTTGTATATACATCATAGTGAAGTACTATTTCTCCATGAACTTTAGTAAATAATTCATCTGCAGGTAAAACTAATTCATATGAAACGGTATTTTTATCTGCATTTTCACTTATTTTTTCTCCTAAAAAAATTCCATCCTTCATTTTAGGATAAAAATCAAAAATTAATTTTTTAAAGGCAAACATGTTATACTTCTTTACAGAACGTTCACACTTTTTAAATTTTTGTTCATCTAAATATTCAAATATGTAATTTTCTTTCATTTTTATCCTCCTTTCAAGATGTCATTATTCCATTTGGCTTTGAAATTGTAACATAAACAACTAAAAATGTCAAATAAAATAAAGATTTACACATACCTTACAATATTATTATACCATTAAAAAATGCGAGTAATACATCTAAAATGTGTAATTTACTTGCATTTTACATCTATTTTGCATCATACCAATTATTTCCTGTTGATACATCTACTTTTAAAGGTACATTTAATTTATATGCATTCTCCATATTATTTATTACTATATTCTTAACTATTTCTTCTTCATTTTTTAAAACATTAAAAATTAGTTCATCATGTACTTGAAGTATCATTTTACTTTTTAAATTCAATTTATTAAATTCATTATAAATATCAATCATTGCCTTTTTTAGTATATCTGCACTAGATCCTTGAACTGGAGTATTTAATGCCATTCTTTCTCCTTGGGATTTAATCATATAATTGGTATTATATAACTCATCTATTTTTCTTTTTCTATTCATTATAGTTTTTACATATCCATTTGCATATGCATCTTTTATTACTTTATCCATATAATTTCTTATTCCAGGGAATGTATCTAAATAATTATCCATAAACTTTTTAGCAGATTTAATATCTAAATTTAAATCTTCTGCAAGACCAAAACTACTTATTCCATATATAATTCCAAAATTAACTGCCTTAGCATCTCTTCTCATATTACTAGTTACTTCTTCTTTAGAAACATGATATATATCCATTGCAGTTTTTGTATGAATATCTAAATCATTATTAAATGCATCTATTAAATTTTTTTCGCCTGACATATGCGCGAACATCCTAAGTTCTATTTGAGAATAATCACTAGATAAAAATATAGAATTTTCTTCTGGAATAAAAGCTTTTCTTATTTCTTTACCTTCTTTATATCTTATTGGTATATTTTGTAAATTAGGTTCAATAGAAGAAAGTCTACCAGTTCTAGTTAATGTTTGTGTATATATTGTATGAAGTTTCCCATCTTCTTTTATCATATTTTCTATACCCAATACATATGTATTATATATTTTGCTTAAAGTTCTATGTTCAATTATCTTCTCTACTATTGGATGATAATCTACTATTTTATCTAATATTTCTCTTGCTGTTGAATAAGATTCTTTTTTCTTTTTAGGATATGGTATTTCAAGTTTATTAAATAAAACATCTCCTAATTGTTTTGGTGATTGAATATTAAATTCATATCCAGCATAACTATATATTTCTTCTGTTAATAACTTAATTTTTTTATTTATATTTTCTCCCATTTTATTTAATACATCTTTATCTACTCTTACTCCTGTTATTTCCATATCAGCAAGTACATAAGAAAGTTTCATTTCAATATTATTAAATAAATCTAATTGATCTTCCTCTTTCATTTTATCTATTAATTTATCTTTCATTTCATATATAAATACTGCTTTTTTACATATAAATTCTTCTATTTTTTCTAAAGTTAAATCTTTTTCTTTAATAAAATTATCATATAAAGGAATATCATAATCAAAATTATTTGATAAGTATGCAATATCGTCTTTAACATTATAATTTAATATATATGCTGCAATCATTAAATCAAAAGTACAATTATAAAACTTAATATTATATTTATTTAGCAATACTATATTTTTCTTTAAATCATATGTATATTTTTCTATATTATTAAATATGCTTGGATTATTAACTATTACATCTTTAGAAATATAATATAAATTATCTCCATCGTATATAGAAGCCCCTATTATATTTGAATCATGATAATTTAGTTTATCTGTTTCTATATATATTGCTGCTTTATCTTTTAATATTAAATCCTTAATATTATCTATTTTTTTATAACTTATACTGCTACTTGTTTTTGACTTATAATTATCATCTTTTAAAAAACTATAAAACTCAAGTTCATTATACATATTTTTAAGTTCATCATAATTTGGTCCTTCATATTTTAACTCTTCTAAAGTATACTGTACATCTACATCTTTATATATAGTTGCAATTTTTTTACTCATAAATGCAGATTCTTTACCATCTACTAATTTTTGTTTTACAGAACCTTTTATATTTTCTAAATTATCATATAAATTTTCTATAGATTCATATTCTTGTAATAATTTTAATGCTGTTTTTTCTCCTATACCTTTTACACCTGGTATATTATCAGAAGGATCTCCTTCAAGACCTTTTAAATCTATCATTCTAATAGGTTCTATACCATAAGTTTGTCTAAATACATTTTTATCCATTCGAATATAATCTTTTTGCTTAAGCAATTTTACATCAATTTGATCACTTATTAATTGCAATAAATCTTTATCACTACTAACTATAGTACCAATAAAATCATCATTTTCTTCAATAAGTTTAGCATATGTACCAATAATATCATCTGCTTCATAATTATCTATTTCAAACATTTTAATTCCTATTAAAGGTACTAATTTTTTAGCTATTACAAATTGTTTTTTTAAATCTTCTGGAGTTTCATCTCTTTTTCCTTTATAATCTTTAAACTGTTCATGTCTAAATGTTTTACCTTTATCAAATGCTACTACCATATATTCAGGTTTTTCTTCTTTAATTATTTTATTTAGCATATTTACAAGACCATAAAGACCATTTGTTGGAAAACCTTTACTATTTCTCATCATATTTCCAGTATATGCGGTTGCAAAATAACTTCTAAATAATAAATTATTACCATCTACTAATATTACTTTCTTCATATAATTCACCTACTTAAATATAATTATATCATGAAAATTTGATTTATTTTTATTTTTAGTTATAATATTAATCAATTATTTTGGGGGTTATTATATGAAAAAAATAAATTTTGATAAAGGAAAAGTAATTAAAGTATTTAATAAAACCGGAGTAGAATCTACTATTTACTTATATGAACTAGATGGTAAAATTGTTTTATTAAAAAGATTTAAAGATGAAATAAAGTTTCATGATAGAGTTATAATAACATCTGAAAATATATTAGAAAATAAAGAAAAAAAGATAGAACTTATTGAAAATAAAATGTGTTTAAAAGATGAAGTTAAAATTTTAGCAAGTGCATATGAAGATGGAAAATTTATTGGATATTTTATGGAATTTGACGACTCATATTTAAAAACAGTTGATCAATTTTTAAAAAGAAAAAATAAAATTAAGATACTTAAGCAATTAAGAAAAAAAATAGAAGAGTTTAATAGTAACAATATTTTTATTGGAGATATGAAATTAGATAATATTCTTTTATCTAGTGACTATGATATAAAATTATGTGACTTAGATAATTTTAAAATAGATAATCTTGATTTTGACATACAATCTGTAATTATGAAACATTTTAATAAAAGATGTTCTAAAACAGAATATATTGATTCATATGTATTTAATTTATTTACAATATCATTAATAGAAAATATATACATGCCTTACATATTTGATTATTTAAGTAGCGAAAAACTTCCACATATAATAAATACTAAAGAAAACAAAGATGTTTTGGACAGTATTATTAATCTTGATAGTACATATGAAAGAAAATTTTTAATTGATAATATAAGACATATGTAGAATATAATTATTTTTTTTGGTAATAATATCAAAGAAAGGATTGATATTATGAGTATAAAAGATTATATAGTACAAAATTTTAAAGATGATGATGAAAATACTATTAAAAACGCTATTGATGAAAGTGTAAAAGAATATAATGAAGATGCTTTACCAGGTCTTGGAATATTTTTTATGCTTGTTTGGGAAAATTCCAATGAGGAAGAAAAAAATACTATTTTAGAGAAGATTAAATCTAATCTAAAATAGTATTTTTATTCTTCGTATAAAAGTTCATTAGCATATCTAAGTGCTAATTTCTTTTCTGCTAAATCTTTTGTTGATGTAATATTAGTTTGTAATGCATTTTCAATATTATTTTGTCTTTTAGAAATAAGAATTTTTTCAGATTCATCTATTAAACTTTCATCAATGCAAGAATGTATATCACGAAGCATTAATTCTTTTATTTTAAATAAATCTGCATCAGTTTTTATCATTTCTTGAAGTTGTTCATAAGTTAATCCACTTTCTAATAATTCTTTGTATTTTTTAGTTAACTCAACAACCTTATTAATATCATAATAAATTATTTCATTTAAAATATCATCTGTCATTATAAATCTCCTCTACTTTCCTTTTTTTGCATTGTATATTATATGAAATAATTACTATAATGTCAACTATATATTTCTAAGTTTTGCATTTATTTTCTTTTCAACATCACTTATTATCATATTAAATATTTCAGTTACCTCTTCATCTGTTAAAGTTTTTTTAGTATCATTAAATGTTAAAGAATACGCAATTGATTTTTCATTTTTTCCTACATTATCTCCAGTATATACATCAAATACTTCTATATTTGTAAGTAATGATCCTCCTGATTTTTTAATTACCATTTCTATATCTTTTGACTCTATATTTTTATCAACTATAAAAGCTACATCTTTCTTTATATTTGGAAATTTAGAAATTTCTTTAAATTTCATTTTTCCTACTTTTTTACTTAATAACTTATCTAAATTTATTTCCATTACAAAAACTGAATCTTTTACTTCTTTCGGATGCAATTTTCCAACAATTCCAACTATATCGCCATTTACATTTATTTCTGATACTTGTCCAGGATGAAATTCATTTGGAATTTTATCTGGCACTACAAAACTATATCTGTTTTCATATCCTAAATAATCTAATAATTCTTCAACTATTCCTTTAATTATATAAAAATCAACATTACATTCATTTTCTAATCCTATATAATACTTACCTGTCATAAGAGCTGCTATTTTTTGATCTTCACCATATTCTCCATTCTTTTTGAAAAATCCTTTTCCTATTTCAAAAATAGATATGTCTTTATTATAGTGAGATTTATTATATTGATAGATTTTAAATAATGAAGGTATTACACTATATCTTAAAGTATTATGATCTTCAGTAATTGGATCTAATAATCTTATTTCTTCAAAATCATCCAAAGTATATTTATGAACTTCTTTATCATTAATTAAAATATATGTTAATGTTTCATTTAATCCTAAATCCATCATCTTATGCCTTATACTTCTTATAGTATTATCATAATTTGGCATTTTTTCTCCCATTACAGGAAGTGTTCCCTTAATATTATCAACGCCATACATTCTACTAACTTCTTCAATTAAATCTTCTTTTATTGATATATCACGTCTTCTACTTGGTACATTAACTATAGCCTCATCTTCATTTGCTTCATATGTAAATCCAAGTCTTCTAAATACATCTAAAATTTCTTCTTTAGAAATGTTTGAACCTAATACATCATTTATATTTTTATATTTTATAGTAATTTTTTTGTCATCTTCTTTTATATTATCATATTTACATATACCTTTTAATATAGTTGCATTTGCATACTTTTCTAAAAGGTGACATGCTCTTTCAATTGCCATATATGTTCTGTTTGGATCTAAGCCTTTTTCAAATCTATTACTTGCTTCACTTCTAATTATTTTCTTTGATGTTTTTCTAACTTTAACTCCATCAAATATAGCAGATTCAATTATTATATCTTTTGTTGTTAATTCAACTTCTGTATCAAGTCCACCCATTACACCTGCTAAACCCACTGACTTTTCTTTATTTGCAATAACAATATCATTTTCATCTAATATTCTTTCTATATTATCTAAAGTTGTTAGTTTTTCATTATTTTTAGCCATTCTAACTACTAATAAATCTCCTAAATTATCTGCATCATAAAAATGAAGTGGTTGACCAAGTTCTAACATTACATAATTACTTATATCAACAACATTATTAATAGGTCTTATTCCGCATGCCATTAACCTATTTTTTATAAATTCAGGACTTTCTTTAATCTCAACATTCTTTACTTTTTTTGCTAAAAATAGTTTACAATTTTCTGTTTTTATATCAATTTTAAATTGATCATTTACATCTTCATTTGATTCTTTATGAGATAAATCTACATCTTTTACTTGTTTATCATAAATAGCTCCTAGTTCATATGCCATTCCTAGTATACTAAGTAAATCTCCTCTATTAGCAGTTAATTCAAAATCAATTATTTCATCATCTAAACCTAAATATTTAATAGGATCTTCTCCAATAGGTGCATCTTCATTTAATTCTGCAATTCCTTCTTTATCTTCTGGTTTTAAAAATTTGTTATCTAATCCAAGTTCTTCTATAGAACATAACATTCCATTTGATTCTTGACCACGAATAACTCCTTTTTTTATTTCTCCTTTTGGAAGTATAGCACCTGCAAGTGCTACTATTACTTTTATTCCAACTCTTGCATTTGGCGCTCCACAAACTATTTGCAAAACATCACTTTTGATATTTACTTTACATATATGTAAATGATCTGAATCGGGATGATTTATACATTCAACTATTTCTCCAATAACAAGATTTGTACAATTTATAAATTTTTCAGCAAGATCATATTCATTTCCAACTCTTGTCATATCTTCAGCAATAGTTTTAATATCCAAATTATCATCTAAATTGATATAATCTTTTACAAAATTTCTACTTAATATCATATTTTTACCTCCTTTTAATCTATATCTTTTCTATCAAATTGTTTTAAAAATCTTACATCATTAGTATATAAATATCTCATATCTGGTATTCCATACTTAAACATTGCTAATCTATCAATACCAGTACCAAATGCAAAACCTCCCCAAACTTCTGGATCATAACCATTCATTCTTAAAACATTTGGATGTACTATTCCAGATCCTAAAACTTCTATCCATCCTGTTTGTTTACATAAATTACATCCTTTACCACCACATTTAAAACAAGTGCAGTCAACTTCATAAGAAGGTTCTGTAAAAGGAAAATAACTTGGTCTAAAACGTAATTGAGTATTTTCTCCAAGCATTTTTTTCATAAATACTTCTAATGTTCCTTTTAAGTCTGCAAGAGAAATTTTATTTTCTTTTTTATCAATTACTAGTCCTTCTACTTGATTAAATTGATGTGAATGAGTCGCATCATCTTCTCTTCTATATGTCTTACCAATACATATCATTTTAATAGGTTTTGTTCCGCCATATTTTAACATTGTTCTTGCTTGAACTGCAGAAGTTTGAGCACGCAAAACATATTCATCTGTTATATAGAAAGAATCTTGCATATCTCTTGCAGGATGTCCTTTTGGAAGATTTAATCTTTCAAAGCAAAATTCATCTGTTTCAAGTTCAGGGCCTTCTACAACTTCATATCCCATAGAAACAAATAAATCTTCTATCTCCTCTATAGTTCTATTTAAAGGATGTTCACTACCTCTTACCGTCTTTTTACTTGGAAGTGTTATATCTATTTTTTCACTTTCTAATTTTTTATTTAATTCCTCATCTTCTAATTTTTTCTTTATAGTTTCAAATTTTTCATTAATATTATTTTTTAATTCATTTAAAAGTTTACCATATTCTTTTTTTTCTTCATTATCTAAATCTTTCATAAAAGATGATAACTGTGATACTGGACCATTTTTACTTAAATATTCTATTTTTAATTCATTAAGCATTTTTAAATCATCAACTTTTTCTAATTTTATTGATATTTCTTCATTTAATTGTTTTATTTTTTCTTCTTTATTCATTTTTATCCTCCTAAATAAAAAAATCCATGATGTAAGGACTAATTATAGCGGTACCACCTTACTTCATAGATTTCTATGCTCTTAAACTCTTAACGCGAGTATACGTTATAACTTTAATTATACTGCTAAAAGGTGAATTCATATAATAATATTATTAGCTTACACCAAATGCTAACTCTCTTTAAATATTTAATTATATTACTACTCCTTTATAATCGCTTTGACAAATGTATTATATCAATTAATTTAGTTTTTTGCAAGATATATATAAATATTTAATTAATTATTAAAATGTGATATAATCAGAGTGTTAGGAGAACATACGATGAAAAAGAAGAAAGAAAAAAAAGTAAAAAAGATTAATAGAAAGAAATTTGATTTTAATTCAATATTTGGTGGAATGTTTGTTGGTATTGCTAATATAATTCCTGGTGTATCAGGTGGAACCATGCTTGTTATATTTAACTTATTTGATAAATTAATGTATGCGATTAGTGATATATTTAAAAAGAAAACTGATACCAGAAAACAAAGTATATTTTTACTATTAAAAGTATTAATAGGTGCATTTATTGGAGTTATAATATTTGCAAAATTATTAGGTATCACATTAAAATATCTAGAAGCAGAAACTATATTTTGCTTTATGGGATTAATATTATTTAGTATACCTATTATTATAAAACAAGAAATGAAAGGTGAAAAATTTAATATTTTTGCTTTTATAATTGGATTTGCTTTTATTATTTTACTTGAGTATTTACAAAAAAAATATTCTAGCAATAATTCAAATGAAACTATGAATATTGTTCACTTTATAAGTTTAATATTATATGGAATTATTGGTGGTGCGACTATGATATTCCCTGGTGTATCTGGTTCAATGGTTTTATTAGTACTTGGTAAATATGAAATGATTAGAAGTTATATAGATAAACTTACTAGTTTAGATTTTCAAGCATTTATATCTTTATGTTTCTTTGGTATAGGTGTAATACTTGGAATTATATTAAGTGCTAAATTAACTAATTATTTACTAAAAAATTACAAAGGTCAAACTGTTAGTGTAATACTTGGATTTATAATAGCAAGTGCATTAGTATTACCATTAAATATTGAAAATGCATTTGATATTACTACTTTAAAAACATGTTCAATATTAATAAGTTTTATATTTGGTGGAATAATTATATATTATATAAACAGATTACAAGTAAAAAAAGAAAATGCCTAAGGCATTTTTTTATTATTTAAAATAAACTAAGTTGACTTGTTTCTGGCATACCATCAAATATACCCATTATACGCATTTTATCTATTAATGTAGCAGATACTTTACATCTTGTTTGAAATTCTTCTATTGATATAAATGGTGATTTATTTCTTTCTTCTACTATATTATGTGCAACTGTATCACCAAGTCCATCTATTGAATTAAATGGTGGAATTATATCGGTATCATTTATTGCATTATATGTTGTTGCTTCACTTTTATATAAATCAATATTTAAGAACTTAATACCCCTTGCAGTTGCTTCTAAACATAAATGAAGTGATTCTCTTATTCCTGCATCTTTATTAGTTGCATCTCTTCCTTTTTCATCAATTTCTATTATTTTTTCTTTAATAGAATCATAACCTTTCATCATTGATATAATATCAACATCAGTTGCTTTACAAGAAAGCCAAGACGCATAGTAATATACTGGCATATGTACTTTATACCAAGCTATTCTAAATGCACTAGTAACATATGCTGCTGCATGCGCTTTTGGGAACATGTATTTTATTTTATAACATGAATCTATATACCAATCAGCAATCCCCGCTTCTTTTAAAATATTTTCATATTCTAACCATTGTTGTTTTTCTTTAGGTTTACTTGCTTTTCCTTTACGCACAAACTCCATTATTTTAAATGCTGTAATAGGTTTTAATCCATTATACATAAGATAAACCATTATATCATCTCTACATCCTATAACTTCACTAAAAGGTACAATATTGTTTCTAATTAATTCTTGAGCATTACCAAGCCAAACATCAGTACCATGTGATAATCCTGATAATTTTATTAAATCACCAAATGTAGTTGGTTTTGTATCTTCAACCATTTGAATTGTAAATTTAGTACCAAATTCTGGTATACCTAAAGTTCCTGTATTACACATAATTTGATCACATGTTACACCAAGTGGTTCTGGTGATAAGAATATTCCCATAGTTTCTTTATCATCAAGAGGTACTTTAGTTACATCTGTTTTAGTCATATCTTGTATCATTCTAAGCTGTGTAGGATCTGAGTGACCTAAAATATCTAATTTTAATACATCATCTTCTATTTTATGATAATCAAAGTGAGTAGTTCTCCAAGCAGAATTTATATCATCAGCAGGATATTGATATGGTGTAAAATCAAATACATCCATATAATCTGGAATAACTACAATTCCTCCAGGATGTTGTCCTGTTGTTCTTTTAACACCTGTACATTTTTTTGATAATCTTTCTATTTCTACAGATCTTTTACTTATTCCTTTATCTTCAAAATATCCCTTTGTATAACCATAGGCAGTTTTTTCAGCAACTGTACCAATAGTACCTGCCCTATAAACATTATCTACACCAAATAATACTTTAGTATATTCATGTATTGCTGCTTGATTTAAATCTGAAAAATTAAGATCTATATCTGGTACTTTATCTGCATTAAATCCAAGAAAAGTAGCAAATGGTATATCTTGTCCATCTTTTAACATATCAGCACTACATTTAGGACACTTTTTATTTGGTAAATCAAACCCACTTGAATAAATCGCACCAAGTGCTTTACCATCTTCTTCAAATATACTATTTTTACATTTAGGACATCTATAATGGGCAGGTAATGGATTTACTTCTGTTATTCCCATCATAGTTGCTACAAAAGATGAACCTACTGAACCACGAGATCCAACTAAAAATCCATCATCATTAGATTTCTTAACTAGTCTTTGAGCAATTAAATATATTGGGTCAAATCCTGCACCTATTACTCCACCTAAACTTTTCTTTAATTTTTTATCAAGTTCATCATCTGTTAAATCTTCTTGAGTTGTATCCTTTAAATACTTTCTAACTAAATCTTTTACTTCATCAGAACCTTTTAATATTAGATCATGCAATTTTTTAAAAGAAACCTCTTTAACTTTTTCTTCACTTAAATTTTTATCTAAATAATATTTTACACTTGTTAAAACTATATCACCATATAACTCTGTCCCAAGTCTTTCTTCTATATTGTATGGAAGAGGATTACCATACCAATCTTCTGCTTTTTTATATACTAAATCAGTTACTACTCGTGGACAATCTAAGTAACTTTTTCCATCATCTGCTTTTACTCTTGGTGAAAAAGGAACTCCACCAGTTTGAACAATTACATCAAATATATCTACCATATCTAGTATTTTATTAGTATTATCAACTACTATTTCTTTGGCTAACTCTTTTCCTAAGAAAGAAAAATTTTCAAGCATTTCATTAGTTGTTCTAAAATGCTGTGTAGGAATTTGACCACCTTTACTATTTCTAATTAAAGGATGTCTTCCTCTTCCAGGAACATTTTGATTTATAATTATTTCTCTATATATTTTATCTTCCTTTTTCAAATGATGTACATCACCTGTTGCTACTATTATTTTACCTGCTTCTTTAGTTACCCTAATAATTTTTTCTATATTTTGTATTAATTGTGCCTCATTTTCAAATACTGCTGGAACTAAATGACAATATTCATCTACTGGTTGAACTTCTACATAATCATAAAATTTAATTATATTTGCAAGTTCTTCATCACTTTTTGTTGCTGCCTCTTTAAAAACTTCACTTTCATAACAACCACTACCAATTAAAAGACCTTTTCTATATTTTTCTATTTCACTTCTAAGTATTCTTGGGGTTTTATATAAATATTTTGTATTTGCATATGAAATTATTTTAAATATATTTTTAAGTCCTTCTTTATTTAAAGTTAATATATTAATATCATGTGTTTTACCATATTTATGTATTTCATCTTTTGGTACTAAATTGTTAAGTTCACTTACTTTTCTAAAATTTTGATCATATAATTTTTTTAACATTTTAGAAAGTACATATGCAGTCCCTTCAGCATCATAGTTTGCTCTATGATGAGAATCTTCATCAAATACTACACCATATCTTTTAGTAATTGCAGAAAGTGAATGTCTTGCTTCACCAGAATCAAGTGCACGAGAAAGTTCAAGTGTATCTATTATTGGATTTTTAAATATACCCAAATTATATTTTTGATATGCCATTTCAATAAAAGAAACATCAAACTTAGCATTATGCGCAACCATAGGAACATCATCTGATCCTATCCATGAAATGAATTTTTTAACACCTTCTTCTTCATTTATCTTACCCTTAAGCATATCATCAGTTATGTTTGTTATATCTATTATTTTTTTGGAAAGTTTTCTTTTTGGATCAATAAGTTCATCAAACTCATCAATAATTTCTCCATTACATATTTTAACTGCTCCTATTTCAATTATAGAATCTTCCCCACCTGCATTAAAACCAGTTGTTTCAAGGTCAAATACTACATAAGTAGTATCTAAAATATTATCATCATTAGGTCTAATTACTATGTCTATATTATCATCAACCATTACAAGTTCGCAGCCATATATTACTTTAAAAGGTTCTTCACCATCTTTTAATTCTTTATTCATAGATCTAACTAAATTAAATGCATTAGGAAAACTTTGCGCACCATCATGATCAGTAATTGCAATTCCTCTATGTCCCCATGATTTTGCCTGTTTTATTAAATCTTCAACTGATACTACACCATCCATTTGACTCATTAAAGTATGAGCATGTAATTCTACTCTTTTTTCTTTTTCTGTATCTTCTTCTTTAGTAAATTTACTTTCAATTGGTACTATGTTTTTTGCACTTAATACTAAATCACTTGCAAAACTATCATATGAAACTCTACCATTTATCTTATACCAAGAGTTTTCATTTATCTCACTATCTACTCTTTTAAAATCTTCTTCATTTCTGAAAAATATTTTTACTAAAAGACTATCTGTTAAATCAGATACTTTTAATGTTATTATCTTAAATACACTTTTACTACTTTCAAATAATTCTTTTCCAAATACATATCCTTCAATAGTAACATCATCTATTTCATTTTGTACTTCGCTTATTTTTGATACATCAGAAGTTATATCAAAACCAATAATAGCATTACTATCTGGATCTTTTTTAGTACTTACCATTTGAACTCTTTCTTTTGGTTTATCTATAATATTTTTATGATTTTCAAAATTTTTAATCGCATCTTGTGCTTCTGTTTTTATACTATTTTCTAATTCTTTTTTAATATTATCTTCTTCTATAATTAATTCTACTGATAAAGAAAAATCTTCAAACCCAATTTGTTTAAATTTATTAATTATATCTTTTAATTTATTATTTATAACATTTTCTTCAGCTTTATTAAATGCCTCAAGTACAAGACCATTTGTTGTAAATTTGATAGTCTTATTTAAAAATATCATAGATATTGCTTTACCTAATTTTAAACTATCTATTACATATGGGTAATATTCATTTAACTTTGATTTATTTACATTTTTACATTTAATGGTATAAGTAACAGAATCTAAATTACTAAATGAACTTTCTAAATTATTATCAAAACAAGTAAGAATACTTATTGGTAGTAATTCATTTACTTCAATTATAAAATTCCAATTTAATTTATCTTTAGACGAAATTATTTTAAGTATTTTTGCATTAGAAAAATTTTTATAATCTTCATTATTAATATTTATCTTATCTAAAAGTAATTCTAATTTACTATCCATTACTACCACCCTAACTTCAATATAATTATATCAATTTTTTAATTACTAATAAATAAGAAAAAAGAAAAAAATTAATTTTATTTCTTATAGTTTATGTTCTTTTAAAATAAATATCTTATTTTAATTATTATTTTTTACATACTTGTAAATATTTTTAATTAAAGAATTAAGAACAAATTTATCTTCTATAATATTTATAGAAAAAGTCTTACTACCTGCATAATTTATTGATGATCCTAAATGATATAATTTAGTATTATCAATTAGTATATATCTATCATGAAATGTATCATTATACATTATTTCTAAATTATTATATTGTTTATTATATTTTTCTATATCTATATTTTTTAATAAACTATTTTTCTTTGTTATCAATATTACTTTTACATATATTTTAGATATCATATCAAGTACACTTTTATCTGCATAATTATCTATTATTATTACTTTTTCTTTACCTTGTTTCATTATTTCTATTATTTTAGAATATGCATCATATATTTGACCATTAAAATATATTTCATTTACTTTTTCTTTCTTTTCTAATTTTGAAAAAGATTCTTCTAGTAAATTTATTCTTTCATTATCTTTTATAACTAAATTATTTATATATTTTTGTTCTATTAAATTACTTGATGTATATTTCCTAAGTTGCACAAATGCATTTATGATTAATATATTTACTTTTGATGCTACATCACTTTTTAATAAACCTGATAACATCATAATACCATGTTCTGTAAATACATATGGTAAATATTTAATATTTTTCCCTCTTTGATTACCAGATTTGTTCAAGGTAACAAAATGTGACCTTGAATATATTTTATTTAATTCTTCTGTTGTAAGTTGAAAACAAAAATCTAATGGGAATCTATTTATATTTCTTTTTACTACCTGGTTTATTACCTTAGTTTGTGAATCATACAATTTTGCAACATCACAATCAAGCATTACTTGTTTTCCTCTTATTTCATATATCATACTTTCTATATCTATTTTATTATCTAAAGTCTCAGTCATAATAAAACCTCCTAAATAAATTATTATCTATTTAGAAGGTATTTTCCCCTATTTATAATTCTTTAATCTTTGTTTTATTAATAATATTAATTCTATTGGAGCATCTATTTTATTTAATATAATTAAACTAGATTGTAATTTTGTCTTAATAGATACATTATCTTTAATATACTCTGCTTGTTTTTTATAATCAAAATCTGATATTTTATATTCATTAACAAAATTTCTTATATTATCTTCTATTTCTTTCAATACATATATCTTTAAATCATACTCATCCATATCAAGTATTCCATAATAACATTCTACCAAACATTTAAATTGATTTTCTAAACTCATTATTTCTTCTCCAAATACTCATCATAAGTCATCATTTTATCTATATATTTTCCATCTTCTTTAAATTCTATTATACGATTAGCCACTGTAGATAAAAGTTCATGATCATGTGATGAAAATAATATTGATCCTTTATATTCTTTCATTCCTTTATTTAATGAAGTAATTGATTCAATATCTAAATGATTTGTAGGATCATCCATTATAAGTACATTTGCACCACTTAACATTAACTTAGACATCATACATCTAACTTTTTCTCCACCTGATAATACTTTAACTTTTTTGAAAACTTCATCAGCAGAAAATAACATTCTTCCAAGGAATCCTCTAATAAATGGTTCTTCTTGATTTTTAGAAAATTGTCTAAGAAATTCAATTAAATCTAAATCATTATTGAAATATTTATCATGATTTTTTTCAAAATAAGAATATGTAACTGTAGTTCCCCATTTAATTTCCCCGCTATCAGGTTTCATTTCACCAGTAATAATATTAAATAATGTCGTAATAGCAAGTTCATTAGTACCAACAAATGCTACTTTATCATTAGTATTTATAGTTAAATTCATATTTTTTAAGACAACATGTCCATCAATAGTCTTTGATATTCCTTTAAGTTCAAGTACATCTTTTCCTAAAGGTCTATCTATTTCAAAATTAATATATGGATATTTTCTTGATGATGCTTTTAATTCTTCAAGTTCTATTTTTTCTAGTGACCTCTTTCTACTTGTTGCTTGTCTAGATTTAGACGCATTAGCAGAAAATCTTGCAATAAAATCTTTTAATTCTTTTATTTTTTCTTCTTTTTTCTTATTTTGATCTTTCATCTGTTTTAATATTAATTGACTAGATTCATACCAAAAATCATAATTTCCTATAAATAATGTTATCTTACCATAATCTATATCAAGCATATGTGTACATACTTTATTTAAAAAATGTCTATCATGTGATACTACAATTATAGTATTATCAAAATTAATTAAAAATTCTTCAAGCCACATTTTAGCATCTATATCTAAATAGTTCGTTGGTTCATCAAGTATAAGTATATCAGGATTTCCAAAAAGCGCCCTCGCAAGTAAAACTTTTACTTTCTCTTTACCATCTAAGTCTCTCATTAACTTATCATGATAACTAGTATCAATACCAAGTCCGCTTAAAAGTATTGCTGCATCACTTTCAGCATTCCATCCATTTAAATCAGCAAATTCAGATTCTAATTCACCTGCTTTTATACCATCTTCTTCAGTAAAATCTTCTTTTGAATACAATGCTTCTTTTTCTTTCATAATGTTATATAATTTTGAATTGCCCATTATAACCGTCTGTATAACATTATATTCATCATATGCATTATGATCTTGTTTTAACACAGATAATCTTTCGCCTTTAGATATAATTATATCTCCTGTTGTTGATTCTAATTCACCACTTAATAATTTTAAAAAAGTAGATTTACCTGCTCCATTGGCACCAATTACACCATAACAATTACCTTTTTCAAACTTCAAATTTACATTTTCAAATAATACTCTAGTATTAAATCTTAAACTTAAATTATTTACCTGTAACATAAAATCACTTCCAATCTAATTTTACTTTATAAAAATAATAAAGGCAAGAAAAAAAGTATAAATTAAACTATTTATACTATTATTTTTCTACTACATATATTCCTTTTTTACTATCTACATAATCAAAATAGTATCCTGTATTATTAACATCTCCATTATTTTTTGTTTCTACTTTATCTGTATAAAATTCCAAATTTCCTATATTATCTGATGAGAATCCATCTGTTTGTGATGTACCATTTATAACAACTTTATTGGAATAATACCCTCCAATTGGTTCTCCACCAGTAATTATGCCAAAATTACTACCTGCCGTTAACTTTCCTCCTTCTACTATTCTTGATGTATTATAACTGTAAGTTAATCCATATATAATTCCTACATAATCTTGGCCTGTTACATTTGCTTCTATTATTATATTTGGAGTTTCAACATATGAATCAGTACTTCCTACTAATCCTCCTACACAGTTATTCCCTATTATATTGGAATTTCTTATTACTATTTCTCTTGCTGTCGACCATGCATATGGACTTGCTCTACCTAATACACCGGCTAATCCTCCTACATTATCTTTTCCTGTTACATTTATATTCTCTATGTTTAAGCCTACCAATTCTCCTGTAATCATATATCCTACTATTCCTATGTTATCTACTTTTGATGCATGTATTGTTACATTATTTATTGTCTTTGCTCCTCCATCTAATGTTCCAGTAAGTTGATTGTAATAACTTCCAAGCATATAAAATTTATTATTACTAAAGTTTAAATCATTTTTTATTTTATATACTTTATTTAGTTGTAAAGTTGCTGTCTTCCAATCTTTCTCATTTTCTATTAAATATGGTTCTTCTTTTGTTCCTTGTCCTTTTAAATTGATGTCCATTGGATTTTTTTCTACACTCTTTAAAATTATTTCTCCTTTATCATCATAATCAAAATAATATCCTGTGGAGTTATTATCTCCTCCTATCCATGTATCTAATCCTGCTGCTTCATAAAAGTTTATATCATTTAAATCTGTTTCATAATTAAATCCATCACCTTGGTGCACTTCATTTATAGTAACTTTATTGGAATAATACCCTCCAATTGGTTCTCCACCAGTAATTATGCCAAAATTACTACCTGCCGTTAACTTTCCTCCTTCTACTATTCTTGATGTATTATAACTGTAAGTTAATCCATATATAATTCCTACATAATCTTGGCCTGTTACATTTGCTTCTATTATTATATTTGGAGTTTCAACATATGAATCAGTACTTCCTACTAATCCTCCTACACAGTTATTCCCTATTATATTGGAATTTCTTATTACTATTTCTCTTGCTGTCGACCATGCATATGGACTTGCTCTACCTAATACACCGGCTAATCCTCCTACATTATCTTTTCCTGTTACATTTATATTCTCTATGTTTAAGCCTACCAATTCTCCTGTAATCATATATCCTACTATTCCTATGTTATCTACTTTTGATGCATGTATTGTTACATTATTTATTGTCTTTGCTCCTCCATCTAATGTTCCAGTAAGTTGATTGTAATAACTTCCAAGCATATAAAATTTATTATTACTAAAGTTTAAATCATTTTTTATTTTATATACTTTATTTAGTTGTAAAGTTGCTGTCTTCCAATCTTTCTCATTTTCTATTAAATATGGTTCTTCTTTTGTTCCTTGTCCTTTTAAATTGATGTCCATTGGATTTTTTTCTACACTCTTTAAAATTATTTCTCCTTTATCATCATAATCAAAATAATATCCTGTGGAGTTATTATCTCCTCCTATCCATGTATCTAATCCTGCTGCTTCATAAAAGTTTATATCATTTAAATCTGTTTCATAATTAAATCCATCACCTTGGTGCACTTCATTTATAGTAACTTTATTGGAATAATACCCTCCAATTGGTTCTCCACCAGTAATTATGCCAAAATTACTACCTGCCGTTAACTTTCCTCCTTCTACTATTCTTGATGTATTATTATTAACGGTTGAACCATATATAATTCCTACATAATCTTGGCCTGTTACATTTGCTTTCGCTATTATACTTGTAGTTTCAACATATGAATCAGTACTTCCTACTAATCCTCCTACGTAGTTATTCCCTGTTATATTGGAATTTCTTATTATTATTTCTCTTGCTGTCGACCATGCATATGGACTTGCTCCTAATACACCTACTAATCCTCCTACATTATCTTTTCCTGTTACATTTATGTTCTCTAGGTTTAATCCTACTATCTCCCCTGCACTCATGTGTCCAAATAATCCTACATTATCATCATTTGGCAAATTTATTGTTAAATTACTTATTGTTTTTGCTCCTCCATCAAATTTACCTTTAAATGGATTTTCTGCAGTTCCTATTGGTTTAAAACTTTCTTCTCCACATGTGTTTTTATTATCACTCATGTCTAAATCATTTCTTAGTTTTATTACTTTTCCTTCATATGATGTCCCATTATTTACATCTCTTGATAATTTATATAAATCACTTACTGAATCTATATATAATGTTACTTTATCTTCATCTTCTTCTAATTCACATGGTTTTTTATCTGTGATTGGTTTTTCTTCTTCTATTACACATTTAAATCCTTCATCTGTTGATCTTCCTACTTTTACACCTTTTTCATTTTCGTTTTTTATCGCACACCATTTCTTATTCTTACTTACTAATTTTTCTACTATTACATTTTTATTTTCTAATAGTGTTAAACTTCCACTACTTGGTTTATCTCCCTTAAATTTTAATAATCCTACTTCATTTTCATTTATTTGTACTGTATCTTTCCCATTTTCTCCATATATATACTCTATTGGTAGACTTCTTGCTTCTCCTTTTATATCATCTAATTCATACTGCATTTTTGCTGTATGTACCATTAATTCTACACTTTCTTTATATGCTTGCATTTCTGCTTTTTCTATAACATCTAATACTTTTGGTACTGCCAATACCATTATTATTGCTAGTATTACTATAACCGCTAGTAACTCTATTAATGTAAATCCTTTTTTCTTCATTTTATTCTCCTACTCTTATTTTAGTATATCATATTTTTATACAAAAAAAAAGATATCAATATAATATCTTTTACTCAACTACATAAACTCCATAATTATCTTTTTTATCAATATTTTTCTTTACTATTAAATAAATTTTTTTATCGTTTAAATTTATTTTAACTGATGATAATTCTAAATTATTTAGTTTTTTTATTTGATCTGTTTTATAATTTAATATTTTTACATATTTATCTGCAGTATTGTTTATTATAATTCCTCTATATGGTTGAACTTCTTTTCCTGATTCATCATTTAATGTTTCATTTTCTTTAAGTTTATATTTATATGTTTTATCTTTATTTATATTATATATATTTATAATATTATTTTTTATATATATATAATTTTCTAAATTAGCAACAAAGTAATCATTACTATTAACATTAATTATTTTTTTACCATTTTTATTTAATATTATTATACTATCATTTTTATCTTTATATCTATATAAAATATCATTGTTAATTTTAATAATAGATACTTTATTATCACTTAACAATTTTTCTTTTTTCGCTGAATATATTGATAATGAACTAGTTGGTTCTTGCCCTATAACTAATTTTTTATCACATATTGCAATATCATTATTTGATTGAAATAATATTTTATTTTTCTTATCATATAATATATATTTATTTGAATTATTATATTTTATTACTTTATACCCACCATCATAACCTGTATAACTATATATAGTTTGATTTTTCTTTGTTTCAAAAACTTTCTTATTTTCACCTAAATTATATATAATAGATTTTTTATTATTACATGAATTTTTTAAACATGTTAACTTAAAATAATATTCATTATTATTTGACTTTAATTTATCTATAGATAAACGAGCATAACCATTATCTTTTTTATAATTATATATTTTTTCATATTTATTATTTTTTGTATTAAGTACACCTGCTGAATTTTCTTTTTTATTATCTACTAAAATATATTTTTGATTTTTTTCATATACACTTTCTTCATATAAATCATATGTTTCTAAATCTAATTGTTTTGTTAACTCTTCAATATAAAGTTCACTTTCTAATCTTTTTTGTTTACCATTTTCAAGTAATGTATATTTAATATTTTTATTATCAATTATAGTATAACTTAAATCTTCATTTATAATATAACTATTAAAACTATTTCCAATTATTTTCTCTTTATCTAAACTAAAATAATTATAATTATTCTCTTTTTCATTTTTTAAAATAAAGAAGTCATTATTTTCAGATACTTTAGATATACTATAATTATCTAATATTTTATTTGCTTTTTTATCTAATAAAATATAATTATCATCAATTTTAATTTGTATATATTTTTTATCTAAATATGATTTAATATCAGAAATATTTTCATATATTATTTTTCCTTTTTTATCTAGTAATGTATATAAATTTTTTTCTTTATTAAACATTGATATAACATTATCATTTATGATAGTTAGTTCATTTATTGTTTCATATATAATATCACCATTTTTATCTCTAACAGAATAATTTATAATATTTAATTTTGAATCAACTAATTTTGAAATATAATAATCATCACCTATTTGCACAGGAATTTGTTTAGTTTCATTCTTATTTTCCTTATAATCTGCTACTTTCTTACCATCATTATTATATATTAATGATTCATTTTTTTCTTTAACTATAAAACCATTACAAAATTCATCTATACATTCAACATCATCATACTTTACACTTAAAATCTTTCTAACACCAGATATACTATCTTCATCTTTAAATTTAATAAATGCAAGATGTCCCACTACAACTATAAAAAATATTATTACAATAGTAATTACTATTTTTAATATCAATGATTTATTTATATTATTAATTTTATTTTTTGTTGTCATATTTAACTCTCCTAATCTAAAGTATAATACAAATATTCACATTTTACAATATTACTTTATAACACCTATTATATTGCCATTTACTACATCTATATTTAAGTAATTAGAATTTTTTGATAATCCAGGCATAGTAATAACATTTCCAATATATATAACTATAAACCCTGCTCCGTTTTTTATTTTTACATCTGTAATTGTCATATCAAAATCTTTAGGATATCCTAAAAATTTAGGATTGCCTGTTATTGAAGTAGGATTTTTTGATATACATATAGGTAAATTTTTGAATTCACTATTATTTATATAATCTAATTTTTCTTTTATATCATTATTTATAATAACATTTTTAGCATGAAGTAAATCTTTACATAAAATATTTATTTTCTTATATATATCATCATTTAAATTATATAACTCTTTTGAAATTATATTATTTTCACACATTTTAATAATTGTATTTGCTAAATTAATAGATTTATCTAATGAATCACTATAAAGATAACTAATTTCAAAAGGTACATTAAGTTTTTTACAAAAATCTTGTATATATTTAATATCTTCATCAGCATCACTTTCAAATTTATTTAAAACAACTAAAATATTATTTGAAAAGTTTTTCATGTTTTCAATATGAAATTGTAAATTAGATATACCTTTTTGTAAATCATTATCTCCATTATATTTTAAAGATTGTATTGTTGCATTAATAATTACTAAATTTGGATATACATTAAGTTTTCTTTCTTTTATATCAAAGAATTTAATCGCACCCATATCACTACCAAAACCAGATTCTACAATTGTATAATCACATAATTTTAATGCATAATTTGTTGATATCAATGAATTACATCCATGTGCTATATTAGCAAATGGACCACCGTGTATAATCGCAGGATTATTATATAAAGTTTGAACTATATTAGGTTTAAAGGCATGTTTTAAAAGGGCAAGGATAGAACCTGTACAATTTAAATCTTTAACATATATAATTTTATTATCTATTGTATAACCAACTATAATATTATCAATATTTTTTCTTAAATCTTCCATATCTTTTGAAAGACAAAAAACACTCATTATTTCAGATGCCGCTGTTATATCAAATTTTTCTTTTCTATCAATATTATTTAAATATATACTTCTAAGTGCTCTATCATTTATATCAATACATCTATTAAAAAATATCCTGTTTTTATCCAAATTAAGTTCATTTCCTTGATATATATGATTATCAATTATAGAACATATTAAATTATTAGCACTTGTTATCGCATGAATATCTGAAGTAAAATGAAGATTTATATCTTCTTCAGGAACTACCTTTGATTTTCCCCCTCCAGTTGCTCCACCTTTAACTCCAAATACTGGTCCCAAAGATGGCTCTCTTAATACAACTATACTTTTTTTATTTACATAATTTAGTAAATCGCATATTCCTATTGAAAGAGTTGTTTTACCCTCTCCATATTTAGTTGGACTTATTGATGTTACTAGTATAAGTTTACCATTTTTATTTTTTATATTAGATAAATCAGTATCTATTTTTGCAATATATTTTCCGTAATGATATAAATCATCACTATTTAGATTTATTTTTTTAACAACTTCATCTATATTAATCATATTATGACCTACCTTTTCATTATTTCTTTTATATATTTGCCACTTTCAGATAAATATTTATCATCCAAACTATCTATAGGAGATCCTTCTAATAATAAAGCAGAAGATTCATTTTTATCAGATAAAGACCAGTTAGCCCAAGAAATATTATTTTCATCCATAAAATCTACCCATTTATTTGCTTCTTGTAAATAAACTCCACCATTACCTGATGCATCACTTACTCCCCATTCACTTACAAATATAGGTATTTTATTTATTGCTTCTTTTACTCTTTGCCTTAAATCATCTTTATGTGTACCTGCATAAAAATGAAATGCATACATTACATTTTTATCATTAATTGGATCTATCATAGGTTTATCTACTTCTTGACTCCATGTTGGTGTCCCAACTATTATAATGCTATTTTTACTATTTTTTCTTATTACATCAATAACTTCATTAGCATATGGTTTTATTGTTTCACTCCATGTAACATTAGAATTTGGCTCATTACATATTTCATAAATAACATTTGGATAATCTTTATATTTACTACTCATTCTACTAAAAAAATCTTTTGCCTCCTTTATATATGTTAAAGGATTATTATCACTTAATATATGCCAATCAATTATTACATACATATCTAATTTTATTGCCGTATCTACAATTTTTATTACATCATTTTCTAAATTTCTATTTTCAATATATCCACCCTCAGCAGTATACATTGCTATTCTAAATAAATTACTATTCCACTCATCTCGTAATTTTTTTATCATTTCTTCATTAGCAAATTTACCATACCACTGAATACCATGTGTACTCATTCCTTTTAATTGAATCTTATTACCTTTTTCATTTACAAGAGTATTATTCTTTATTTCTAACCATCCATTAGAACTAACTAAATTATTATCAATAGTAGTACTTGATTGCACATCTTTTTTAACGTCTTGTTTATTACTTTTTTGATTATTATCCTTTTTTAAGTACAAAAATCCAATAACTACAATTAAAGAAATAATTATAAATAATAATATTTTTTTCATATTTATCACCATATTGATTATAACAAAAAAGATGATATATTTCTATATCATCATGGAACTAATTTTAATACTTTCACATCTTTATTTTCATATTCATTCTTTAATTGATTATATAAATATAATTTTAAATAATTTAAATCAATTTGTAATCTAATAATTTTTTGTAACTTATTCATTATTTAGTTTATCCATAAAATTAAAGTAATGATTTTTTTTATTTTCTAATATTGGATAATCATTATAATCTCCAACATTTATTAATGGATAATCTCCTTGTTTTATTTCTATTTGATATTCAAATTTATCTACAAAAAATTCACCATATATCTTATTTATACTTTCTATATTTCTTGATATAACGTAAATTTTTTGATTATTAGATATTGCATTTTCAAGTAAATCATCTAAGTACTCTATTCTTGTAAAAATATCAAAATTATCAATAATATAATTAAATGAAATGTTATTTTTTCTTGACACTTTTGAAACTTGATTTAAAAGTATATTAGTAAATCTATTATACTGAGAATTACTAATTATAAATATTGCTGTTTTATTATCTAACTTACTTAAATCTATTTCATTACTGCATAATAAATTTAATAAATTTTCACTTGTAACATATTTATTTAATTCTGTTTTTAATACAGATATAATACCACTTCTAGTTTCTACTGGTGAAAGTGCAGTTGGTGATAAGAATGTATATTCTGGACTTGTTAAATCTAGGTTATTAATATATTGCTTTAATTCTGCATAATTTTTATTTGATTGTTCTGTTTGAGAAATCATTACTTGAACACTAGCTAAATTTATTTCTTCTTCTTTTGCTTCTTTAAATAATAATAATATAATTCCTGTTAAATAATCTGATGCACAATTACCCCAGAAAGGATCTATTGCAAAATCATTTTTCATAAGTTCATATGAAAAGTTTTTAATTAAACTAATAGCCATATCTTTCTTATTATCTTTATATAATTTATATGGTAATAATAAAGGATTAAAACCATTTGATTTTGATGCATCTTTATAATTTATTACATATACATTATATCCATTTTCTTTTAACTTTTTTCCAAAAGTTTTATAATATTCTTCTTTATTATCAACAATTAACATATTCTCATTTTTACTTATTATATTTTTTACTTCATTAAACATTAATCCTGTAGTTTTTCCTACAGATGTTTTTCCTAAAATTAAATTTGTATTTTTCATTTTATATCTCCTTCTTTTTCATTTTTATTTGATTTTCTTTTATTATTTTATTTTCTAAAATAATTTTACCACCTACTATATTACTTCTTAAATAGTCAATTTCTCTTATTTTTTCTTCAAATAAATTTATATGTTTTAATAATTCTTCTTTTTTCTTAAGCATAGTATCATTAGTAAAATTATTCCAATTTTCCTTTATTTCTTCTAAAGAAAAACCTACCCTTTTTAAACTTAATATTAAATTTAAATCATTTATTTGATCATCACTATAATACCTATATCCTGTGAATAAATCAATTTCGACAGGTTTAAATAGATTTATTTCATCATAATATCTAAGTGTTTTAACTGGTACATTAGTTTTCTTAGAGAAATCACCTATTTTATATAACATTTTCCCTCCTTCTTTTTGAGTATAACATTACAGTTAACTGGAAAGTCAAGATGTTAAAATCTTTAATAATTATAACAAAAAATATGATATATTTCTATATCATATATATACTATTATATCTATTATTTACAACATTAAAATCAAGTATAAAAAATAAATTTCTAATATATTCTTTCTTATCTGTTTTATATTGAAGATAATATGAATGTTCCCATACATCTATTACAAGTAATGGAATAAAATCTATTAAAGTAAGTTCCTGATGTTTTTCAATTTGAATTATTAATAATTTATCTAAATATTTATCATAACCAAATACTACCCAACCAGGTCCTTCTATATTTAACAAAGATGCATTTAATTCATCAATAAATGCATCATATGAACCAAAATCTTTTTTTATATGATTAACAAGTTCATTACTTAGTAAAGTCTTATTAGGCATTGGAGTTAAATTTTCAAAAAACAATCCATGAAGTATGTAAGCATTTGCGTTAAATGATAATCTTTTAGATAAATTTTGTATGTTACTAAAATCACTATTTTTTCTATTATTATTAAATTCATCCATTATTTTATTTAAGTTATCAGTATAACCTTTATATAATGTATTATAATGATAATTAAACATATTACTGTCATAATAAGGTTCTAAATCTTTATAATTATACTTTAATTTCTTCATTTCATACATAAATTTCACCTAATAAAATATATGAAATATATTTATTAACTTGATAAAATATTAATTTTTTAATTGATTATAAACAATATCAAAACATCTTAAAAATTCATCTAGTTCATCTTTTGTAGTTAAATGTGATAGACTTATTCTAAGTGATGATGCTGATCTTTGTTCATCTTTAGTAAGAGCATATATAACTTTTGAAATATTTTTATCACTTGAACAAGCTGATTTTGTACTAATATATATATCATAATCTTCTAATTTACTTGCAAATTCTTTAGAATTAATACCTTTAATAGATATATTTAATGTATTATATATTGATTTATCAGTACTATTAAAATATACATCAGGATACTTTGATAATTTATCTTTTAAATATTTATTTAAATCTTTTATATATTCATTATTTTTATCCATATTATTAAGTGCTAATTCTAAAGTCTTTTTTATAGATAAAATTAAAGCTAATGCTGGAGTACCACTTCTATATTTACTTGTACTTTTTCCTCCATGAATAATAGGTAATAATTTAACATTATCTCTTTTTATTAAAACACCTACTCCATTTATACCATATATTTTATGAGTTGCAAATGTAATCATATCTACATTTTCAAAATTAATATTTACTTTACCTATTGCTTGTGTTGCATCTGTATGAAAAACAACATTATCATATTTTTTTAGTACTTTAGCTATTTCTTCAATATCTAAAACTATACCTGTTTCACTTTCAACACATGTTATACTTACTAGTGTTTTTTTGTCATCTATTAAACTTTCTAAATTATTAATATCAATTTGTCCATTTTCATTAACAGGTAATATATCAATATTATAGCCTTTTGATAATAGATAATTACATGGTGAAATTATAGATGAATGTTCTATTTCAGTAGTAATAATATGACAATCCTTATTAAGTTCTGCAAAACCTTTTATTACTAAATTATTTGATTCTGTTGAACCACTTGTATATATTACATCATCAATATTGCATTTAAAAATATCAGCAATATATTTTGTAGTTTCATCTATTTTCTCTTTTGCTTCTATACCTAATTTGTGTGAAGAATTAGGATTTGCGTAATATAAAATACTATTTAAGTTAAAATCTTCTAATACTTTTTTATCTACAGGACAATTAGCTGCATAATCTAAATATACCATAATATCAACTCCTTACTCAAATACAAATGATAATTTGCCATCATCTTCTAATTTTAATTTAGCAGAAAATTCTTTATTATTTTTAGATATAAAACCAGTTATATTACTTGATACTTTATTTTCAAGTATTTCTTTTGCAATATTTTTATTTATTATTTTCTTACATATATTCATACTTATTTTAAAATTACATCCATCTTTATATCCTGTACATCCATAATTATATTTTCCTTTAATTACATCTTTTCCACATAATGGACATTTACCTATATAATCTTTATAAAAACCTGTATCATATTGTAAATTATTATTAAATACTTCACTTATTTCATCTTCAGCTAATTTTACTACATCACAGACTTTTTTGTTACCTTTATATACTTGTTTTAATCCTTTACCTAGTTCACTTGTTTTGTATTTATCCATACTAATATTCATATTTGATAAAGATTCAATTAAATATTTCCCTTCAGGAAGTATATAATATACATCTTTTTTAAGTTCAATATATTTACTATTAATAGCATTATTTATAATACCTGTTCTAGTTGCTTCTGTACCAAGTTCAAGTCCATCAAATATTGCTTTATAATCTTCTGTATCATCGTCTTCTTCATCATTTAATTTAACTTTATCTTCTTTAAATGGATTTTTTAGATAATTATTAAGTGTTTCAATTGTATAGTGTTTTGGTGCAGATTTCTTTTTTTCTTTAGGTTTAAAATCAATATTTATTTCATCACCTACATTTAAATTTGGAAGAACTTTATCATTTTTATTATATTCATCATATCTAGTCCATCCTTTTTCTATTATAACATTTCCTTTTAATATAAACTCTTCTTTTTCACCTAATTTTATCTTTATTTCTGTCTTTTCTATTTTACAATCATCAGCACAAAATACTGCGGCAAACCTTCTCATAACTGCAGTATAAACTTTTATTTCATCATCACTCATATTTTCTTTTTTAGGTATTTTATATGTTGGAGTTAGTGCAGAGTGAGATTCTATTTTACTATCATCAAATATAGTTTTCTTATCTTTAAATTTTATTTTATATCCTAAATTAGATACTATGTTAATTATTTCTTTTATTTTATCTTTTTCATTAGTTGCCAGATATTCTGAGTTAGTTCTTGGATATGTTAAATATCCTTCTTCATATAATTTTTGTACTACAGCAAGTGATTTATTCATAGGCATTTTATATTTTTTACCTAAATAGTTTTGTAGTTTTGTAAGTGAATAAAGTTTACCAGGTGCAAGAGTATCTTTTTTAGTTGTTTTATTTATTACAATTGCTTTTTCTTTATTATATATATCACATAATTTTTTAGCATCTTCTATTTTTTCTTTTTCAAATTTTTCTTTTGAAGTAAGTTCTACATCTTCACCATTAGTTTTTTGATTACTTACTATACCATAGTATATATCTGGAACAAATTCTTCTATTTGTTTATCTCTATCATAAATTGCTTTTACAATAGGAACTATTACTCTTCCTACTCTAAGAAGTGTACCTGTTTTTAAAGTTGCATATCTAGTTAAATTAACTCCATAAAGCCAGTCAACATATGTTCTTGCAAATCCCTCATTTGCTAAATTATCATATTCTTTTTCATCTTTCATATTATTTAATGCTTCATTTACAGTTTTAGATGTTTGATCTTTAAGCCAAAGCCTAACTTGTTTTTTATCACTTTCAAGAGAATTACTTATACACAATCTAACAATTATTTCTCCTTCTCTATCAGAATCTCCTGCATTAACAATAGTATCTACATCTTCTCTATTTACTAATTGTTTTATTATATTAAATTGTTTTACAACACCCTCATCTATTCTTTTATTTTGATCTTTTTTTAAGTTAAATTTAAACTCTTTTGGAAAGAAAGGTAAATTATCTATTTTCCATTTTCTATCTTCTAAATTATCATAATCTTCTATATCATAAAGGGTAAATAAATGACCAAATGCCCATGATACTAAATAATTATCATTTTCAAAATATCCATCTTTTCTTTTCATGTTTCCAATTGCTGATACTATATTACGTGCTAAAGATGGTTTTTCTGCAATTATTAATTTCATATATTTACCTCCTTAATTTATTTTAATATATATTATTTAAAATCTCAAGACTTTATAAATATATAATTTGCATTATTAGAAGTTATATTTTTATATATTTTGTAAATAATAAAATTAGGAGGAAATTATGAAAGAAAACTACGAATTAATTGAACATATTTATGAAGATGCAAATATGGCATGTTATACTTTAGAAAAATTAACTGAAGATTTAATAGAAAAAGATAATAAAATAAAAAGATGTTTAGAAGATATTTTAAAAGAATATACATCTTATATGAATGAAGCAAGAAAATTACTTGAAGAAAATGGTATTAAAATTAAAGAGAAAAGTTCAATAAGTAAAATGATGGCGAATAAAGGAATCAAAAAAGAAGTAAAAAAAGATAATAGTGATTCCGCAATTGCAGAACTTTTAATTCAAGGCATTTCAATGGGCAGTTTAGATATGGATAAAAAAATAAGTTCTTATGATAAAGATACTAAAAAGGAATGTATTAAATTTGCTAAAGACTTTCTAAAATTTCAAGAAAAAACTATTAATGAATTAAAAAAATATCTTTAAAAGATATTTTTATTTATGTTACTTTGCACTTGTTTTAACATTTTTATACCTTCAGTTTGCTGAATTATTATGTTATTAGCAAGCATTCTAAGTCTTACATCTATTGGATATTTTAATACATTTTGACACATTTTAATTGCTCCTTCATGATGAGGAATCATTTCATTTATAAAATCTAAATTAATATTTATAGTTGTTTTACTATTTCTCATTTCATTTATCATATTTTGAACGATTTTAAAATATTTTTTAAAATAACTATCTACATCTTTTTGAAAATTCATATATGGTATAGTAGTTTTCGCTATTTCATTCATATATTCTACTTCATATTTTTGTACCTTTACTATATTGTCTGCTATATTTATTAAAGGATAATAATTTGTATAATTAAGCAAATTTTCACACATATATATTGCTGCCATATGATGAGGAATCATACACCTAATAAAATCTATAGTGATATTATTTGTTGTATCTTTTATCATCATTTCATTAGACATATTATATAATATTTCATTAAACCTTGCTAAATAATAATTAGTATTTATCTCATTTTGATAGTTCATTTTCTCACCCTAATCTTGTAATCTTACTAATATATAATATTAAAATATTAGAAATTTAATACAAATTATTAAAATATTACTTTATTTTTAACAAAAAAATACCAAATTAAATTGGTATTTTTTATATTACATTAATATTTCTTTTGCTTTACTATATATTTTTCCCATTTCTCTAACTTCACTTGGACGACCATTAACTAAGTCATTTAAAATTTCTTTTGCACATGCTTCACTATAATTATATTTTTGTACTATATAATTTACAAAACCATTTACATATTCTCTTTCTTGTTGTTCATAAGATTCTATATCTTTTATAGCACCATCTAATCCCAAATTATTATATTTAAAATCATTTATATTCATATCTGATTGCTTTTTACCAAGAACTTCTAATAATTTTGAAGCAACTTTTTCAGCAATTATTTCATATCCCTTTGAAGTTGGATGAAAATCAATTATTTTAGACTTTAAACTATTTATATCAATATAATCTTGATTGTATTCTTTAGAAACTTGTTGTAATTTTGAATTAATTTCCTGAAATATAAAATCAAAATCTTTAGGCATTATATTTGGTCTATAGATTCCAAATAGACAAATACAAGCTTTATCATTAATTCCTAAAATTTGTTCGATATTCGTTTTTATTCCATCAATAATTGACTGTCTTAATTTTATATCTTCTAATAATATTTTAGTTCTTTCTAAAGCAGTTTTATCCATAAAAGGTAATTTTGCAATCATATTACCAATTGGATTAGCATAAACTGAATTCATCATATCATTAGATACACAAGATAATAAAACTCCTACTTGTTTTGATTCTTTAATTGCATCTGATATATGTATATCATAATCTCTTTCATCTACATTATAATAATTCTTTATTTTTTCACTAATTCCTAATTTAGCAATACCATGTCTTGCGGCATCAATACCTAATTTTTGAATAGTTTTTATTTCTGCTAAAGATAAATTATTTTTCAAAAATTCTGTAATATTGTGTTGTTTATTAATAAATAAATTTCCGCAATCAATTGGTAAAATATTACCCACATTTTTTTGACTTAACTTTTCTGCAACATTATATACAACAATATCAGTTTTCTTTTGTTTACTAGGATGTAAATTTTGTAATAACGAATCATTTAGCGATACTAAAGTTGTTTTATTTCCATATTCCATAACAAATCTCCCTTTTTTTTCAAGATATTGTATCTTAATATGTATAAAATGTCAAATTATATGCTTATTATTTTATAATTATTATTAGTATTATTATAAGTATTATAACTATAAATGTTAAAATAATAATATTACCAAAACCATAATTATTTGGTTCATTTTTATAAACCTTATTCATTCGATTTTTATTATTTTTTAATTCCATTTTTTCAGCTAACATACTAACAAATCTCTCATAAAATTCTCTTTCTTCACTAGTTAAACTAATCATTAAATCAGGATTTTTATAGTATTTTATTACATTTTCTGCAATTTCTTTTGTATTTACTTCACTTAAATCTTTTTTTTCTTCTATTAATTGTGCTTCAATTAAATCAGGTATATCTTCTAAATCGTTATATGATATATCATTTTCTTGTTCATTTGATGATTGTTCACTAAATTGATTTGAATCTTGATCATTTGATAATATAT
Organism: uncultured Bacilli bacterium; assembly: GCA_947624565.1. Taxonomy (GTDB): domain Bacteria; phylum Bacillota_I; class Bacilli_A; order RF39; family UBA660; genus CAG-433. The sequence continues at coordinate 48,907 of CANQKX010000004.1, forward strand.
CTTGATTTTCTGTTTTATCTTTATTACTCATTTCATTTATATTATAACTATATTCTTTAGGTTCTTCTATAACAGCATTCTGCTTTTTATCATCATATACTGCTTCATATATTTTTCCATCTTTATCAAGTGCTAATAAATTTTCTATATTTACATATACAATATTTAATTCATCTTTTCTTTCTATTAATTTTGTAAAACTAATTAAATCCTTTTCTTCTAATTTTGATATTAAATGTTCATATCTATTAATATCGCCTATATATATCATATCAAGTTCACAGTCAATTTTTTTTGATTGTTCATCTAACATTTTTATAGAATTTTCTTTATAATTATCTGTTTGAAAATTTTCATTTGCATTTTGAATTTTTTTTAATTGTTCAGTTAATGATTCACCATTTGATAAATTTTCTAAAATTCTATTTCTACCTATTTTAATATCATAAAAAATAAATACATCTTTATCATTATTCAACATTCTATGTTGTATATCAGTAATATCAACACCAAAGGTTTTGCTTATAATTTCTTTTTCATTTTTAGCAGTTTTTATTTCCAAATTTGATATATAATTATCTATCATTGTGTTTCTTAAATTATAATTTGAAGTTTTCTTTAAATTGGTAACAAAATCACCTAGTTCCTTATTTGTTTTACATTCATAAGTTATTTGCAAAATTGCATTTTTTGAATTTGAATCAATAGACAAATCAGAATTATTATAATTACTTAAAAATTTCGAATATTCATCTAAATATTCCTTTAATTCATCAATACTCATATATACTCTCCTATACTATAAACAAATTATATCATAATATAATATCTAACATATGATTAATTACATTAACTTTACATATATTTTTTTTAAATAATAAACATATAACCCTAACATTTTTTTATTTTTTCAATATTATATTATGAGGTAAAATATTATGTTTATAGAGGCAATTATAACTGCAATTATTGTAAGTATAGATGGATTTTTTTCAGGATTTGCAGTAGGTATAAAGAAAACTAAAATAAATATCAAAAAATTATTTATAATAGCAACAATACCTGTAATTATGGCTATGCCTATTATGTTAATAGGAAATTATGTTAGTGAGTTTATAAATAATAAAGTTGCTAATTGGATTGGTTTTTCATTATTCATATTTTTAGCAATATCATCTTATATAAATATAAGAAAAAACAAAGAAAATATAGATTATGAAAATAATATTAATTTATCTAATAGCATTATTATAGGTTTTACAATAGGTATTGATTCATCAATAAGTGCATTTTCTCTTGCACTTATGCATCATAATCCTTTTATTACACCATTTTATTTTGGTATTACACATGGCATTTTAATATGGTTAGGAAATAAATTAGCTTTAAGTAAAAAAATATCTAAAATTAATTTAATAGAATATTTAAGTCCAATATTATTTATAATAATTGCGATTAGTAAAGTAATTTAAAAAAGAACATTAAATGTTCCTTTTTTAATCTAATCTTGGAGTTAATATTTCATATCCATCTTTTGTAACTAGTACAGTATGTTCAAAATGTGCAGAACTTTTTCCGTCATCTGTTTTTATTGTCCATCCATCATCTAATTGATATATATCTGCAGTTCCTAAATTAAGCATTGGCTCTATAGCAATTACCATACCTTCTTTTAATCTTGGTCCTGTTGCTTTTTTACCATAATTTGGAACATTAGGATCTTCGTGCATATCAGTTCCAATACCATGACCACATAGTTCTTTTACAATTCCAAGATTATGTTTAGTAGCATATTCTTCAATAGCAGCAGATATATCACCTATCCTATTACCAGGTTTTACTTGTTTTATTCCTTCATATAAGGCTTTTTCAGTATGTTCCATTAAATATTTTTTATCATCTGAAACTTCTCCAACAACATATGTCCATGCTGCATCACCTTGATATCCTTTATAACCTATTACCATATCTATTGTAATAATATCACCATTTTTTAATTTTCTATCACTAGGTATACCATGAACTACTTCATCATTAACGCTTGTACATAAAGTTGAAGGAAAACCTTCATATCCAAGACATGTAGGTACACCATCATTTTTAATAATAAAATCATATGCTAATTTATCTAATTCTTTTGTAGTTATACCTTCTTTTATAAATGGTTTTAAATATTTATGAGTTAATGATACTAAATATCCAGCATGTCTCATAAGTTCTATTTCTCTTTCATTTTTTATTGTTATCATACAATCACCCTCTAATCAATTATACTACTATTTCCATTAGAATAATCTATTTTTATTTTGTCTTGAACATTATATACAAAAACATTAAATTTGATTCCTTTACCATTATCTTCTATAGATTGTGCTTCTATTTGAACACCATCTACTAATAAATTTTTACCCTTAAATATAGGTGTTACTCTATAAATAACATGATTAGATGTTTTTCGTACATATTCAGCTACCTCATTTTCAAATTTTAACATACCAACAGTATTCATATATCTTGTACAAGTTATTAAATTTTTTTCATTAGCATTTTCACCTGTCAATTGATATCCAATTAAATGACATCTATTATATAAATATTTTCCATCAATAAAATCATATTTTACTGTATGCCATCCTGTTGGTTTAACTTGACCTATTGATCCTCTTTCTTCTGTTGGCATAGTATCTTTACTTACAATTGCAGTTGCTACTCCACATCTACCTAATATATCAAAATCACTATATTCTTCATATTCTTTCTTACTTAATTGTTCTTGAGTAAATTTAGGTTCATTATTATTTATATATACATAGGGTTTATTAGTATACTCTGGTACATCTTCAATATTATATGATCTAATATATTTTTGAGGAATTAAATTAACTATAAAATTCTCTATATCTTCTATATTAAAGGTACAAAAAGATAGTACAATAATTATAATTAATGAAATTATAGATTTTTTCATTTTTTTATTTATTTTCATATATACTCCCAATATAATTATACTAAATAAACAAGTATTAATAAAGTTATTTTACATTTAAATCAACTGGATTTACATGTATTATTGTTAAATATATTTCATCTATTTTTTTAGTAATTTCTTTTTCTAAATCATCTGCTATTTTATGACTATCAAATGTAGATAAATTACCATCTACATATATAGTAAATGATATTTGATACTTATACCCTACAGGTGTTGAATTAAAATGTATTACTTTTTTTATCTCACTATGTGTATTAATTATTTCAAGTACCATGTTTTTAGTATCTTCACTAATAGATTTATCCATAAGTACATCATAACTTTCTATAAATATTTTTATTGATGTAATAAGTATCCAAATAGATATGATTGATCCTACTATTGCATCTAAAAAATATATGTTATAAATAGTAAATAAACAGGACATTAAGTTTAATGATGTTAAAAAACAATCATTTCTATGATCTTTTGAATTTGCTTTTATAAGTAAATTATTATATTTTTTTGATAATTTATCCGTATATATAAATAATATAAATTTAATTACAATTGTTATTATACATACAATAATTAACCATATAGAAAATTCATATTTATTATTATTAAATAAAGATAAAATTGAATCTTTAAATACTACAATAGATGTTAAAATCATTGCGATACTTATAAGCATAGAATAAATATATTCTGCTTTACCATGTCCTAAATTATGATCATCATCTGATGGTTTACTTGCTATTTTATTACCTATAAAAGTCATTATTGAAGAAAAAATATCACCTGCGCTATTAAATGCATCTGCAATCATAGCCTGACTATTAAAAACAAATCCTACTATACTCTTTATAAATAACAAAAATAAATTACCTATTATTCCAATAATACTTGCTAACTTTACACTTTTAAATCTATCCATACTACCATCCTCAACTACTTAATTATATTAATTTATACAAAGTGTTAGTATAATAATACCATTATAACATAAAAAAAGTACTTTAATACTTTTTTATTTTTTAAGAAATATATATAAATTAATTTTTATTATTTATCAAGTGATTAAAATTAAACTTTATAAAATCTTCTACTAATTTTTTTGTTTCTTCATCAATACTTTTTAAATTTTTAATAACTTTTATTGCATTTCTTAAATCTAATATATCATTTATTTCATAGATATTAGAATCTTCTAATGCTTTAAATACAGTCATAATCATTTTTTCTCTTTTGATATCATCATGTTTATCAAGCCACATAATTACACTTTCTTCTAAGTTCTTACTAATATTACTTAAAGTTGTTTCTTTTAATTTATTATCTTGTATTTCCCATGTAGATAAACTATGGGCAAGTATATCCTTTCTATATGATTTTATAACTTTATATTTATCATTTCTAAGTAATATACCTACAAAACTATAATCTGGTACTATATGTATATATCTATCTTTTATTTTTTTGTAATTAGATGATTCAATTTGACTTTTTCTAAGTCCTGGACCATCATTACTATATATTAATTTTATTTTTCTTTTTATTAAATTCTTACAATACATACTTGATACTAAAGCTAAATTACCACCTTTAGAATGTCCACCTACTATAATATTTTTATCAAATATTTTTATATTTTTATTTAAATATTTAATGGCATATTCTTGTGATGGAATAGGAAACTTATATGACATTTGAAAATCTTCTTTCCATCCACTTAATAAATTATCCGTACCTTCAAATGCAACATAAATAAAATGTTTTTTTACTTTTATACACATCGCACCAAATTGTTTATTAACATCACCAATATAAAGAAAATTATATAAAAGAACATCTTTATATCTAATAGTATTTACAATTGATTTTAATATATTATAACTAACTTGCTGAGCAATTCCATACCAACTTACTTCAAAGTAATTATTATTTTTTAAAAATATATTACCTGCTTCTTGTAGTGTAATATATTTTTTATTACTTGGTACAATATCAATAAAATTTAAATATATTAATGATGAAAAAACTAAATTATCTACTTCATTAAATGGTTCTTCATCAAAAGTTTTATTTTTATTTTTTCTTATATAAGTATATATACTTGACATAATACCACCTTTTAATAATTATAATTTTTTTTAAACTAACTTTCAAGAATATTTATTCTTTAAAAAAATCTCTTTTTCTAAATGATGATGTAATAAATCTAAAAGCTGCTCGTGAATTAGTAAGCCATGTAAACTTAACATTATTTTTTTTATTATTTATAATTTTATCTACCATATATTTAGCAATTGTTTCTGGATAATCACCAAGTATATTATAAACCTTTTTAGTTTTATCATCTAGTATTATTTTTTCCTTATCTCCTAATGAAGTATTAATAAAATTTGTTATCATGATCCCTGGTGTAATTTTACCAATTAATACATTAGTATTTAACTTTTCTGATTCATATGCTAAACTTTCTGTAAAATAAGTAATTGCTCTTTTAGCAGTTCCATATATAGAAAGACCTAATATTTTTGCATCATTACTACCATGACCTTCTACGTTATATATTTGCCCATGACCTTGATTAATCATAACAGGCATGATTAATTTACTACATAATATACTACCCTTTAAATCAATATCAATTAAAGTATCAATTACATTTTTTTCTAATTCCCATATAGGTTTATTTGGTTGATTTACTCCTGCATTATTTATCCATATATCAATAGTTTTAAATTCTTTTATAGTATTATCTATTAAATTTCTTATTGTATCTTCTTTAGTTATATCTACTTCAAAAGACAATATTTTACCCTTTGAAGTTATACTTTGTAATTTATTTTTTGCAATATCTAAATTTTCCTTTGATACATCACATAAAACAACATTATAATTTTTTTCTCTAAATAATTTAAGTAACTCAAAACCAAATCCTCTTGCACTACCCGTTATTACAACTGTATTCATTATTTTTCACATCCTTTATATTTTTTAAATAATCTATTATATATAAAACACATAAATCTAATACTTTATCTAATTGTTCTTTATTCATAAAAATATAATTATCTATTTTTATTCTACTTGGATCATCAACATCCATATTAGCATTTATAATATATTGCTGTAAAAATTCTTTATCATATTTTACATCACCTAAATCAGGAATATCATTAATTACATTTATATTTTTAAACTTACTTATATATCCATTATTAATTAAATATTCATCATATTTCCAAAAATCATTTTTTTTATATTTCCATATTAATCTATGCTCTGGATATATTATCTCATTATCTTTTTTTATACCAATTGCATAATTATTATCAAATATTATATAATTATCAAATACATATTTATTATAAAATCTATCAGTTAATATATGAATTAAATATCCAATCATTATTTCATTATCTAATTTATCTTTATATTTTAATAAAAATTTATCTGGATTTGCTAAATTATCATAACCATGTCCATCCGCTTGAAAATGACTTAATTTATGATTCCTATCAATTGTCAAATCAGGTAATACACTGCCGAGCATTAAATTATCTAAATTCATATTTAATGTTTCATTTACCCTTTTTGCAATATACATATGTATTTTATGACTAGGCATATTATCACTACTTTCTAAATAAATTATATCATAAAAAAAATAAACTTTTTAGTTTATTTTTAATCTATTGAAATTAATTCATATTCTCTTGTTCCAATACCTAATTTTTCTGCTTCTTCTACTGTACGAATTGCATGTTTTTCATTCATTCTATTTACTAGTGGTGCCTTACCTTCATCCGTAGAATTAATAATTTGGTCATAACAACATTGATCAATAGCAACTGGATCAACTGATGCAAATATTCCAATATCTTTCATTTCTGGATCATGAGGATTTGAATCACAATCACAATCAATAGAAATATTATTTGCAATATTTATATATACGATATTTTACTTTTTTGCTAAAAAAAGTAAATCTTTTTCCAAATTTACCATTTTTAACTAATTTATTACTGAAAATTTGATCAAATATGCATTAATCAATTATTTGTGAACTATAAAAATAATAATTACCCTTATGTTTTTTAAATGTATATTTAACCATAGATAATTTATCATAATATTCTGTTATATCAATATCATCTTTACTATAAGTAGCATGTAATTCTTTTATTGGTCTTGTTTCTTGAATGTCTTTATATATTCCAGATGGTTCAAAATTTGTATCACTACCATCACTATAAATTAATCGCGCTACATCTATAAAAGCAAATTTTTCATAAATTATAATTTTATCACCATTTATAACATAATCATAATATTTATTTTCTATCCAATTTTCAAGAAGCCCACCACACCCGCCTTCTACAGCTATGTATTTTTTTTCTTTTTTATCATATTTATACATATCACATTGAGTAGGCATAAAGTCTTTTTTACTATATTTTATACTATCTCCAAATACCTTTTTCATAGCTTTATCTAAACTATTGATATCAATTATTTTAATATTTTCTATGTAACTGCCGTCATCTGATTTTTTTACATCATCAATTATTTCATTTTCTGGTATTTGATTGAAAGCTAATAACAATTTTTGATTATCACTAATATCATTAATAGTAACCTTTTGATTTTCATAAAAGTACCTTTCTTTTAATAAATCATCGTGAACTGCTACCATTTTATATAAATCTTTTATAGTTTCATCACTTTCTTGATAGAAAAAAGTATCAGAATTTAAAGAATAGAGATAATTACCATTATTATATAAATCTAATGCTGTTGTTTTTTGAAGTATACTTTTACTTCCATTTTCATCAAGTATTTCATTTAACGTTATTAATACTTTTTGTTTTTCAAGTTTGTAAATTCCATAAAAAGTTTCATCACTTTCAAAGTTATGTAATGTAATACTCCCATCTTTATAAAATTTCATTTCCGATTCTATACCTTCAAATATTTTATCTTTATTTACTTTTAAATAACGACCTGTTGTCTTAATATTATTGTTGACATTTGGTATAAAATATGCAAATATACTAAAATAACTATCATCATCTTCATAAATAATCACATCAATAATTTTATCTTTATAGAATACAAATTTCATTTTTTTAGATTGATCTTTTACTCTGTTATTCAAGTCATAATTAACATTTACTAAAGCACTATATAAATTATTTTTTATCTTAATCACATCAAATGTATTTTGAACAAGTTCTATCTTTTCAATTTTATTATTTGTAGCAAGACTTTGAATATAAAATTTTATTCTATATTCCATTTCTAATTCTGCTTTAGTTTTTTGGTCTTTATCATTATTATGCCAAGTTCCATCTGGCGTTTTATAATTTTCATATATTTTTTCATACTCTTTTTCAAAATTGTTAAAATCATTTTCAATTTTTTTTAATGTATATATTCCTTTACTATCTATATTTTTAAAAATTTCATTAGAATTTTGTGAGGCTGCAAATAAACTAATAAAATTTGTAATTATATTTTTATACGATTCTTTTTTATCTTTCTCTACTTCAAAATTTTCCATTACATTATTAGTATTATTCTTAATTTCACTTTTACTTTTAGTACAACCCGATAATATAATTAATAAACAAAGTACACTTATTAATATTACTTTTTTAAACATCTTACCACCTCAATACCTTTTCTTCATTTATTATAACATTTTTACAAAAATAAAAATAGTAAATTTTTACTATTTTTAAAGATTAAAACCCCTTTTGTGAGTTTTTACAGTAGTAAGGAGTGTTCAGCGATTTCTTCTTCATAAACTCTCATATTTTATTGCAAAAAAAGACTGAATAATCAGTCTTAAAAATAAATTTTATTATATTTCAATTAATTCATAGTCAGTAGAACCTAAACCTAATTTTTCTGCTTCTTCTACTGTATGAATTGCATGTTTTTCATTCATTCTATTTACTAGTGATGCCTTACCTTCATCCGTAGAATTAATAATTTGGTCATAACAACATTGATCAATAGCAACTGGATCAACCGATGCAAATATTCCAATATCTTTCATTTCTGGATCATGAGGATTTGAATCACAATCACAATCAATAGAAATATTATTTGCAATATTTATATATACCATATTTTCCTTCTTAAAATAATCTACAACTGATTTATCTGCTTCTGCCATACTTTCTAAGAAACCATCTTGATCATCTGTATAGGACCACATTTCATCTGGATCAGTAGTAATACCAACAGAATGAATCCATGCCTTACCATTTCTTGATGCAACTCCAATACTCATATTTTTAAGTGCTCCTCCAAATCCACCCATCGCATGACCTTTAAAATGAGACAACATAAGCATTGAATCATAATTTTTTATATGTGATCCTACATAATTTATACCATTTAAATGTTTACCACCATTAATAGGTATTGTAATTTCACCTTCACAGTCCATAATATCACATGGTGCGATTTTGGTAAATCCATGTTCTTCAATTGCTTTTAAATGATCTTCTACATCAAATCTTCTACCTCTATATGCAGTACAACACTCTACAATTGTACCATTTAGTTTATTTACAAGACCTTTTATTAAATCAGGATTCAAAAAATTATGACCTCCTGGTTCACCTGTTGATATTTTTACAGCAACTTTACCTTTTAAATCTACATTTAATACTTCATAAATTTTAATTAAACTCTCACTTGTTATTTCTTTTGTAAAATATACTTTTGATTTTTCCATACAAATTTCTCCTTTATATACAATTAAATTATACTATATTTTTTTACTTTTTGAATAAATTTACATAAAAAACTACCAATATGGTAGTTTTAGATTTATTCAATACCTTCTGGTCTTTCTACTTTAGTATTATTTACATCACTAATAACTAAATCTAAATTATATTCTTCACTATTTATATGTATTTCTTTTATATACCCATCTTTACCTATAGTTACAGTAAATGTAATGTTTGAACTAAATACATCATTAGATTCATCATATGAATAACTATAAGCCTGATTTGCATATTGTTTAAGAACTTCAATAGTATATGTTACACCATCTGATTGTTCTTCTACACTTGCTACATCAAATATTAAACGTAAGAAATATAATTCTCTTGGAATAAAACAATTATGTTTTTTTACATTTTTAACCCAAATATCTGAATCCTTTGCTTTAGTCCAACTATCTTGATGAAATTCTGGTGTTACATAATTATGATCTACATATTTATTATCTTCACCATCATAGTATGTAATAGTTCCATCTTCTTTTTCTCTTATAGCAGAGTTACTTTGTAAATCATACTTAACTTTATCACCATTTAATTCATAAGTTGCACTATTTGCTTTATATGTTTTTTCATATGCTTCATAAATACTACTTTTTATATTTTCCTTTTTATTTGGAGTTAATTCATTTCTTACATCAGGATAATCAATTGGACTATCATTTAAATCCTTAGGTCTATCAATTGTAGTTGAGTTAAAATCACCCATATGAACAGTTATAACTACTGGTCCAAGAGCTGGATTATTTAATACATCTTTTCCCCAGTTACAATCAATACTTCTAATATAACCATCAAAATCAATCATAACAGTTATTGTTACATCTTTATTAAACATATTAGGAGTATTAAGTAAATTTTCTCCTGCTTTATTAGCATAAGTTTGATCAAGAGTTACAGTATAAACACCATATGGACAATGTATATCTAATTTTTCAACTGATTTTATTTTAGCTAAAAATCCTAATTCACTAATACCAAATACTGAATGTAAAGGAGTTCTTCTTTCCCATAAATTTGTTTCTTTATTTCTTGACCACCAAGTTTGATAAAAATATCTGACAGGATTAAATTCTGTTGTATATCTTCCTGGGAAACCTTCTAAATACTCTTCAATATCTTCATTTATATACCAATTTCTGTTTTGACTTTTGTTATATCTTATTTTTGAATTTTCTGGATATAATCCAGTTCTACGTCTTGTAAAATAAACACTATCAGCATTTAAAGTTTTTTTAACAGCATTTTGAACTATTTCAATATATTCACTACTTTTATCAGTGTTTTCCTCAACATTTGGTGTTTGTGGAGCAACTGGTGATTGTTCAGGTTCTTGAGGTTCTGTTGGTGTTTGTGGTTGTTCTTCTGGCTTTGTTTCACTTTCCTCAGGTTCATTTTGATCTTTTTCAGTTGATGTAGATTGATCTTGTTCTGAAACACTTGGTTCTGTAACACTTGGTGTTTGTTGCTCTTCTGGTTTTGTTTCACTCTCTTCAGATTCATTTTGATCTGATTCAGTTGATGGTGATTGATTTTGCTCTGTAACACTTGGTTCTGTAACACTTGGTGTTTGTTGTTCTTCTTTTGATTTTTCAATTTCTTCAGGTTCTTGTTGTTCTTCTTTTTGTGTTGATTGATTTTGCTGTGTAACACTAGGTGTTTGTTGCTCTATTGGTGTTTTTTCACTTTCTACTTGTTTATTTTGTTCTTCTTTAGATGGTGATTGATTTTGCTCTGTAACACTTGGTGTTTGTGAAGATTCAAAATTTTCATTATCTTGACTTACTTGATTATTAGATTCTACAGTACTTTGTGTTTCCCCACTTTTTTCATCTTCATCATTGCTAGTACTTTCTGAAGTAGTTACATTAGAATTTTGATATAAATATGCAACTTTACTTGAATCTACTATCACACCAGATGGTTTTTTACTTTCTAAAGATGATGTTTCTTCTGTATTAGATTTTTCATCTTCATTAGGTAAATCTTCGACTTTTTCTTGATTATCTATTTTATCTTGTATTTGACTTACATTCTTCTTTGCAACACTATTACTTTGATTTTCATCATTCTTAGATACACTTGGTATAATAACTGCTGTTGTAACGGCTGCAGATGCACATACAGTAGCAATTACTACTACTGATTTTTTGTAAAATAGACTCATTAAGAATTTTTTCATATTTTTTCCTCCTTTGTTATTTGTATTATAACATTTTAAAACAAAATAAGTCAATATTTATATATAAAATGCTATATCATCATTTATATAATATTCAAAATAATTTAAATGATAATAATTTATATTACTTAATATTATCTTTAACAAATTTAACTAAATCCTCAGCAGCATTTTTATTTATTATTTTACTTTGATTTTTTATCATTTCCTTTTGTAATTTTTTATCTTCCAATAATCTTTTTGTATTTTCTATTATTTCATCTATTGTATTTGAAACTAAACTTAAATTATTATCATTGAAAAATTTTGCATTATAATTTTCAACCCCAGGTATTGGCATAATATGTACCATTGGCTTATTTAAAACTGCAACTTCAGTACTTGTAAGTCCTCCAGGTTTAGTTAAAACAACATCACATTCTTTAATATAATCATTCATATTATGAACAAAACCCTTAACTATTAAATTGGAATTTTTAATCTTTGATAACTTTTTTAATAAATTTTTATTATTACCACAAATTACAATAACATATGCATCTATGTTATCTAAAATTTTCCTAACTAATTTATTCAAATTTCCAAATCCCATACTTCCTGAAGTAACTAATATATTTGGTTTATCTTTTTTTAATAATAAATTTTTCTTTTTTTCTTTAAAATCAGTTGAAACTGGGATACCAATTGGGACCAAAATTTTTTCATCTATCCTTTTTTTTATAAATTCATTTTTCAAAGATTCATGTGGTATTACAAAATAATCTGGTTTTGTTTCATTCCAAAATGGAATATTAGTATAATCTGTCGCTACATTTATAAGATTTATTTTAAATCCATTTTTCTTTAACGAAGTTATTGCCATTGATGGAAATAAATGTGGACAAATTACTAAATCATAATTATTTTTTTTAATATAATCCAATACTTTATTTTTGCCAAGTTTATTTAATTCATATACGGGACTTATTAAACCAACCTTACTATAAGTTTCACCAAGTTTATAAACACCTTTAAATACATTTCCTTTTCCTTTAGTTGTTTTCAAATATATTTTTTCTATTCTTCTAGATAATTTATCACCAAGTATACTAAAATAATCTACAAAATCACATTCTATTTTATTTAAATCAAATTCATTTTTGATATATTTAGCACAAGAATTATGTCCACCACCTGTACTACAAGATAATACTAATACTTTCATCTACTCACTCCAATTATTATTAAACATATTATATAAATAATCTTTATTAAATGTTTTATCTAAAAACTTTTCATATGAATTACTTGGTTTTATTCCTTTTTCATATTCTTTTGCTCTTATACATGCACTGATTGTTAATGCTAAATCAAATACTAAAAAAACTAATAAAATAATAACAAGTTTCTTCCCCTTATTTGTACATAATTTACTAATAATCTTTTCAATATATGGATAAATATATTTAATCCAAACTATTCCAAGTATTCCCCAAAGGCATGACATTAACAAACATACTCTGCCATTTATATTTAAAACCATATCACTATAATCCCATGCAGTAAATCCAAGTATTAATTCCATTCCTAAACTCATAATATATTCCAAAATTGAACCTAAAAAGAAACTTATAAAAAATAGCTTAATATTTCCTTTGTCTTTAAATTTATATAATAAAAATGTTAAAGCACAGGCACAAATTCCATAACAAATATTAAATGGACCAATTACAAGTGCAGAATGATTAATAAATACTCCATGAACTAACAAACTAAATACTACTTCATATATCCATCCAAAAATACTACCAAATATAAATAACCAAAACATATCATAAAATCCTACTTTTTTATTTGTACTAATATCGTTCACTACTTTCACCTACTACCTACTACTAATATATTATTACTAAAATTTATTTAATTCAATAGGTATTATTAAAATCTGTGTATTAATTTATGTAAACTATAACATTTATTTACATCTTTTTGATTTTTATAATGAAATATAATATACAAATTAAATAATTAAAAATATATAAAAAACTGATAATTAAAATTATCAGTTACAACATGTTATTTTGTTTTATCCAATTTTCAATTATACTTTTTGAATTATTTACATCACTTCCAAAAATTGCAAGTCCTTCTTTAACATCTGCACCTAATGCAATCTTTTTAATTTCAGATACACTATTTGCAAGTCCACTACCTTCATGAGTTGTAAATGGCATTACAATCTTACCATCCCAATTTAATTTTTCAAGTTGTGTATATATTACCATTGGAGGATATCCCCACCAAACAGGATTTCCTACATATATTACATCATAATTATCTATGTTATCTAAATAATTAACAAGTTCAGGTCTTCTATTATTATTCAATTCTTCTTTAGCAACATTGCAACATTCACTATAATTATACGGATAACTTTTTAAAGGTTCTATCTTAAATAAATCACAATTTGTAATTTTTCTAATAAATTCTGCAACTACTTCAGTATTACCTTTATTAATATTCCTTATACCATCTTTCATATAATTTTCACCAGTATGTGAAAAATATATAACTAAACTTTTTTTATCACTATTCATATACTTTTCCTTTCTTTAAATTTATCTGTTTTTAATTATTAATTTGAAATATTTATACATTTTTACTATATAAAATTAAATTTTAAATATAAATTATATTCTTTATTATAATCTCTAATTAAAATTGTAGTCCTATCTTGAATATTTGGATTATCAGGTGAGCTACAAATATATAATTCTTTTTTATCTAATTCTATAATGGTTTCTACTAAAAAATTTTTAAACCTAAAATATAATTCTATAATATTATCACATTTTACTTTTTTAATATTTTTCAAATATGGATAATTATCGATTTTTATTTCTTTATCGAATATTAAACTTGATATTAATTTTCCATCAATATGAAAAAAATAATCAATATATTTATTTTCTTTGCATTTAACATAAAATTTATCTTCAACACTATTTTGATTTACTTTTACTCTTCTTCTTAAAATACAATTTTCATATGCATTTTTTACTGTGACATCAATAAAATCATCTGAATAATCATTAACTTTACTTATACAATTTAAAAATTGATCTTGACTATTAATTACAACAGTATTATGTGAATAAGTCCTTTTGTAAAAGTCTTTTGAAATATTACTTCCATATCCTGATGTTGATAAATCATGAGTAAAAAATTCATTTTTATATTTAACTTCTATATTTAATTTGTCAGGATGAGCATGAGATAAATCATTATCGCAATATTTTATAAATACATTTAAATCCCTTTTCTTTAAGTTTGAAAAACCAGTTTTTATTAAATGAACACTTTTAGATGAATTAGTATTATTTTTAATATTATTAATAATATCAGTAAAATAACCATCAAAAATAATATCAGCCTTCTTATATAAGTCTATATATTTAATTAGAAATAAATTAGGCCATCCATCATTTGGACTAGGTAAAGAACAATCATTAAAACTAACATTATATATTTTCAATAACATATTTTTGGTTATATAATAATATCTCTTTTTTATTTTATAATTATACTTTTTTGCGATATAAAGAAAATCAATTATTGGTTTTAACACATATAAATGATAATGAAAAGAACCTTCATTCCAAAAATAATCTTTTGTTACACCTTTATCTAGTTGTTCATAAAATGAATATTTTGAATTAAGTGCAAAATCTATCATTTTTTTATTATTAGAAATTATACCCATCATACCTATTGAACATATTTCATAACACCGTATATTTTGTATCCTGTCAACCTGAGGTTTTAATAATTCATAAACTTTCAAAAATAAATTATTAAAAATATTATTTTTTAAATTCTCGGGAATATATTGTCCTACATTATCAATACAATAAACAACTTGAATAAAAATACTTGCCTCATTTAAACCTTGTGCAGTTATTTTCCCACAATGATTTGATTTATTAATGTATGAATCAAAAATATTTCCATCCTTATCATGAATACTAAATAAATCATAGTTATCACAATAAAAATTTAGTGCATCTACAATAAATTTCAAATATAATTTGTTTTTATTTTGTAGATAAAGTTCTGAATATCTTTGAATTCGATCAAATATTGAGTATCTATATTTTGTTATCCATGCACTTTTTCTTTTTTCATCTTTATACCTTTTATGACACATAGGACACTCAAAATATTTACTATTATTAGAATCAAAAATAAGTTCTGAACCATCCATATCACAAAAATAATTATGATACCACCCACTCAACAAATTATAATCGTCAAAAAATATTAATTCATTATCAACTTTATCATTTTTGTCTAACTCGTTCATATTTCCTCCTCAGATAATTTGTTAGTTCTTATAAAATAAACAAATAAAATTATATAGAATATTATTGATATTGCAAATGTGATTTTTATAATATTAGTATTTTCTGACAAAATTGTATGTGATAAAATTGGTAAAAATATAGTAACTATACCTTCAATAAATCGCTCAAATGTTACATATGATGTTTGCATTCGATCTTTTGAATTTTCATATATAGCAATATTATCAAATATTTCATATGATGAATTACCAAATCCTAGTAAAATATACACGATTGGTAAAAAATATATTAAATACGAATTGTCAATTGAAAATAATATTGTAAAAGCAGCAATAAATAGTATAGACATTGGTAAAATTAATTTTTCCCATTTTCTTTCTTTAGACTTAGCACTCCAAAATTTACTAGAAAATGCATCTGTGAGATTTAATATAACATTTAAGATGCTATAATATATATAATTAATTTTCAAATATCTTAGCAAAAAAACATTCAAATACATAGTTCCCATACCATATGCAAATCTATTTAATCCACAAGTTACCAAAACCCTTCTGAATTTTTTATCTTTTGCAGGAATTATTATATTATCTTTTATTTTTATTTTTTCTTGTATAATTTCAGGTTTATACGTAAAAACTTTAAGACAAATATCTATAAGTGAAATAATAAAAACTATAAAAAATAATATTATAAATCCATATAATTCATGATTATTTAAAGTAAACTGATTAAGAACTACACCCATAATTAAACTGAACGCTAATACAATTGTATTTTTAATTGCATTTCTTGTTGAAGCAAATTTTGCCCTATCTTCTTTCTTAAGTAATGTCATGCGCCAATTAACAAATGTTATATATCCCATTTCACCTGTAATTGCATATATTGAAGCAAATATAAAAAAATATATTGTCCTAATAGATAAATTATCTGATATAAAAGGTATAATTGCAAAACACACAGATGAAATTCTATATATTGAATAATTAATCAATACTACTTTTTTTGATTGACCTATCTTTGAAAATAAAGGTGCAGCAAAAATCTGAATTACATTAGTCATTGTATCTAACAAAACATATATTCCTATTGCAAAATCCCTAAGTCCTAAATATATAGCGAATGCAGATATAAATGAACTACTTACTATTTTATTATTTGCAGTATCTAATACTGATGATGCTAAATATTTTTTATATTCCTTTTTATAATTCATTAATATCACCACACAACAGATAATTATACTTTTATTAAAATAAAATATAACAGTAATTTTAAATACTCATTTAACTTCTTTTTATTTTCATATACATTTTTAAATAATTATAATTAATATTTTACTAATTTATAATATGATTATTTTATCATAATTTTTTATATTTTAAAACTCAAACTATAAAATTCACGGTTTTCATGACAATATTACACCTAAAGGAAAAAGTTCAACAATCCTTTTTGTAATTATAATTCATAAATTTTTATTTCACAATTTTTAAGACCCCTATTTAAAAATTTGCCATCTTTAATTCCTTTAAAATAAGCACTAAATGCTTTGGATACTCCACTATGAGTAACTATAAGTACATTTTTATATTCTTTTTCTTTTAATTCATCTAAAAAATCCCATACCCTTTTAAAGAAAAGTTTTATATTTTCTGATGTTCCGTATTGTATAGTTGTATTGTAGTTCCAATATTCTTCTCTATTAGTAACTTCAAGAGGTTTTCCGCTTAAATCCCCACAATTTCTTTCTTTAATTCTATCATCAAACATTATTTCTATATTATTAGAATTTATTATATTTGCAGTATGTTTAGCTCTAATTAATGGAGATACTATTATGATATCAAATTTTATATTTTTTATTTTTTCTCGTAATTCTTCCGACTGTTTAATCCCTAAGTCGTTTAAATCTTCATCAATTATATTATATTGTCTTAAAGCATTATGTGGAACTTCTCCGTGCCTTGTAATATATACTTTCATATTAATTAGACTCCTTTTATTTTATTAATTTACATTAAAAACATAATAACATAAATTGAAACATTTTAAAACTCGAACTATAAAAGTTCGAGTTTTCATGTCAATCTGGTAGCGAGAGGGGGATTCGAACCCTCGACCCTTCGGGTATGAACCGAATGCTCTAGCCAACTGAGCTATCTCGCCATAAAAAAATAAGCAATATGATTATACCAAAAGAATTTAAATTTAACAATACTTTTTATTAAATTAATTGTAAATATATTGCCTATACACAATATAATAAACAAATTTTTAGGATATTATTCATTATTTATATACGTAAGTTCTTTTGCTTTCGAATTATCAATAATATAATTATTTAATTCATTAATTATATTTTTTAAACCTTTTGCTATAATAACATCACAATTATTATCTAAAAACTTATGTTCTTTCTTATCTATAAAAATAATTCTTTTTATTTTTGAATTTTCACTAATTCTTTTTATGTATTCTAACATATCTTTATCTATATTATTACTAGAATCTTCCAATTTAACTCTTTCAATATAATTAACTTCATTATTACTCTTTTTTTCTAAATTTTTCATGCAATAAACCTGCAAGTGTTTGTCTTTAGAAAATATATCACCAAAGTGTAATATTCTATCTTCATATGGAATTAAATTATCTATAAATATTGATAATTCACAATAAGATACATCATCAAATTTAAGATTATCAGTAAAAAATGAAAATAATACCTCATCTGCATCTAATAAACCTGCTAAATTACTTAATTGATTTAAAAATGTTGGAATAAAATCTTTTCTATCATTTCCATAATCGTTATTAAAATAACAATTATCTACTCTGCATAACACTACTACTTTACTCACTTCCAAATCCTCCCTAATATATAATAACATATATTTAGTAAAAAAAGAAGAATATTTAAAATTTATTCTCCTTTATTAAGACTTTTTTCAAAAATTTCTTTATTTTTTAATAATCGTTCATTATTTGTTGACATCTGTAATGCTTTATTAACATATTCTAATGCCAATTCATTATTACCCATAAAATAATAGCTTAATGATAATAAATCATATACTGTATAATCCCAACTAAAAACTTCATTTATATATGTTTTTTGATGTTTATCTATTTTAAGTGCTAATAAACAATATTTTTCTACTTCGCTATAATTGTTAAGTTCATATTCAAGCAATGCCCTTTCCATATAAGGATCTCTTAAATATGGTGCTTCATTTATTGCTTTATCAAGCCACATTCTCGCTTCATCATATCTTTTTAAATTAATATATGATCTTGCTATAAATCTCATTGAAGCACATCTTTCATCTTTCCATACTGCACTAGGTAAATTTAAATGTTTAATTAATGTATCTATACATTCATTCCATTTACCATAAAACATATATTCTCTACCTAAATAATGCATATTTCTATCATCACTTGGATCCTCTTTAACTGAAAGTTCTAATAATGGTAAATAATCACCTCTTGATTTAGTTTTATCTGGATAATGATTTACTGTAATATCATCTGTAGTTAAAAACACTTCATTATCAGATGTACATTTTAATACTTCATGAACTGGATGAGTCCATATATAATCTTTTCTTGCATGAATTTTATCTATATAAAAATTAACTGCTGGATTCCCATTTTCATCAAAACTCCAATTATAATTATATCTAAGTCTAGTAGTATTTTCATTCCATATATTTTCTATTTTTTTTCTCCATCCTTTTTCTATTACTTCATCTAAATCAATACATACACATATATCAGTATCCTCAGGAACTAATTGCAATGATTTATTTCTAGCATCGTCAAATCTCCATGGATTTATTTGATTAATTGTAACATTTGCACCCCTACTTTTTAATCTTTCAACAGTATTATCGGTTGATCCTGTATCAAGTACAATAACTTCATCAGCTTCTGATACACAATCCATCCATCTATCTACAAACTTCTCTTCATTTTTACTTATTGCATAAACACATATTTTATATTTGTTCATATAATATACCTTTCATTAATTATACTTGAGTTGGTATTGTTAAATTAATATAAAAGTCTGGCGCTGTTCCTGTTATTGATGCACTAGCAGCAGGTCCTGAAGTTACAGTACCTATTTGAAGTGTTGGTGTTGGTCCTGCTGGGCCTTGAGTACCAGTATCACCTTGAGCACCTGTTGCACCTTGAGGTATTGTTAAATTAATATAAAAATCTGGTGCTGTCCCTGTTATTGATGCTGTTGCACCTGTTTCAGGTGTACCTTGTGTAACTTCACCTATTTGAAGTGTTGGTGTTGGTCCTACTGGACCTTGTTCACCAGTTGCTCCTGTTGCACCTGTTGCTCCTGTTGCACCTGTTGCTCCTGTTGGACCTGTTGGTCCTGTTGGTCCTGTTGGTCCTGTTGGACCTTGTGGTATTGTAAAATTTAAAATAGCATTTTCTGTGGTACCTACATTTGTTACAGAAGCAGATGTTCCTGGATCAGAAGTTGTTGTAGTTCCAACTGCTATTGTTGCTGGACCTGCTGGACCTGTTGGTCCTGTTGCTCCTGTTGGACCAAAACATGGTCTACAACATGACTTTTTATTTCTTTCTATCATTTGTAATATTTGTTCATCATTACTACAATTATTCATTTTTATCCTCCTTCCTATAATATAATATGAAAATAGTTCTATTTTGAATAATCAATAATCACAATTTTAAGTTTATCCTAGATATTGTATAAGTATTGTTACTAAAGGATTTACAAAGTATGATTGTGATGCTACTGAATCTATTGATGGTGCATTTATAATTAAATCATTTGGTGAAGTATTAACTAATTCGAAATAATCTCTTACTATATCGCTTACAACAAACATTCCTTGCCCTACTATTCTTACATTTTTTTCATTTTCATACCAAGAACTTCCTCCTGCATATGCATATTTTTTTGCAACATTTTTAAAACCTACTGATATAACATTCTGACTTTTATCAAAAGATTGAGAAGGTGCTGGACTAGCAGTTACTACAAAATCAATGCGGTATACACCTTGTTTAGAAAATGTTATTGAATCATCATCATGTAATGTACATATTTGTGTATTATCAACTTCTTTTCTTTTAATTGGTATCCTATGATTTTTAGTTATTGTATATCCTTCAAATGGAGGTGCATCGTTTAATGTTACAAGATACACTACACCAATTTCTTCAGGACCTGCTGGACCTGCTGGTCCTGTATCACCTTTTGGGCCTGGCTCTCCAGGTTGTCCTTGATCGCCTTGTATTCCTTGTAAACCTTGAGGACCTCTAGGACCTATTTCTCCTTTTTCACCTTGCGGACCTTGCTCACCTTTAGGTCCTCTAATTACTCCTACATCAGTCCATTTTTGATCATTTTCAGACCAAACATACAAGTTATCTCCTACCAAATAACCATCACCCGCATCACCTTGTGAATGTTCTCTTTGTAAATCTTGCAAGTTTTCATAAGAACCTAAGATTCTAATGCTTGTTCCTGCTGGACCTGTTTCTCCTTGTGGACCTGGTTCTCCCTTTTCTCCTCTAGGTATTATAAAATTTAATACATGATTAATTCCACTACCAGTATCAGTAATACTTACACCTGACATATCATCAGTTGTTTCTACATCTCCTATGCTTAAATTTATTGAATTCCCTGGTAATCCTTGTTCTCCCCTAGGACCTGTTGGTCCTGTTGGACCTATTGGACCTGCTATTCCTTGTATTCCCTGAGGACCTTCTAAACCTTCACTACCAATTGGACCTGTTGGACCCGTTGGACCTGTTGGACCAAAACATACTCTATTACAATGTTTATTTTTTTGGATTAGTTGTAATATATTTTCATCATTACTACAATTATTCACACTTATCCCCCTTTCAATTATATTTTATGAATCACATTATTTATGATTAATTATTAATCACTAATATATATACTAATTAAGAATATTTTTATTAAATTTAAATAAAATATAATAATTGTTATTATATTTTATTATCATTTTGTTTACATTATTTTACAAAAGAATGTTTACATACTTTTTTCTCTACGATATAATAATTATAAGAGGTGATTATTTTGGAAAATATTGAAAATGAAAATAATGTTGTATTATTAGAAAATATTACTGAAGAACAATTTAATAATATCAACAATGAAGCAATAAGTGAAGAAGAAAAATGGGTATCATTTTATTATGGTAGAGATATACATGGTATATCATATGATGACAAATTAGTTGGTATATTTAGATTAATTAGATTTATTGGAAATAGTTTATCAATAGATATGTATATATCAAAAGAATATAGAGGAAAAGGAATTGCTGCCAAAGCACTTGATCAAATACCTATTGTATTTGGTGAAAAATATCCAGATGTAGAATATTTTATGGCAAACCCAGAGCCTGCTAATAAAAATTCAATTAAAGCTGTTGAAAAAGCACAATGGATACCAGAACATGCATATGATGAAATGATGTATGAAGAAGGTGGAACTTTTTATAAATTATATAAAAAAGAAAATCCATATTATGAAAAGAAATCTGGTTTAAAACTTTGATTAAAAATAAAAAAATACTAGTTCTGGGAATGGCAAGAAGTGGTATAGCAGTATCAAAATTATTATGTAAATATAATAACGATATTACAATTACTGATTTAAAAGAACAAAATGAAGATGTTATAAATGAACTACAACAATTAGGAATTAATATAGTTATTACAAGTAATCAAGATGAATTAGTTAATGATAGTTATGATTTGATTGTCAAAAATCCTGCGATAAAAAAAGATAATAAAGCTGTTGTTAAAGCAAAAAATTTAAACATTCCTGTTATAAATGAAATTGAAGTAAGTTATAAATTTCTAAAGGATAATGTAAAAATTATTGCAATTACTGGTTCAAATGGAAAAACTACAACTACTACAATGGTTTATGAAATGCTTAAATATACGAGTAATAATATTTACTTAGCGGGTAATATAGGTATACCTTTATCAAGTATAGTTGAAGATGTAAAAGATAATGGAATACTTGTATTAGAAATATCTGATCATCAACTATGTGATATGTATGAATTTAAAACCAATATAAGTGCTTTAACAAATTTAAGTGAAGTACATATTGATTTTCATGATACATATGAAAATTATAAGAATATAAAGAAAAAAATATTTAATAACCACACATTTAACGATATTGCAATATTAAATAAAGATAATAAAGATGTAATAGATTTAACTAATGATATTCCATCTAAAAAAATATTTTTTTCATCTAAAGAAAAAGCAGATATATATTTAGAAAATAATAAAATAATATATAATAATGAAGTAATTATTGATTGTAATGATATAAGAATAAAAGGTATTCATAATTATGAAAATATAATGATTGCAATTGTAATTGCAAAATTATTTAATGTATCAAATAACGATATTAAAGATTTTCTAAGTAAATTTAATGGTGTTGAACATAGAATTGAATATGTAAAAACTATAAATGGCAGAAAATTTTATAATGATTCAAAATCAACTAATAATAAAGCAACTATAACTGCATTAAATTCATTTAATGAACCAACTATATTGATTATGGGTGGTTTAGATAGAAATATTCCTTTTGATGAAATATCAAATTATTTAACTAATGTAAAATATATAATATCTTATGGTCAAACAAAAAATAAAATTGCAGAATTTGCAAATAAGAATAATGTAAAATCTATAGTTGTAGATAACTTAAATGAAGCAACAAATAAAGCATATGAATTAAGTGATGTAAATGATATAATTCTATTAAGTCCTGCATGTGCATCATGGGATCAGTATCCTGATTTTGAAACACGAGGAATTGAGTTTAAAAATATTGTTAATAAATTAAAATAAAAGTATAAACTACTTTTATTTTTTTAAAATTCTAATTTTAGTATTTCTCTTTCATATTCATTTACATATTTTTAATAGTTCGACATCTAAATATTTGCGTATTCTTTCTTATAATTAAAGTTTTTATTTCATTAATAACAGATACACATAATATTACAATTGACATTAATATTGCCTGATTAAACACTGAATCAGTAAAGTTAACAATTAATTTTGCTGATAATATTGGCATAACTATATTGAATCCAATTCCAAATATGCAGCATATTATTTGAGCAACTAAACACATTTTATATTTTTTTCCATATTGATAAACTTTTTTTAAATTAATAATCGTTTCTTTCATACTTATCACATCCTACCGTAAACAATTGTATCATATATTTAAGAATTTTATAACTCGAACTATAATAATTCGAGTTTTGTATCAATCTGGTACCCTAGCGGAAGAAATATAACAACTTTAAGTATTAAATTTTTCTAATTTCTTAATAATGTTTTCTATATCATTACATTGTTTAAATATTTTTTTCTTCTTTTTACAATTTTTAAGAATCTTGTTATCTTGCCCAATTTACCATATTTTTCAATTTCCAATTTCATAAAATATTCATTTTTATAATCTCTTTTAACTGATCTTATAAAACTTTTAATTTTAGCTGTTCTTTTAATAATTACTTTGCCTTTTAATTTAGTTATAGGAGTAATACATTGAATAATATTTCCTTCAATTAAAGCTTTTTTATTTTCTTTTTTTATATAATTGATTATATCAATATATTGTTTATAAAATTCTTCTCCTTCTTTAATTATTCCATATTTCTTTTTTAATAAATCTCTAATTTTAGAAAGTTCTTTATGTTCTTTACCACCAGGTAATTCAAGCAATCTATCACAATTTATTACAATATAATTTTCATCATTCATATATTTTAAAGATGTGGTAGTCTTACCAGATCCTTTACTACCAATTATATTGATAATTTCATCATTTGTTAAAGTTTTTTCATAATCCTTTTTATCTTTAAAAAGATTAATTTTATATCCTTTATTCATGAATCTCACCTTTTAAATTAAATTTATATGTATATTAATATATTAACTTTGTCAATACACAAGTATATTTTCTAAATTGACAAGTATAGCAATTTAAACTATAGATAGTATATCATAATTTCAAACATTTTAAAACTCGAACTGCAAAGATTCGAGTTTGGTATCAATATGGTGCGAGAAATGGGACTTGAACCCACACAACCAAAGGTTAAAGGTTTTTGAGACCTTCGCGTCTACCAATTCCGCCATTCTCGCATAACACCCACAAATAAATTATAACATAAATAAAAAAGAATTCAAATAGAAATCTTTTTTTTAATACTTTATATATACTGGAGTGCCTATTTCAACTAAATTATATAGTTCTTGTACTTTATAATATGGCATATTAACACATCCATGACTACCATTATATGTATAAATATTACCACCAAAAGTATTTCTCCATGAAGCATCATGTAAACCATATGAATTACCTTTAAAAGCAATCCAATAATTTACGAAACTTACATAATTAGCACCTCTTAAATTTACATTTCTTGATTTGTTTAATACTTTATAAGTTCCTATTGGGGTTGCATTATTTGCACCTGTCACTATATCTGAACTTAATATTAAAGTATCTCTTTCATAATACTCTAACTTTTGATTAGAAATTGATATAGTTATATATGAATTTTTATATTTTGGTTCTACATGAACTATTATAGTTTGAATTGTTTCATTATTACTAGAATCCGTTGATTTTAAATTAATTTTATAATCCCCTATCTCATTTACATTTACATTAGAATCAACTAATACACTATTTGTAATATCACCATCAACATTATCAATTGATGTATATTTAGGAATTTCAAAATTTGCATATTTATTAATATAAATTTCATCATCACAATCAACACTTATTACTGGTTTTGTTGTATCTATAACATGTACTTTTCTAACTAATTCTTTATTATAATTTAAAAAACTAATATTTAAATGGTATTTTACCTCATAATCACCTATATAATTAGTATTAACATTTGAAGTTATCTTTATCTTATCACTAATATCATTATCATTTAGCATTGCAACATACCCAATATCCTTATATTTAGTACCATATTCTATATATACATCCTCTTCACCCTTCAAATTAAAAATAACTTTAGAATTTGTGATACCAACTTTATAATATATTAAACTAATTAATATAATAAGTAATATTGTAATCATTACATTTACTACAAATATTTTTTTATCATTTTTCTCCTGCATAATATCACACCTATTATATTAATATGATAACATTATATTGATTATAATTAAATAATATTTTTTAAAATTATACATTTATATACAAAAAAATTCATAAATTATTATGAATTTTTTACTATTTTTTCAAGTTCTTCTTTCATTATTTTACTTGCAACCGAAGGATTTGCCTTACCTCTAGTTTTTTTCATTATTTGTCCAACAAAATAATCAAGTGCTTTTGGATTTTGTGGATCATATGTTTTTGCCTGTTGCTCATTTTCACTTATAACTTCTTTTACTATTTCTATTATTTGATTTTCATCAGTAATTTGCATCATACCTTCATCTTTTACAACTTGTTTTGGACTTTTTTTATCCTCTAAACATTTATAAAAAACATCCTTACCTTGTTTACTAGATATAGTTTTTGATTCTATTAATTCTATTAATTCTTTTAACATTTCTGGTGTCATAAAGAAATCTTTTATTGACATTTCATTATAATTTAAATAACTAAGTATCATGCCATTTACCCAATTAGCAGCTTGTTTTACATCACAACCAAGTTCTACTGCTTTTTCAAAATAATCACTAATTGATTTTTCTTTTACAAGAATATTTGAATCATATTCACTTAAGTTATATTCATTAATATACTTTTTCTTTCTATCATAAGCAAGTTGTGGTATACTCTCTTTTATTTCTTTTAACCATTCTTCACTTATCTTAAATTTTGGTATATTTGGTTCTACAAAATATTTATAATCAAGTGCATCAACTTTTGATCTCATTGATATTGTTGATTGTGTTTCTTCATCCCATCTTCTTGTTTCTTGCACTACTTTATCATATTGGCCATTATCTTTTAATTTAGATTGTCTTTTAATTTCATAATTAATCGCATCTCTTACTCCACCAAAAGAATTCACATTTTTTATTTCTACCTTAGTTCCCCAATTTTTTGGATCATTTTCATCTAAATCTTCATCCATAATTGAAACATTAACATCACATCTAAGTTGACCTTTTTTACTATCTGCTTCTGATATATCTAAATATTGATATACGCTTCTCATATGTTCTAAGAATGCTACTGCCTCATCTGCACAATGAAAATCTGGTTCTGTTACAAGCTCTAAAAGTGGAACTCCTGCTCTATTATAATCAATTGTAGATATATCAAATAAATGATCTTGGCTTGCTGCATCTTCTTCTAAGTGAATATTATTTACTCTAACACTTTTCTCTTCACCATTACAATCATATTCTACATGACCATAAATACCTACTGGTATTGGTTTTGTTTCTTGAGTTATTTGATAATTTTTAGGCATATCAGGATAATAATAATTTTTTCTTTCAAAATACATATATTTTGGTTGAGAACAATTAAGAACAATACTTGTCATTAAAGCCATTCTTACTGCTTCTTTATTAACTACTGGAAGTGTACCTGGGAATCCCATATCTAAAGGTCTTATATTACTATTTGGGATAGATGAATAAGTATTTGCTGCACTCGAAAATACTTTTGAATTAGTTTCACTTATTTCACAGTGCATCTCTAAACCAATTTTAACTCTATAATTACTCATTACTTTCACCTCCAGCAATTTGATTTTTATATGGCATTGCACTTTCTAAAGCATATGCAATATTAAGTACATTTTCATCATCATAACAATTACCTGTTATATTAACACCTACTGGAAGATTATCTATAAATCCATTTGGGATTGTAATTGAAGGAAATCCACCATAATTTCCTATTTGTAAATGTTCTTCAAGTACTTGAGTTTCTTTTGTTAATATATCTTTAGATCCATCTAATTTTTTTGCTGGACCTGTTCCAACAGGAAGAATAACTGCATCATATTTTTTAAATAATTCTTTCCATTTATCAACAAGTAATCTTCTTACTCTTTGAGCATTTCTAAAATATCTTTCTTGATTTTCTGATTGAAGTACATATGAACCTATTATAAATCTTCTTTTAATTAATGGAGAAAATCCTTTTGTACGATAATTTTTCATCATTTCTTCATAATTATTACCTTCTGCTCTTGGTCCAAATACAATTCCTGTTAAATTTGACATATTACTAGTTGCTTCTGCACATGATATTACAACATATACTGCAGCAGATGCATTAAGTAATGTTTGATCTACACTTTCTTCTTCGACCTGTATTCCAAGTTCTTTTGCTTTTTCAATAGTTTTCATGAAATTTTCTAAATGTTTTTTTAATTCATCTGAAGGATTTGAATAATTATTTATATCACATATTTCTTTTATATAACATAATTTCTTATTTTTAACATCTCCTGTTAATGATTCAGTTAAATTTATATTACTTGAATCCCAAGATGTCATATCATTTTTATCTATACCTTTCATGTTATCTACAACAATTGCTGCATCTTTTACACTTCTTGTAAGTACTCCTAAATGATCTAATGAAGAAGCAAATGGAAATAATCCATATCTACTTATCATTCCATATGTTGGTTTATAACCTACTATACCACAATATGCGGCTGGTTTTCTAATTGAATCTCCTGTATCTGATCCTGTTGCATATGGATATACACCTGCTGCTACTGCGGCTGCTGAACCTGATGATGATCCTGCACACATTCTTGATGTATCCCATGGATTTTTAATTATTCCTTTATGAGCAGTTGTACCTGTTCCTCCCATACCAAATTCATCCATTGCTGTTTTATTAACAAATACTGCTCCTGCTTTTTTTAATTTTTCAACTGCAGTTGCATCAAAAAATGGTACATAATCTTTTAATGTATTACTTGATCCTGTTGATAATATTCCTTTTGTTGAATAATTATCCTTAAGTCCACATGGTATTCCTGAAAGTAAATTATCAGTTACTTCTACTTCTTTAGCATCATCTAAAATAGTTACGAATGCATTACATTTATCTTGAATTTTATGTGATAGTTCTAATGATTCATCTATTAATTCTCTTGAAGTTACTTTACCTTCTTTTAAAAGATTATGTAACTGTTCAATACTTTTATTCATATATTTCATTATTAACCCACCACCTTTGGAACTTCTATTTCTCTTGCATTATGTAAATCACAATTAGAAAGTATATCATCTATATTACAAGATTCTTCTGCTACATCTTCTCTAAGTTCATATTCAAAATCATCAAGTGTATGTGTCATTGGTTCTACATTTTCTATTTGATCTATTTCATTAATCATATTAATTGTTTCATCAATTATTTCAAATTCATCTAAAACCATTTTATTTTCTTCTTCTGTTAAACCAATAAGTAGTTTATCTGCGTAATCATCTACCATTTCCTTAGTAAATTTCTTATTCATACTAATCCTCCTTAACAATTTCTAACCCAAGTTCTTCTAGTTGTTCATCATCAAGTATACTTGGAGATCCCATCATTTGATCTTGACCTGAACTACTAGCTGGGAATGCTTGAACTTCTCTTAAATTTGGTTCATCTAACATAAGCATTAATATTCTATCAATACCTGGTGCCATTCCTCCATGAGGTGGTACACCATATTTAAATGCTGTAAATAAACTATTAAATCTTTTTTCAACTTCTTCTTTTGTATACCCTACTATTTCAAATCCTTTTACAAGTGAATCTAAATCAGTATTCCTAATCGCACCTGATGCCATTTCATTACCATTACATACAAAGTCAAATTGATAAGCAAGTATATCATCTAGATTTTCTTTTTCATACTCTTTTATACCATTATGTGGCATAGAAAATGGATTATGACAGAATTCATATTTATTTGTTTTTTCATCAAATTCAAACATTGGAAAATCTTTTACTATACATAATTCTAGTTTATCTTTATCTATTAAATCTAATTTATTACCTAATTCATCTCTAATTAATCCAGCAAATTTTCTTGCATTTGATAATTTTTTATTTGCAATAAAGAACATTACACTATTAGTTTTCATATCAAATTCTTTTATTAATGACATTCTTTCTTCTTCACTTAAAAATTTATCTATAGGTCCTTTTAAACTTCCATCTTCCATAAGAGTTATATACCCAATACCTGGCATACCAATACTAGATGCATATTCTACTACTTCATTAAACCAACTATTTGGTTTTGTACCAATATCATCTACTACTATTACTTTAATAACACTATTCTTAAATGGATTAAATGTAGTATTTTTTAATATATCAGATGCATCTTTTATAATCAAAGGATTTCTAAGATCTGGTTTATCACTACCATAACTATCCATTGCTTCTTTATATGAAATTCTTCTAAATGGTCTACTTGATACTTTTTTATTACTGAAATTAGTAAATACATCATAAAAAATTTCTTCACCTATTTCAAGAACATCTTCTTCAGTTACATAACTCATTTCCATATCTAATTGATAAAATTCTAAAGTTCTATCTTTTCTTGAATCTTCATCTCTAAAACAAGGTGCAACTTGAAAATATTTATCAACTCCACCAACCATTAAAATTTCTTTATATATTTGAGGTGCTTGTGGAAGTGCATAAAACTTACCTTTAAATTTTCTAGAAGGCACAACGAAATCTCTTGCTCCTTCTGGTGATGATACTGTAAGTATTGGTGTTTGTACTTCCATAAAACCTAAATCATACATTTTATTTCTTAAATAATGAAGTACATCACTTCTAAGTTTCATATTTCTAGATATTTTTTTACCTCTCATATCTAAATATCTATATTTTAATCTAATTTCTTCATTTACTTCATTAATACTATCTATTTCAAATGGTAAATTATTTGCTTTTGGTGATAATATTTCTAAACTTTCACACATTATTTCAATTTCACCTGTTAAAAGTTTATTATTAATTGTATCATCATCTCTTCTAATTACCTTACCAGTTACTTTTATTACTGTTTCTTTACTTACATGTTTTAACATTTCTTCATCATGCACTACAACTTGAGTAATTCCAATATTATCTCTTAAATCAAGAAACATTACACCACCATGATCTCTTATAGTAGATACAAATCCAGATAATGTTACCTCTTTACCTAAATCATTAATTGTAAGTTCTCCACAACTATTTGTTCTATACTTATTTACTTTCATAATATCCTCCCATAAATAAAAAACAGTTATTTATCCCAAAAAAGGGACGAATAACTGTTGAATCCGTGGTACCACCCATATTATCATATTTCTATGATCACTCTTTGAATAACGCATCAATATCGCGCTTCTTCCTACTATTATTTCAAAAGAAGAACTCCGTGGTGTTCTTTCATATTAATATCAATATCCATTTTCACCATATAGGACTCTCTTTTAATGAATCTTAATATTACTTTTCCACATCAATGTTTTTAACTAGATATATATTAACATAACTATTTTTTAATGTCAATCATATATAGTATATGAATTTACAAGTTATTTATTATATATAAAAGAAAAAAAGTTCAATAAATGAACTTTATATTCTAAATGGCGCTCGATGTAGGACTCGAACCTACGACCCTTTGATTAACAGTCAAATGCTACTACCAACTGAGCTAATCGAGCAGTTGTTGACATAACTAATAATATCATTACTATTATATTTTGTCAACAAAATTTTATTCATTTTTCAATTATTTTTTTATATTTATTTTACTACTATACTAACTAGTTTTTTAGGTACAACAACTTCTTTTATAATTTCTTTACCATCAATATAGTTTTTAACATTATCTATATTTTTAGCAAGTTTTTTCATTTCTTCTTCAGTAGTATCCATTGAAACTTCAATTTTACCTCTTACTTTACCATTTATTTGTACAACCATTTGATATGTTTCATCTTTTAATTTGCTTTCATCATATGTAGGCCAAGATTCATATGAAATTGTATTGTCATAACCAAGCACTTTATTCCATAGTTCTTCTGTTATATATGGTGATACTGGATTAAGTAATTTTATAAAACCTTCAGCATATTTTCTTGGAAATATATCTTCTTTATATACAGCATTTACAAATATCATTAATTGGCTTATTGCTGTATTAAATCCTAAATTTTCATAATCTTCAGTTACTTTTTTTACAGTTTGATTATATATTTTATCCAAATTTGGATTTTCACTATCACTTATTTTATTTTCTTGTGTATAAAGTCTATATACTCTATCTAAGAATTTTCTTGCTCCTTCAACTCCGCTATCACTCCATGGTTTCTCTGCTTCAAGAGGTCCCATAAACATTTCATATAATCTAAATGTATCTGTTCCAAATTTTTTAGCAATATCATTTGGATTAATTACATATTCAGGGAATCTTTTCCCCATCTTAACACCATTTGCTCCAAGAAGCATTCCTTGGTGTACAAGTCTTTTAAAAGGTTCTTTAATTGATAATATACCTTTATCATATAAATAATTATTCCACATTCTAGCATAAAGTAAATGTCCAACCGCATGTTCTGGACCTCCAACATATAAATCAACAGGCATCCAATAATCAAGCAATTGTTTATTTGCTAATTCATTATCATTATTAGGATCTATATATCTTAAAAAATACCAAGAAGAACCTGCAGAACCAGGCATTGTAGATGTCTCTCTTTTTGCTTTTTTACCATCTATTGTAACATATTTCCAATCTTCTGCATTTTCAAGTGGTGGATTACCATTTTTACCTTTATAATCATCAAGTTCAGGAAGCACCAAAGGCAAATCCTTATCATCAAGTGCTTTTGTTGTTCCATCTTCAAATTCTACAATTGGAATTGGTTCTCCCCAATATCTTTGTCTTGCAAATATCCATTCTCTCAATCTATAATTTATTTTCTTCTTTCCTAAATTATTTTTTTCTAAGAACTCAATCATTTTATCAATTGCATCTTGTTTATTTAATCCATTTAAAAATTCTGAATTTATATGAATTCCATCACCTATCATTGCTTCTTCATTAATGCAATAATTAAATGTTTTTAAATGTAATTCATCTTTTACTTCACTTTCTATTTGATCTTTATTAACCCACTCAACAATAAAATTTTCATCATCATCTAAATTTTGAGCTACTTTATGATCTGATTTTAAATTAAATAATAATCCTGTACTTTCAATTTCAAAATATTTATCTTTATTAT
Source organism: uncultured Bacilli bacterium (assembly GCA_947624565.1). Lineage (GTDB taxonomy): Bacteria > Bacillota_I > Bacilli_A > RF39 > UBA660 > CAG-433. The sequence continues at coordinate 82,567 of CANQKX010000004.1, forward strand.
ATGCATAGTAATGATGATTTATTTTAAATGTTTCTTTTACAAATTCTAAATCATCATATCCAGTTTCTTCTTTTATTTCTCTAAGTGCGCAATCAAGTGCTGATTCATTTTCTTTTCTTGTTCCACCAACAAATAATCTTCCACCATTTTCTTTCCAATTTATAGTTAAATATTTATCATTTTTCTTATCATAAACAACAGCAACTATACTATCTTTATGAGTTTCACCTTCATGTGGTGTTCCAGTTACTTCTTCAAGTACTTGAATAATTTCTATATTAAATTTTTTAGCAAACTCATAATCTCTTGAATCATGTGCTGGAACTGCCATAATTGCTCCTGTACCATAACTTGCAAGTACATAATCACTTATCCATATTGGTATTTTTTTACCATTTACTGGATTTATTGCATAACTTCCTATAAATACTCCTGTCTTTTCTTTATTAAGTTCTGTTCTTTCTAAATCAGTTTTTTTTGAAGATTCTTCTTTATATTTTCTTACATCTTCTTTTTTATCTTCTGTAGTTATTTTATCAACAAGTTCATGTTCTGGAGATAATACACAATAAGTTGCTCCAAATAAAGTATCACATCTTGTTGTAAATACTGTAAAAGTTTCATTAAAATTATCTACCTTAAAATCAACTAAAGCACCTATACTTTTACCTATCCAGTTTCTTTGCATTTCTTTTGTTGATTCAGGCCAATCTAAATCATTAAGACCAGAAAGTAATTTTTCTGCATATTTTGGAATATCAATAACCCATTGTTTCATATTTTTTCTAACAACAGGATATCCACCTCTTTCACTTTTACCATCTATTACCTCGTCATTTGCAAGTACTGTGCCTAACTCTTCACACCAATTAACAGGCATATTTATTTGCTTTGCAAGTCCATCTTCATACATCTTTTTAAATATCCACTGAGTCCATTTATAATATTTAGGATCATGAGTTGATATTTCTCTATCCCAGTCATAAGATAAACCTAATGTTTTTAATTGTAGTCTCATAGTTTTCATATTTGCTTCTGTAAATCCATTTGGATGTTTACCAGTTTTAATTGCAAATTGTTCTGCTGGAAGTCCAAATGAATCAAATCCAATAGGATGAAGAACATTATATCCTTGCATTCTTTTCATTCTTGATACTATATCAGTTGCCACATAACCAAAAGGATGTCCAGCATGAAGAGCAACTCCTGATGGATAAGGAAACATATCTAAAGCATAAAATTTAGGTTTACTAAAATCCCATACATCAGTTTTAAATGTTTTATTATCTTCCCAATATTTTTTCCATTTATTTTCTATTTCTATATGATCATACATAATTATTCACTCTTCCTTTCTAAATACTTTAAATACTTTGCTAAAAAATAATATGTTACCCATATAAATGGTACCATTAATACTAAAAGTACTAAAAACTTATAAATATATTTGTCTAAATTAAATACTATCATCAGCATTATTGAAAGCATTAGCGCATTAATAAAATTTAAAATCCTAAGTACTCTTAGATAACCTATTTTTTTAACATCAACCTTATAATAAGATTCCAATATTTTCACATCCGCAGATAAATTTTTATTATTATATTTTATTTGTTTTCTAACATATAAGAAATAATATATTAAATATATTACACAAAAAAATATTATAAAATAAATTAGATAATTCATAACTACCTCCAATAATAAAAAAAATCCATGAAACCTAAGGACGCATATGCGCGGTACCACCTTAGTTCATAGATAACTATGCACTTTAATTCTTAACGCGAATAACGTTTAAGCTCCAAAACAAGTTCATAAATATTTTATTATTAATTTTCACCAACCATTAACTCTCTTCAAATAAAATTATTTATTACTACTTTTCTTCATCACTTAATGATTCAAGTATAATATATTTTTATAATTTTTTCAAGTATATTAATTAAAATTTATTAATCCATGAAATAAATGTAGATTATTTTTGAAAGTGCACAGAAGTTGTGCAGTTAATTTTAAAATCATATATAATATCTTTCAAGCAATTT
>CANQKX010000005.1 GCA_947624565.1 uncultured Bacilli bacterium
CTTCCGTTGAAACACGAATATAAACGCCTGCAATGCAACTTTCATTATCCATAATTATCATTCTCCTTTCTCTTTTTTGAATAGTGAAAGGCACCAAAAAAGGTGTCACACAACAAGGACACCTTATATTGATTATTTGAACGACAAAAACAATCAATATTGTGGGAGTATGTAACTCTCCATCATTAATGCCTTGCTATGTACTCTGATAATTCAGACAATGGAATTTTATTCTTTAAATTCCCTATATAAAAATGTTTCTGATCATTGAAGAATAAATATAATTTACCTCCAATAATAACTTTGTGTGGCTCTACATACGCTAAATTCGTATGTTCCACGATTCGTAAGCAACCCTCATAAATTTCATACTTTTGCTTACTAAAATTGCAAGACCATTTAATTTTGGCTTTGAGTTCATCACTCATATTGATTTTCTTTTTTACGATTTTAATCATACCACATCACACCCTTTCTTTGCAATAGCAACAAAAAAATCAACTTGCGTTGATTTAATCATTAACATCGCTTTGGTGCGACGATTTTACCTTTTGGAGCAAGTGAGGAGAATCGAACTCCCATCCCAGCCTTGGCAAGGCCGTGTACTAACCATTGTACTACACCTGCATGGAGGGCCTAGTCGGATTTGAACCAACGATCAGGGAGTTGCAGTCCCGTGCCTTACCACTTGGCTATAGACCCAAATTCATTTGCAAAACCATTATAACAAATATTTTTATTATTTACAATATTATATTAAAAAAAACAAGTTTTAGTTACTTGTTTTTTTCATATGATTTTAATATTTTTGGTTTTTCTTTTAGTAAATATTCTGATAAATTTGTTTCTATTTCAGTTAAACTTCTTGGATCTAAATTAGATAACTGAACAACTTCTTTTACTGTATCTATATTTACCTTACCAAATATTAAACCTCTAAATACTTGAAAATCATTAAATAAATCAGGTGTTATTGAATTTAATCTATATCCTGGTACTACTCTTTTTTGTGCGATTAGTAATCTTTTATTTGTAAGTGCAACTACACATGTTGAAAATATATCAAAAATACTTGTATTTTTTTGTGCAGGAAATATATAGAATACCTCTTCACCTTCATTTAAATGTTTATTCAATACTTTAATATGTTGTGATAGTCTAAATACCATTGTTAATGGATATCTTTTCATAAATTCTGATACTCTTTGATATAAATCTTGCATATAATCACCTATTCTATATTTAAATTTATTTTTATAAATTGTTCTATTTCACTTTGTTCGATATTACCTACAAAACTATCAATTACTTCGTTATTTCTAACTGCTAATACAAGTGGTATTGATGTTCCTTCACTTAAAAATTCGTTTGAACTATAAAATTTACTTTGATCTTCTTCAGTCATTTTTGTTAATTCTAAATAACTAATCTCAACATTTAATTTTGCTGCTAACTCATTTATTTTAGGTTTTATTGCTGTACAATGTGGACATTCTAAGCTTGCTACTAAAATAATTTTTGTATCTTCACTTGCTAATAATTCAACAAATCTATCTGTATTTATTTCAGTTAAATTACTAACTGATTCTGCTAATGCCTTTTCTTGTGCCTCTTTTTCTTTCTTTGCACTTTCATATTGAGTTTTTGATAGAAATATTACAAGTGCTATAAATACTACACAACCTAATACTAATAATATCATTTTCATTTTTTTACTCATATTATACCTCTTTTCTAACAATATTATATAATAAAAAAAGAATATTTACAATATTCTTAATTAATATTCATATTTTCATATTCATCTAATACTTTTAATGTTTCAACTGCTAAGTATGTTGCTTTAGGATTTTCTTTATTATATTCTTTTAATAATTCTCTTGCTTCTTCCATATCTATAAAAAATGCTCTTAAATCATCCTTTTTTTCTGTAAGTGTAAGATTAAAATATTCTATATCTTCTTTTGATGTAAATCCAGTAAAATAATATGTATTTATAAGTCTATTAACTATTTCTCCATTACCAGATTCATAATCCCTTAGATAGTGTTTTACAAGTACAAAAGGCTCTATATCATCTAAAAGAATATGTATATTAGTTTCTTCCATAATTTCTCTTTTTATTGTATCTACAGGAGTTTCGTCTAATTCTATTTTACCACCTGGAAGAAAATATACTCTTTCAAAATGACTTAAAACAAATTCATTTTCTTCATTTCTTAATACAATTCTTGCTTTATCTATTACATGAGTTACTTCTTCTGGTTTTAACTTACCTTTATTTATAACAATTTCTTTCATATAGTAACCTCCATTTTCAAGTTCATTATACCATTATCATTTGATATTATTAACAATTATAAGATTTTTTTACATAATTTTTACAAAAAAAGATTTAGTTTATTTGACTAAATCTATCTTTAATTCTATCTTTTCCTAGTAACCTCATTATTTCATATAAATCTGGAGTCATAGATTTTGTAGTAAGTGCTACTCTAAGTACCATACTTATATCACCTACATGTCCTTTATATTTTTCAGGATTATTTTTATATTCCTTTACTTCTGATGCATAACCTAACTTATCAGATAATTCTTTTAATTTATTAAACCAAGTATCTTTATCATCATTTTCATCATAATACTCTTCAATATATACTTTTAATATATTTTGTATTTCTTCTTTATCATTTATATTTTGAAAATCATATTTTTTATTTTCTTTATTCCAAAGTTCATCATACATATACCATACTTGAGTTTTAATATCACTATATTTTGAATAATCTTTTCTTGGTTTTTTCTGCTCTCTTTCTATATTAAATATTGATTTTGAATAATCTTCATATTTAACAAGTAAATCATAAAACTCTTTATCAAATTCTTTTGAATACTTAAGTACATTATCATATACTTCATCTTTAGTTAATCTACTAATATAATTTTTAGATATGTTAAGTAATTTTTCTATATCATATGAGGCTCCTCCGCTTGACCCCATCTTTTTAAATTCAAATTTAAAGTCTTCTATTTTTCCATTAGGATTACAATTTAACCATTCTTCAAAATTTGAATTAGCAATTGTAGCAAGATAAAGCATAACTGCTTCAACTGGTATACCTTGATTATGATAATAGATAAGACCTGCTTCTGGATCTAATCTTTTACTTAATTTTCTTTTTGTACCATTATCATCTTTTAATAAAGGTGCAATATGTGCATATTTTGGTGGTTTAAAACCTAAAACTTGAAAAAATTGTATATGTTTATTAGTTGATGATATCCATTCATCTCCTCTTATTACATGTGTTGTATGCATTAAATGATCATCTATCGCATGAGCAAAATGATATGTAGGAAGTCCATCATTTTTAATTATTATTTCATCTATATCATTTTCTGGCATCTCTATTTTACCTTTAATTAAATCATTAATAGTAATAGTATTATAAAAATCCCCTGGAGATTTTAATCTAATTACATATTTTTCACCATTATTTATTCTTTTAACTGCCTCTTCTTTAGGTATAAATCTATCTTTTGCCCATCTACCATAATAACCAAGTCTTTGTTTTGATTTTTCTTGTTCTTTTCTTATTTCATCTAATTCTTCTTTAGTTATAAATGATGGATATGCTTTATCTTCTTCAATTAATTTTTTTGCATAAGCCCAGTATATATCTTTTCTTTTACTTTGAATATATGGACCATAATTACCTACTTCATTATTATCATCTATCATACCTTCATCAAAAGATATATCAAAATCTTTTAAAATATTAAGTATATTTGATACACCATTTTCAACTGTCCTTTGTGTATCTGTATCTTCAATTCTTATAAAAAATATTCCATCAGTTTGTCTTGCAAATCTTTTAGATACAAAACATTGAAATAAATTACCCATATGTGGAAGACCAGTTGGACTAGGTGCATATCTTGTAACAATCGCACCTTCTTTTAAATTTCTTTCTTTATACATTTCTTCATATTCTTGCCATGTATGTTTTACATTTGGTAATAAAAAATCTGCATATTCTTTATTTGTCATATTTTATCCTCCTTATAAATAAAAAAAGCCTAAATGTAAGGACTAATTATAGCGGTACCACCTTACTTCATAGACTTCTATGCTCTTAAATCTTTAACGCAGATATACGTTTTAGCTCCAAAGTTTCTTTCAAATACTTATTATATCTATTTACACCAAACATAGACTCTCTTCAATAACTTATATTTTACTCTTCTTTTTCATCGCTTTGATATAAACAAATTTTAACATATTATTTATTAAATTTCAACAATTTCTTCATTAATAATTGAATATAAATATGTATTTACCTTTTTATTTAATTTGTTTTCTATATATTTTTTATAACCACCTAATTGTTCTTTATAATTATCATCATTTATATCTTTTAATTTATAATCTATAATATCAACTCTATCACTATAAACTAACATCAAATCTATTATTCCATGATACTTAGTATTATTTTCATTATACATAAACTCATACTCTTTATATATTTTAGCATTATTAATATCTTTAAATATATCATTACCTAAAAACTTAATTATTTTATTTTTTAAATAATCATCAATATTTATTTTATCAAAATTTGGATGTTTAAAATCAATTACTTCAAGTAAATAATGCATATTTAAACCTAAATCAATATTATTTTTTACATTTTTACTTATTAATTCATTTTGTTTTTTGGAAAATGATTTATTTTCTATAATATCATTATTTACATTTATTTCATTTACAATTATTTTTTCATCTGTTTTATTTATAAAATCTAAATAATTATTTTTCTTAATTAAATTATAATCTTTTGACATATTTAATGTATCTAAATTAATATCTGTTATATAATTTGTTAATTTTTCCTTTATTGATAAAATAATATCTTTAAATGATCTATATTTTATTTTAATATTATCACTAACAATATTATTTTTCATAATATTACTTTCATCATTTAAATCACACACAAATATCATTTTTTCTTTTGCTCTTGTAAGCGCTACATAAAATAATCTTATTTTTTCTGATATTTCTTCTTTAATATAATTATCTTTTATTAATTCTTTATATATTGTAGTATCTATTCCTTCATCAAATACAGGTGATACTATTCCATATTTATTATCAAACATAAATTTATCATTTATATCACTAATATTAAACTTTGAATATAAAGATGGATAATAGCATATAGGATACTCAAGACCTTTAGATTTATGTATAGTCATAATTTTTACTGAATCTAAGTTGTCTTTATTTAAATTATAAGTAATATCATATTTTTTATCTATAATATCTTGTAAATATTCAGTAAAATCATTTATTGTATAACCTATTTTAGAAAAATTATCTGTTATATTAAGTATATAATCTAATTTAACAATATTTGAAGATATATCGCCTATTTTAATAATATTTTCATATATATTAAATTCATCTATTAGTAAATATATAAAATCTTTAACTGATTTATTATCTAAATAACTACTAATATTTAAACATTTATCATAAAGTTTACTACTCTTATAATCATCATTTATAATATATTTAAATATTAAACTATCATCTTCTTCACACAGTGGACTTCTTGATATTGATGCAAATAAATATTTAAATTGTGTATCAAACTCTTTATTGTGTATTTTTATTATTAATGAAATCAAATTTTTAATAATTAATAACAACATATCATCTGTTATTTTCTCATCTTTATTAACAGTTAATGGTATATTCATATATTCAAATATTTTTTTATATAAATTAAAATTAGTTGATTTATCTACTAATATTACAAAGTCACCATAATTAATATTTCTTATTAGTAATTCATCTTTATCAAATATTTTATACTTAGAATTAATTTTGTTTTTTATATCATTTGCAATTATAAAAGCCTCTATTTCATCTTTAGTAAATAAAGAATTTTTATCATATTTATAGTTATATATTTGCAAATTATTATTTTGGTTTGTATTACCTTCTTCATTATAGGTATTATTTGCAAATACCATTTTATGAGATTTACTATATTCTGCAGATCCAAACTTATCATTCATAATAAGTTCAAATATAATATTTATATCGTCTAATACTTCTTTCCTTGATCTAAAATTTTTATTTAAATCTATTTTTATTCCATCTATATTACTCTTATAATTATCATATTTATTTTTAAATATATATGGATTAGCATTTCTAAATCTATAAATAGATTGTTTTATATCTCCAACCATATAAACATTATTATTAGATATTAAAGATATAAATTCTTCTTGTATATCATTTGTATCTTGATATTCATCTATCATTATTTCGTTAAAAGAATTTCTCATTTGAAGTTTTATATCATCATTTTCTTTTAATAATTTTATTGCAAATAAAGATATATCATTAAATTCAAACATATCATTTTTATATTTATAATCCATTATTTTTTCATCTAGTAATAATATAATATCAATAATACACTTTACATAGTCATATGTACTTAGTATATATTTTTTTATTTCATCTTTATTTTTATATTTACATAGTGATTTTAGTTCCTTAATAATACTTGAAATACTATCTTTTATAGTTTTTATATTCTCATCTGAACCACGTGGAAGCTTTGGCAAAGATATATTTATATTACAAAGTATTTCATCATATGTTTTACTATATAATAAAGGATTTAATGAAGAAAAATATTCATTATCTTCTATTTCATCAAGTAATACAGATATTTCATTTATTTTTTCTTTTAATATATTTTCAAATTTTAATATATCTTCATCAATTTTTAAATCATTAAAGAAATTTTCTAAGTAATTTTGTAAATAACTTATCTTATCAGATTTTAAATCTAATTTATTATTAATTTGAAGTATATAATTTTTTATCTCTTTATCGTCCTTAACACAAAAATCTGAAATTAATTTTTCAAACAATCTATCTTTATTTAAATACTTATCGTTAAATATTTCATCTAATATTTTTTCTTTTTGTAAGGTTATTAATGAAGAATCTATTATAGATAAATTAGGTGATAAATTTAATAAATAGTGATATTTTTTTACAACAGATAAAGTAAAACTATCAAATGTAGTTATATATGCTGAATCAATTAAATCAAGTTGACTATATAATGATTTATCATTAACTATTTTTTTTCTTATTCTTTCTTTCATCTCTTTTGCTGCAGCATTTGTAAATGTTAATATTAAAAGTTCATTTATATTAACACCATTTTTTAATTTTCTTATAACCCTTTCTGATAATACTGCTGTCTTACCTGAACCTGCTCCTGCAGATACGATTATATTTTTACCATCTTCATTTATTGCACTTAATTGTTCACCAGTCCACTTTGTCACTTTATCACCTTCTTATAAAATTAGTTGATATATTTGTAAATACATTTAATTTTTTATTTCAATTAATAAAAAATTTCTATATAATACTTCTATTTTTATTTCAAAAATTCTAAATCTTTATATTCTTCTAAATTTACTATGTCTTCTTCTTTCATATAACATATATCTTTATATTTACAAAATTCACATCCTACATTATTTTTTCCTATTCTTTTTGGATTAATATCAAATTTAGCATCCAATATATCATTAAATGCTTTATTTATATTACTTTCAGTTATTTGTATTAATTTATTTATTTCACTTTGTGATATTGTTTTTGAATATAAATAAAATCCGTTATTACCTACTTTCATTGATTTTATTACTTCACTATCTTTATATGTTGAATCAAATTTTTCAAGTAAGTTTTCATCATTAATAGAATACCCTTGTAATTTTAAGTTATCTTTCTTTTGTTTTTCATAACTTTTATTATCTTGTTTAATTATTTCATTATTTAATATTTTTTGAAGATAAAATCCTATTACAGTAGCATTTTTAATTGTATCTGTATTACTTGCTAAATAAAGATATACTGGAAGCTGCATATCTATTCCATAAATAGTATTATTTAAATTAGTGTGCAAACTACCAGTTTTATAATCTATTATAACTAAATATGTTTTATCATTTTCATTTTTATAAAGCAATTTGTCAATAACACCCATAAATGTTAATTTTATATTACCTTCTTTGTTAATATATATTTTGTTTTCATATAAACCTTTATTTAATGTTGAAAATTTATTTTGCATATTAATAGTGTTTATAACAAATAATAATTCGTCTTTTAATTTACTTAAGAAAAATTTATCTTTAATACTTAAATCTAAATCTTTAATACTTTCATTAAATTCTTTTTCAAAATTAAAGTCAGATTCAAAGCATTTAGATAATACATAATGAAATATATTACCTATTGTAGTTGCAAATTTAGATTCAAAATCAGTTAATTTTAATATATTATTTAAATAATATCTAAATGAGCATCTATAATAGTTGTCTAAACTTGAATATGATAAAAGTAATTTATTATCTAAATATTTATATAAATCATTTTTATTAATTCCTTTAAATTTATTATTAAATGTTAAATAATCTATATTGTTATATGTATTATATAATATATCTAAATCTTCATCTTTATTGGAAAATTTAATTAATTTATCTAGTTTTTCAGATAAATGTATTTTATTTATTTGATTTGAATATACATTTTTTATTTTATAATTTTTTATTACATTTAAATTTAATTTATCTATTAAATAACTTTTATAATATGTTTCAAATGAAGATTTTAATTTATATGTTAGTGTTAAATTTTTAATAGAACTAATTATATTTTTGATAGTATCTTTTTCTATTTTATTTTTTTCTATAGTTGTTTCTATACTCAAATTACCTTTTATATCATCTGTAATATAATCTTCATCTTTATATATTATTGGTAAACTTCCTTGATTAAAACCTAACAAAAAAACATGTGTATCATCATCTATAATATTATTTTTTATATCTATTACTCTAATACAATTATCTATTTTATTTACATAATTATTTGTATGTTTAAAATCATATATAAGCATATCTAATACATCTATATAATTATCTACAAAAGTATATTTATTTAATACGTTTATTAATTTATTATATATGTAATTATTTTCATCAATAGTAAAATCATATTTAGAATTTAGTATATTTAATATTTCATCTATATCTTTTTCTTTTATTAGATTAATAAAGTCAGATATTATATTAGTATCATACATAGACATATTATTTTCTAATAAAATAGGTATATTATAAAACTTAAATATTCTTTGCATTACATTATGATATTCACTAGTAACATTAGCTAATTTAATTTTATTAATATCTATACCATTATTTATTAACTCTATTATTTTAGTACATACAAATTCTACCTCTTCATCAATAGTATTAAATTCATATACATCATGCTTGTAATCTTTTTTTTCTTTTTTTATAAAATTATAATCTATATTACTTAAAACTTTCTTTTGATATTTATTTAGATAATCATAACCATATATTATAATTTTTTTATCTTTAATAAATGATTTAAATAAATCATCATATATAAGTAAATTATTATCTATAAGTTCTTGTTTTATTTTATATAATTTATTTAATTTTTTTATAGAACTATTATTTTCTATATATTTAATGTTATCTAAATAAACTTTAGCAACTTCATATTTAATTTTATATTTATTAATTAGGTAATATATACTTTTATCATCATATGTAAATGTTAATTTATTTATAAATTCACTTAAACTCAAAATTTTAATATTATAAATATTATCTAACTCATTTATTTTTAATAATATTTCTTCTTTCAAATTATTAGGTATAATTAGTATAATTAAATCATTTAAGTTCATATTACCACCTAAGTTAATTATAACATTTATTTTTAATAAGAAAAAGAATAAACCATTAAGTTTATTCTTTAATTAACTCATGTAAATATGGTGCATCATCTACATAATAACTTTGTAAATCGTAAAATATTTCCTCTAAACATTTTAATTTAGTAATAGTTTCAGATGCTTTTTCAAAATCATAATCTGTTATATCAAAAAAATATTTATCTAATAAAAGTTGTATTGAAAGCATTAAAAATGCTATTTTATCATTATTTTTACTTCCTTTTACTTTTTTTCTATGTTTTTTTAAGTAATTACTTAATATTAATGAAATTGTATTTGCAGGTATTCCCTTAATATTATATGATAACGCATCTATAAAGTGATGTATCCCTTTATCATCAATTCTTATGTTACCAAAATTAAGATCTGATATTATTATTTTTTCTCCATGAATCTCTTTTATATTCTTTGAAACATTTAATAATATTTTTAAAATTTGTTCATCACTATATTTATCTTTAGCATCGCATAAATCTATTCCTTCAATATAATCCTCTCTTGTACCAACAAAACTTGGATCAACTATTTTTGAATCAGGAACAATAATATGGCTATTAAATTTTTTCATATTTAATATTTCTAATTTTTTTAATTTTAATGTTAGTTCATAAGCATCAGAGGCTATAGTAGTATAAAATAATTTATATATTTTTCTCTCTAATTCATCTAAATATATTTCACATTCATAACTTTTTACATTTAAACGTTTTAATTTATTAAAATCTATTTCATTATAATTTATACAATTCAAATGTATCACCTCAAAATCCGAGTTAGTATTGTATCATAAATGTTATATGTAGTCAATTATTCAAGTACTTCTAATACTTCCTCATTATGATGTCTATCATAAATTACAAGTTTATCATTAATATCAATAGTAGCTAAAAGTACTTTACTTGCTTCTTTTCCATTAACTTCAAGTTCATGTAATAACCATTTTTCATCCTTATTTACTTTTTCTAAATTACCATTCATAATATTACCGTCTATTATTACATTTGCACATAATCCTTGTTTTTGTGCTTTTAAATTCATATCTTTAATAGTTAAATTTTTATATTCTCCTTTTGGTAAAAAACTTACCTTCCCATTAGCCTCTAAAAGTGCATATTCAATCTCACTTAAATCAAAATATCCATTTCCTCTTGCTTCTTCTAATAAATCATTAACATCAAATTTAGTTTTTTTCATATTTTTATATATCATCTTACCATGTTGTATTAATATTGTTGGAGTACCTATAAAAAACTTTCTTAATTTTAAACTTTTCATTGTCAAAATTGATATAAAAAACGCAAGTAATCCAAATACTATAATTGCAGTAAATGCGTTAAAGAAATCTGCTTCTAAATTTATTGCCATTTCTGATGCAAAATTACCTATAGATATACCTACTACGTAATCAAATAAACTTAATTCAGATACTTGTTTTTTACCAAGCAATTTAGTCATAAAAAATAAAGTAGTCATTGCAACTACACTTCTAACAATTACATTTAATATATCAATATTAAAAAAATCCATATTTAAACACCTCAATGTTATTATGGATTTATTTTTTAATTTAATACAAATATACCAAAATTTAAATATGATGCGAATAATAACCAAAGTAAATATGGAATATTTAAATAACTACTAATTTTATCAATTTTGAAAAATGTAATTATCATTGTTATAACTAAAAGTATAAGCATTATTATCCAAAGAAATGCTAAAAAGTATTCATTGAATCCAAAAAATATTGGTGTCCAAAGAGCATTTATAACAAGTTGAATGAAATACATTAATCTAGCATCATTTTTTCTTTTGTTATCAGTTTGCATTACTCTATATATTGATATACCCATTAATATATATAGTATTGTCCACGCTATTGGAAAAACAATAGATGGAGGAGATAATGCAGGTTTATTTAATAAATTATATGTATCCATATTTTTAAATACAAATACACTAGGTAATGCTCCTATCAATATAGTTATAAATATATAAAAGAATAACTTTTTAAAATCGATTTTTTTCATATATTCCTCCTAATTAATTATATTTTAATCATTCTTTTTTATGTCAAAACTACTTGGACCTTTTATTACATTACCATCAATATCAAATCTAGATCCATGACATGGGCAATCCCATGTTTTATCCATATAATTAAATACTAAAGAACATTTCATATGTGGGCATAAATTTCTTACTATATGTTTTTTATTATTTTCATCAATATATACTCCATAATTTTTGCCATCAATATTTTCAAATTTAACATTACTATTATAAAAACTTCTGTTCTTATTTATTTTTGTTGAAATATATATTTTACTAATATTAAATGAATCTACTAAAAAATTAATAGTTCTTTTTATTGTTATTTCTCTTTTTGGATTAAATAAGTCTATAAATTCATTATCTTTTTTTAAAATAATATCACTTAATATTTTCCCTGATAATATACTATTTGTCATACCCCATTTATTGAATGCTGTTGCAAGTAATAAATTAGAATCACTATTACTTGCACTACCTATTATAGGAAGAAGATCATTTGATGTTATATCATGAATAGACCATTCGTATTCAGGTTTCTTATTAAATAGTTTTTCAAATTTTATTTTTAATTCTTCTTGCCTTTGTTGATAATTAACATGATTAGACATCTTATAACTTTCACCTGCAAATATTATATATGAATCATTGTCTTTATAATATCTAATTGAATATGTTTGTTTTCCAATACTAATTGCATTAAATTTTTCTATTTTATCAACTTTAGATGCAATTACATGTGATTTTTCTATATGTGTTTTAAAGGGTATTAAACCTGGAATAATAAAAAATGGATAATGTGTACATACAACTACATATTTAGTTTTTATCTTACCACTTGTAGTATCAACAATATAATTACCATTTTCTTTTGTTATAGTAAGTGCTCGTACATGTTCATATATTTTTATTTTATCTTTAATTATATTTACTAAAGTATTTATATACTTAATTGGATTAAATACTGCTGTATCTTCTACTTTTAATGCATAGTTACATGGAAATTTTATTGGCAATTTATTAGTTATTTTTGCATTTATTCCCATCTTTTTTAAAATATTATATTCTTTATCTATTTTTATCTTATCTTCATGTTTGTATGAAAATATATATGAATCATTTTCTATATAATCACAATCTATTTTATATTTTTCTATGTAATTTTTTACTAATTTAGATGCATATATTTGTGATTTAAGGTATTTTTTTGATATATCAAAATCATGCAAACTTTCTAAATCTGAATATATAGTATCTTGTAAATATGTAATTTTACCTGTTGTTAATGATGTAGTACCAGTAGATATTTCATTGCTTTCTATTAAACAAACATTTAAATTTGAGTCTTTTAATTCAAATGCTGTACTAATTCCTGATAGTCCTCCACCTATAATTAGTACATCTATGTTATCATTTATTTTTTTATCTTGTATTTGTTTTGTTATATATTTTTTCCATATAGAATTAGACATAAAGTATCACCTATTTGATATTTTGTATTAAAAAAGTAGATTATATACTAACCTACTTAATTTTTAACTTAGGAAATGCTTTAACAATTCTCTTTTTAAAATAATTATTTTGTAATATTAATTCTTTTACTTTCTTTGTTATTTCTTCTGTATTATCTTTTTTAATTTTATTTATCGTTCCTTTTATTTTAACCATTGAATTTGTAGATATTATAATATCTGTTATAAATATTACTAGTAATATAATACATATTATATTAATTAATATTTGCGGTAATTTATTTAACATATTAACAAAAAATGGATTTACTATATACATTACTAATAATCCACCAATTCCAAAGGGAATCATTGTTTCAAGACATATTCTTCCATTTATGTTAAATTTATATTTTGTATAATCCCACCATCTAGCATTAAATAATTTTTCCATTATAAAACTAGTTATATATTCCCATATTGAAAATAACAATATACACATTATAAACAGTGTTACTTTATCGTTAATATACTTATTTAATAAAATAACCATTGATATTACACCACATCCATATACTGGACAATAAGGACCTATTAAAAATCCTCTATCAACAAATTTTCTTTCTTTTATTATAACCCCTAATACCTCTATAAACCATCCTATAAATGAGTATATAATAAATAATATAAATAATATTCTCAAATCGTACTTCATTTTTTACCTCTTATATAAATAATTTATCTATGTTTACTTTTGGAATTAAAACATTAATTTCTTTTGAAATATAAAAATCAAAACTTTTTTGTTTATGTTTCATTTCCTCACCATCCAAACACCATGATTCATCTGGAATGCTATCAAATGTAATTTTTATATTATCAGTTTTATAATATTCTAAATTAGGTATAGTTCTAATATCTCTTTTTTTTAACATTGATAATGTTTTTAACAATGATATTTTAGATTTTATATCACATAGTAAAACTTCAAATTTATTATCATCAAGTTTAACATCTGGATATATATTACTTACACCTGCGACTGATGATGAATTTGTAATAAATATAAATGAGTAATTACCTTCATATTGTTTATTATTTATTTCATATTTTATATTATATGATTTTAATTTACCTGTAAACTGTTTTAATGCATATATTATATATGCAGTTCTTCCATATTTTTCTTTTAATCTCCTTGGTGTTTCATATGATACATTTACAAAACTTCCAATACCTGCAAAATAAACAAAAGCTTTATTATTTATTTTACAAACATCTACATTTTTAATATCTCCATCCAATAATATTTTTAAATTTTCTATATAGTCATTATGATATCCATACATTGATCCAACATCATTAGTAGTCCCAAGAGGAAAATCTGCAATAAGTAATTTTTTCTCTCTTTTTAAATTTCCAGATATTACTTCATTATAAGTACCATCTCCACCAGCAGATATTACTAAATCAATATCATCTGGTAATTCTTTAATTATTTTCACTGCATGACCTTTTCTTTTTGTATATTTTACCTCAAATGAATATCCTTTATTATTTATTATTTCTTCAAATTTTGGTAATAATTCATTAGATTTTTTTTTACCACTTTTTGAATTATATATCATTACGCACTTCTTCATATTTATCTCCTTAAACTAGACACAATAATATTATAACTTTAATTAAAGGAAAAATCATTAAAATTTTATAAAATTATTATTTTTGGACACTCTTTAACTTATTTAATATATATTTATCGGATTTACAAACCTTATTTGATTCAATAATTTTCTTAATAGACATGTTATATATATCGCTATCAATATTACAATGTTTAAAAAAATATAATGTTTTATTTTTATAATTTATATATAAATATGAAATTAACCATGCTAAAGCCATTTTATCATAATAATATGAACATTTAACTTTGCATATAATCTCAAAAATTTTGTCTACATATTCATCATTTATATAATAATTTAGTAATATTACAAAAACAAATCGTTTTTCATATTCTTTATTAGAATTAAAATAATTATTTATAAAGTCTAAAAATATCTTTTTATTTTCTTTTACTATTTTTAAAGATGATGCAAATATATCACATACTTCCCAATTATCTATTTGCTTTATAAATTGTTTTGTATATTTTATCACTAGATTTATATCACAAATATCTGATATAAATAAGCCTTTAAGTAAATATTCTTCTAAAAACTCACAGTTATAATTTTCTATATAATTTATTTTTTCTTCGTATGATATGCTAGTTGATAACTTTCTAACAACTGGTACTCTTACACCTATAAAATTATTTATACCAGGAAGTAATTTACCTTGAAAATTTTTATATTTATCATCCTTTAATAAAAATAATTCATTTCTTATATTTATCATTTGTTTTTACCAAATCTTCTATCTCTGGAATTAAATTCTTCTATTGCCTTATCAAACTCTTTTTCATCAAAATCTGGGAATAAAACATCTGTAAAATAAAATTCACTATAAGACATCTGATATAACATATAATTACTTACTCTGTATTCTCCACTCGTTCTAATAAGTAAATCAATAGGTGGTAAATCTTGATATAAATACTTGTAAAACATATCTTTATTTATATCCTCTATTTTTAAATTACCAGATGATACTTCATCTATTAATTTTTTACTAGCATCTACTATCTCTTCTTGTCCACCATAGTTTAAACATATATTAAGTATACCTTTTGTATTATTTCTTGTCTTATCTACTATCTCATTCATTGCATCTAAAACATCTTTTCTTAAAGGTTCCTTTCTACCTGAAAATATTACTTTTATATTTTCTTTATCTAATTTTTTAAATTTTGATTTAAACATAAGTATAAATAAATTCATTAAGTATTCTACTTCTTCCTTAGTTCTTTTAAAATTATCTGTAGAAAATGCATATACACTTAAATATTTTACCCCACTATTTAAAACATGTATTGCAAGTTTTTCTAAGGTTTTACTACCTTCTTTATGTCCTTCACTTCTATTTAATCCTCTTTTTGTTGCCCATCTCCCATTACCATCCATAATAATTGCAACATGATTTGGTATATTTTTCATTTTTTCACCTCAAAGTAATTATATCAATTCATTTATAATTTGTATATTAAATCTATATTTTTTTATTAGTTCATTTACAAATATTGATTCAGATTCTTTATTTACAAGTAAATACACATTATTTTTTGTTCTTGTTAGCGCTACATAAAATAATCTTCTTTCTTCTTCATATGGATATAAATCTTTTTCATTTAATACAAGTTTAAGTATTTCATTATTTGTAATTTTACTTGGAAAACCACATATATTATCTTCTAAATTTATAATAATAACATTATCTTCTTCTAATCCTTTAGATTTATGGACTGTCATAAATTTTAATTTTTTATTAGTATTAGTTTTATATATAATATCTCCATTATCTAATAGATTAAAATTATTATTTAAAACTTTATATATATCATTATTATTTCTTCCAAGAATTAATATATTTGTATCTATTTTGTTTATTAATTTTTCAAATATATCTTGTATGTTTTTAAAATATATTACTTTTATAGGCTTGTATAATCTTTTATTTGATTTTAATTTCTTTTTTATTTGATACTTATTTTTCATTATAAAATTACCTGCAACTTTTATAAGTTCCATAGAATTTCTATATGTATTTTGTATTTTTAAAATTTTAGAATAATTAAAATACTCATTAAACTTTATAAATATATCTAAGTTACATCCTGTAAATCTATATATAGATTGAAAATCATCCCCAACTGCGAACAATTTTGCATTCGTTTTATTTTTTATTTCTTTAATTAATTCATATTTTGTAACAGATGTATCTTGATATTCATCAATTATTATATATTTATACTTTTTTATATATCCATTATTTTTAACGATATAGGTTGCATAATTAATCATATCATTAAAATCTACTTCACATTTGCTTTTTAATTCTGTATCATACTGCTTATATAATTCCTTCAATATTTTTAATAATATATATTTTTCACTATAATTAATATCTAAAAATTCATCAAATTTAGATATATCATAATTATTTGATTTAAATAGGTTTATAAAAGTTATTAACAGATTTTTAAATTGTATATATTTATCTTTATTTTCTTTTTTTAATATTTCTAAATTTGGTATATTTGAATAAAAAAATTCATCTATTATATATTCTAAAGTATCGATGTTTGATATTGATACATTTTCATTATTTTTCTTAATAATATTTAATGCTAATTTATGAAAAGTAAATACATCTATATCATAATTATAATATTTTAACAATGAATCTTTCAAACTTTTAACTGAATCATTTGTAAACGAAATACATAATATATCATCTTTTTTTACATTAAGCCTTTCTATCAAATATCTTATTTTACCAACAATAGTTAATGTTTTACCTGACCCTGCACCTGATATTACCAAAATATTTTCCTCATTTGTTATAATTGACATTCTTTGATCTAAGTCCAAACTAAATCCATTTATATTATCTAGCAAATAACTGCTATCTACGAGTTCTTGTTTTATAAATTTTTTATTATGTTTTTTTATATTTTTATTACTATAACTTTTTAATTTTTCAAATTCTAATTGTGATATATACTTGTCCATCTATCTTTTCTACTGATAACTTAGTAATTTTTGATATCATATTAATATAAACTTCTTCTTTTATCATATTTTCAGTTATTTGCATTTTTTCACCTCTATTAATATATTCTCTTTATTTTCATTTTTCCCACTAAAAAAAGGAAATTATTTTTCCTTTTTAATAACTATATCATAATGTTCTCTAACTTTTTTCTCTAATTCTTCTCTTAGTTTATCATTTTCTTTTAGTAATGCTTTAACTGTTTCTTTACCTTGGCCTAGTTTTTCACCATTATATGAATACCACGCACCACTTTTTTCTATAATACTTGCTTCAGCAGCTAAATCAATTATTTCCGATACTCTACTTACACCTTCACCATACATAATTTCAACTGTTGCAGTTTTAAATGGAGGAGCAACCTTGTTTTTAACTATTTTAACAGTTGTTCTATTACCAATTACATTATCCCCTTGTTTAATTTGTTCACTACGCCTAACATCCATTCTAATTGTTGAATAAAATTTAAGTGCTCTTCCACCTGGAGTTGTTTCAGGATTACCAAATAACACACCTACTTTTTCTCTTAATTGATTTATAAAAATAGCAATTGTATTTGTTTTGTTAATAGTACCTGATAATTTTCTAAGTGCTTGACTCATTAATCTTGCTTGAAGACCAACATGAGAATCACCCATCTCACCTTCTATCTCGGCTTGTGGAACTAATGCTGCGACTGAATCTATTACAACTATATTTATTGCTTCACTTCTAACTAAAGCCTCACATATTTCTAATGCTTGCTCCCCTGTATCTGGTTGAGATAATAATAATTCATTTATATTTACACCTAAATTTTTAGCATATACTGGGTCTAAAGCATGTTCTGCATCTATAAATGCTGCTCTCCCGCCTGCCTTTTGTATTTCTGCAATTGCATGAAGTGCAAATGTTGTTTTACCACTTGATTCAGGACCATATATTTCTACTATTCTTCCTTTTGGATAACCTCCAACACCTAATGCAATATCTAGTGATAATGAACCACTTGGTGATACTGCTATTTCATTATGAGTATTATCACCTAATCTCATTATTGCACCTTTACCAAATTGTTTTTCTATATCTGAAAGAACTTGTGATAATACTTTATCTTTATCTGTTTCAATTGTTTTTGTCATAATAATTTTCCTTTCTACACTGAATACATTTTTATTATAACCTATTTTTTTTACATTTGCAAGTCTTTTTCGAACAATTGTTCTATTTATTTACATATAATATTTTTATTAAAAAAAAAGATAATCTTATATTTGGTTATCTTTCTTTAATTAAATATTTTTTATACGATAAATAATATTCTATTCCAGATATTAATGATAATATAGTACCCGCTATTATAAAAAAGTCATCAACTGCAATATTTATTAATCCAAATGGTAAATTACCAAATAATTTTAATATAATACCTACCATAAGAAATAAAGTTTTAAATTTACCAGTTATTTTTGCTGCTTCTACACTTCCATTATTTGCAGCAATCATTCTAAGCGTATTAATAACAGTATCTCTTGTTATTACAATTATTGGAACTATTGGATGTATATAACCATAAGAAGTTAGTATTATTAATATACTATTAACTGATATTTTATCTGCGATTGGATCCATTAATTTTCCATAATCACTTACATTATTACCTTTTCTTGCTAAATAACCATCTAAAAAATCTGTTATACAAGAAATTACAAATAATATTCCAACGATAACCATTTTAGAATCAATTATTAAAGTATCATTTATTAAAAACTTTTTAAAACTTACATTAATCATATTAAAAGGAAACAATAATATAATAATTATTATTAATGATAATATCAATCTAGTATTTGTTAATATATTTGGTAAATTTTTATTTTTCATAAAACTCTCCTACTGCTCATAACTTATTTCCATATTTTTACTTGATTCACTTGATTTACTTTTATTATAAATAGTTACAACACTGAAAACTATTATTAGTATTATAAGAATTATAAATAATATTAAAGGCAATTTACTCTTTTCTTTTTCTGTTTTTGTATATGGAGATGCAATTTTTTCCTCATCATCTTTCATTTTACTTGCCTTTTCAATATCATCGATTGGTATCTTTGATGTAGATTCAAATACATATTCATTAAATTCATCAATAATTTCTTCAGAATTTAATCCTAAATACTTTGAATAATCAGTTATTATACATTTAAGTATAAATATATCTTTGAAGTTTTTAAAATCTCCTGACTCTAGTGCCTCTAACTGTGAAACTTTATAATTTAAATCTTCAGCAGCCTCTTCTATAGAAACACCATTTTGCATTCTTGATTCTTTTAAAACTTCTCCTATTTCTTTCAATTTTTTCACTCCTTTAAATAAAAAAAATAATTTTTAATAAGCCATGTTCTGTACCTATTACTAGGTGGTAAACATTTATCTATGAATTTCTTCATCTTTTAATCGGTTCATTTCCCTTTTAAAAGTTCCCCTACCATATTTTGGGTTTCTCGCTTGTGGAGTTTACCATCGTTTCACTTTTTTCTTTCGAAAAAATATCGTCACTGTGGCACTTTATAACTACTTTAACCATAGAAAAACTTTAGGTTATTTCATCGTCGTTAGCATTACACTACTATAGGTTATTTTTTCCCTATACACAAACACTACTGTCATCTCAGAAACAGTGCGAGCATGGACTTTCCTCTACAATTACTTGCAGCGTTTACCTAAAAAATTATTCTTTATCTCTATCTTTACCATATATTACTTTTTCCAATTCAGAAATTCTACGAAGTAGGTCTACATTAGTCACTTCTCTTTCGCTATTTTTTACTATTTCCATATTAGCTCTAGCATTTCTAAGTTTATGTTTAAGTTCTAACATTTCACTATTTAGATTTTCAATTTGACTTTTTTGCTCTTTAATTATTCTTTCATATGCATAATAGTCACTAATAATCATATCTAAAAGTTTATCAACTTCTTGAGGTCTATATCCCCTAGCATCAACTTTGAAATCCCAATTATAAAGTGTATCTGGACTTAATAAAATTTCTTTCGACATTTTTCGACCACCTCTACTACTACATTATCACAAAAAATGCGCGTTTTGTCAATTTACATCTATTTACTATCTTTACAACGAATTTAACAATAAATTTAGTTTACTATCTTCTACATCTTCCATCATATTTGTAAATACATATATTAGATATAAATTATTCATATTCATCTCCTTTATTACAAATTATCATAAATAAACTTAAATTTCATTACATTCGACAAACAAAGTCACAAAGTTACTTTTTTCTAAAATTTTAAACAAATTTTTATAATATATAGTATAATTATATTGGTGATGATGATGAATTATCCAAATAAAAAAAGTACATATAACAAGAAACCTATAGACTATGGAAATAGAGGTATGACTCTAGAAGAAGATATAAACATATCAAATAGGTATTATTTAGAAAATGATATAGCAATTATATATAAAAAACCTACTCCAATAAAAGTAGTTAATGTAGAATATAATAAAAGAGTAAATACTAAAATTAAAGAAGCATATTATGAAATACCATCAACAACTGATTATAATGGAATATATAAAGGAAAATACATAGATTTTGATGCAAAAGAAACTAAATCTAAAACATCTTTTTCATTAAATAATATTCATAAACATCAATTAGAACATTTGATTAGGGTTAAAAATCATGGTGGAATATCTTTTTTAATAATTAGATTTTCAACTATTAATGAAACTTATTTACTTACAACAAATGATATCGAATACTTTATTAATAATAATGATAGAAAATCCATACCAATTGATTATATAAGAAAATATGGATATATAATAAATTCTAATTATTACCCAAGATTAGAATATATAAAAATAATTGATATGATAATTAATGAATATTGATTATTGTTATTTTTTGATTAATATGTTAATATTTAATATATGGTAAGAAAAATTTAAAAGGTGGTTTAATATATGAAAAAAAAGAAAAATGTTAATTCAAATTCAAATAAAACAAACACTACAAAGAAAAAGAAGAAAAAAATAAATTGGAAAAAAATTATAAAGATATTAATTAATGTATTTTTAATATTTTTACTTATTTGTTTAATAGGTGCGATTATTTTCATTATATATATAGTAAACAATGCACCAGAATTTAAACCAGAAAACTTATATAGTAGTGAGTCTTCTATAGTTTATGATAAAGATAACAATCAAATTGGAAAAATTGGTGTTGAAAAGAGAAAAAATGTTAAATATGATGATTTGCCTCAAATTTTAGTAGATGCAATTATCGCTACTGAAGACTCAAGATATATGCAGCATAATGGTTTTGACTTACCTCGTTTTACAAAGGCATCAATAGGTCAAGTAATTAATAAAATTACAGGTAGAGGTAATGCTGGTGGTGGATCAACACTAGATATGCAAGTTGTAAAAAATAGATATACTTCTACTGTATCATCTGGATTTGATGGAATTGTAAGAAAATTTACTGATATATATATTTCAATTTTCAAGTTAGAAAAAAATTATTCAAAAGAAGAAATATTAGAATTTTATGTTAATATTCCATTTTTAGGAAATCATTCATATGGAGTTGAACAAGCATGTCAAAGTTATTTTGGAAAATCTGTTTCTGACATTAATTTAAGTGAAGCAGCAATTATTGCCGGATTGTTTCAAGCCCCTACATCATATGATCCATATATACATCCAGAATTAACAGAAGAAAGAAGAGAAACTGTTTTATATTTAATGAGAAGACATGGATATATAACAAAAGAAGAAGAAGAAATTGCAAATAGTATTCCTGTTAAAAGTTTACTTAGACAATCTAATCCTGAATCTACTAGTAATCAATATCAATCATATTTAAATATAGTAATTGAAGAAGTAAGAGACAAAACTGGTTTAGATCCATATACAACAGGAATGAGAATATATACTAATTTAGATACCTCTAAGCAACTATTATTAAATGATATTATGGATGGTAAAACATGGACTTGGAAAGATGATAAAGTTCAAGCAGGTATTGCAATTGTAGATATTAATACTGGTGCTTTAGTTGCAGTTGGTGGAGGAAGAAATCAAAATGGTGAGATGGTATTAAATTATGCCTCAGGTATAACTAGACAAATTGGATCTTGCGCTAAACCATTATTTGATTATGGTCCAGCTTTTGAATATCATAATGCATCACTTGCATCACAAGTATTTGATGGACCTCATACATATTCAAGTGGAGTTTCTGTAAAAAATGCTGATGGTGGATATGGTGGATTAATGACATATAAGTATGCACTTGCAGCATCTAGAAATATTCCTGCTCTTAAAGTATTCCAATCAAATAACAATGCTAAAGTATTAGAATTTGTTACAAATCTTGGTATTAAACCTGAAATTGATAGCGGTGGAGGAATACACGAAGCACATGCACTTGGAGCGTTTAGTGGATCTAATCCAGTTCAAATGGCTGGTGCATATGCAGCATTTGCTAATGGAGGATATTACACTAAACCATATACTGTTAATAAAGTTGAATACATTGATTCTGATAAAACTGTTAGTTTAAAAAATAAAAAACAAAGAGCTATGTCAGATTCAACTGCATATATGATAACTGATGCATTGATTTATGCTGTTGAAGGATATGGTAATATAGGCGGCTCTGTTTCTGGAGTTAAACTTGCGGCTAAAACAGGTACTTCTAATTTCAGTACAGAAGCAAGACGAGAAAATGGTTATCCTTCTTCTGCAAATATGGATATGTGGGTAACTGGTTATACACCTGAATATGCTGTATCATTATGGTATGGTTATGATAAAGCAGAAAGAGGATACTATCTTGGAAACGATGGATATACTACTCGTGGTAAATTATTTAGACAAGTAATATCTGGTATTTCCGATAGAAGTGGTACTAAAAAATTTACTGTACCAAATAGTGTTGTAAAAGCTACTGTTGAAAGAGGCACATCACCTTTATTATTACCTAGTGCTAATACACCAGATGATATGAAAGTTACTGAATATTTTAAAAGAGGTACTGTCCCTACAGAAGTATCTCCTAGATATAATACTTTACCTAATCCATCTGGATTAAATGCAAAAGAAAATGGAAACAACATTGAACTTACATGGAATGCTGCAAATAAACCTGAATATCTAACTGACGATTATTTAAGAAAATCTATGAAAGCTCTCTATGGAAATAAAACTGAAGAACAATTAGCGGCTAGAAAAGCATCAGATGGTGAATATGGTTATGAAATTTTGGTTAAAGATGTTAAAACAGGAACAACGACTTCTCTTGGATTTACTACATCAACTACATTTAAAACTACAAAACAAAATAAAACGGTAATTTATATCGTAAAAACATGTTTTAGCAATTTAAGAATTACTGAGAGTAGTGGTATATCTATTGAAGTAAAAAATGAAAGTAATCCTGAAGTTAATAGTTTAATTACATATAAATTAAGTGGTAATATGGAAGATACGGCTACTTTAAATACTGAATATACCGATCCAGGTATTATTGCATATAGTGATGGTATTGATATTACTGATAAAGCTACAATTACAGTAAACTGTATAGAACTTGGAACTACAAAAAAACAAAAAGAAAAGTATACATTTACTAAACCTGGAAAATATACATTAAAATACACAATAAAATATAACAATGACGTTGTTACTGCAACTAGAAATATTACAGTAGTGGATGACACACAAACACAATCCCCTACTAATCCAGGAGAAAATCAAACAAATTAAAAAAAAGACATATTTCATAAAATATGTCTTTATTCATTTAACCAATCATAATCATATATTTCTTCTACATAATTATCTTTTTCTTTTTTATTATCTATATCAGAAGTATTTTTATATCCTTTTTTACTCCATTCAAATAATATCTTATCTATATATCTAATACTATTAACACCGTTTAATACAGCCTCTTTTAATGCTTTCTTTATTAAATCCTCAGAAATATTACTTTCAATCCATTTGTTAATAGTTTCATATTCAATTGGTGATAAAGTTCTTCCAAATTCCGATTCAAATTGCGAATAAATATCAGTAGAATTTATTGACTCATTATTTTCTTGAATAAAAGAACTTATTTTGCTATAAAATAAATCTAATGATATAAATTCACTTATTACCCCATTATCATTATTCATTTCAATTGATATATAATCTTTTTCAATTAAATTGTTAATTGTATCTAATATAATATTTTCGTCCATATACAAATCTTTAGATATTTTTTCAAGATTAAAACTTAATGATTCTTTGTTATTTAAAAAATATAATAATACAATTAATTCAGTTGAAGTTATTTCTAATTTTGATAAATATTTTACAAAATAATTCGGTATTATTAAATCTTTATTTACTTTTATTAATTCATCAATAATTTTTTTATTCAATTTTATCACCTACCTTGTACTTATTAGTAATATAGTTAATTATATTTTCTTTTTTGTTACTTAATCTATTATACAATATTTGTTTTTGTAAATCTATATATATTTCTTTTATATCTACATTTAATGATAATTTTTTTATATCATCATATGATATATAAATATCTTCATTCTTATGAATTTTTAGTGAATTATACTCATTATTAATATCCTTGTTAATTTTTAATATTTTTGATGCTTCAATTAAACAATTAATATCATATTTATAAAGAATATATTCATCTATATATCCTTCTTTTATTATTGATTTAATTTGATTAATCATTTTACTTTCTTTTGTACTAAAATTATAATTATCCGGATATATAAGTTGTGCCCACATCGATATGTAATTATAAGTTATTATTATATTACTATTATGTTTTATTTTTAAAATATCAAAAATATTAAATTTATTAATTAAATTAATTCCATAAGAACAATTATTAGAATTAAATATTAAATTTAATTCTTTTTTTATTCTATCAGTTGATAAATTATCAAGATATTTCTTATTATATTCTATAGATTTTTCTAGTTTTTTATCTAATTTAAAATCGTATATGGTTGCGAATCTTATCGCTCTTAATATTCTTAATGAATCATCTTTCAATTTTTTCTTAGAATTACCAACAGGTACTATTACTTTATTTCGTAAATCATTAATACCATTTAACAAATCAATATATTTTCCATTTTTATCTATACATATAGTATTAATAGTAAAATCTCTTCTTTTTAGATCTTTTTTTAAATTATTTATATATTTTACTTTTTTCGGCCACCTATTATTTATATACTTATCTTCTTTTCTAAATGTGGTAATATCAAACTTAAAATTTTTATATAATAGTTTTATACTACCATAATTATCAATAATATCTTTATTAAATATATTGCATATCTCATAAGGTTTTGCAGATGTAATAATGTCAATATCACTACTATTAATATTAAGAAGTTTATCTCGTACAAATCCTCCAACAATATATGAATTATAACCTTTATTTTCAAGTATATTTAATATTTCTAAAGCAACTTCATACATAATCTCTCACCATATTAAAATTATATCATGTATATTTTTAAGTGTAAATTAATGATTTTTAAATTATAAAAAAGTTATCATTCGATAACTTTTTAATTTAATCTGATTATAGAATACATTACTACAATACCAATTATAACTGCTATTATACTAACTATTATAGCACTTGCATTTCCTTTTTCATCATCTTTTTCATCTTCAGGTAATAATTCTTCATCTTCATCAGATTGTGGAAATAATGGTTTAGCTAAAATTTCAGGTTCTTCATTTAAAACACTAACTTCATCATCAAGTATTAATGATGGTTCAGTTTCTTGTGATAATTCTACTGGATTACTAAATATTGTATCATCAAATGTTTCCTTTTCTAATGGTTGTGCTTTAATATCTGGAACAATATTAATTTCCTCTTGATTTTTCTTACTTATATATTCATCATATTTTTGTTTCATTTCAGTAGCAAAATCAGAAAGTTCTTTTTCAATTACTTCAAATGGCTTTGATAAATCATCATTTTCATATTCTTTTAATTTTGCAACATATATTTCTTCAGTTATTATTTCATTGTCCATTGCATAATTATTTAACCTATTTATAATTTCTTTTCTACGTCTTTTCTTTAAATCACTCATATATTTATCATATATTTGTTTTTTATCTTCATCTGTATAATTTTCACTATTTAATATTGCCATTGCATCTTCTCTACTGTAATCTAATTTTTCTGTCATCTTATACACTCCCCTATTTTCGATATATTGTTGTATTTAAATACATTATACCACAATATACCCTACTTTTGTAAAGTGTTTTTGACTATTTTAATCCATTTTCGCATCTATTTCCCCATCTATCGACTAAAATCTTATTTTTATATATATTTACTATCTCGCAATTATTAGTACATTTATTACATTCAGATACTTTTGTTTCAAATTTAAATTCATTAATATTAAAAGAAAATTTTAAATCATCTTCGTATTTTTTACTCATAATTGCAATGCCATATGCGCCCATTAAATGACCTATATCATCTACAATAATCTCTTGTTTTAATTCCTCTTCAAAAGCTTTAATTACTCCTATATTTTTACTTACTCCTCCTTGAAAAACAATAGGAGTTAATATTTTCTTTCCTTTTGCTACATTATTTAAATAATTATTAACTATAGATTTGCATAAGCCATATGCTATATCTTCTTTTTTATATCCTATCTGTGCTTTATGAATTAAATCTGATTCAGCAAATACTGTACATCTAGCTGCTATTTTAATTGGTCTTTTTGACCTTAGGGCAATTAATCCAAAATCATCTATATTTATATTTAATCTTTTTGCCTGACTTGTTAAAAATGCTCCTGTACCTGCGGCACACAATGTATTCATTGCATAATCACTGATTACTTTATTATCTATTAATATTATTTTTGAATCTTGACCACCTATTTCTAGTATAGTTTTAACATCTGGATGCATGTTTATAGTTCCTATAGCATGCGCAGTTATCTCATTTTTTATTATTGTAGCTCCTAACATTTTTCCTATTAATTTTCTTGCACTACCTGTTGTACCTATTGATACTATCTTATATGAATTATAATCAAATTTATTTTTCAATTTTGATATAAGAGTTTTTACTGCATTTATAGGATCAGCATTAGTATATATGTACTCACTTGTAAGAATATTATTATTATCATCTATTATAACTGCCTTTGTTGATATAGAACCTATATCTATTCCTAAATATGCTTTATTTTTCATTATTCCTCCTCATGTTTAGCATATCATAAAATGCTTCAAGTCGTGTTTTTATTCCAAGTTCACTTGTATTTGTATCAAATGTTAAAAACATTAATGGCATATTTTCATCATTACAAAGATTTTCAAGAATTTTCATTCCACCTATTTCTGGAGTACATCCAAATGGTTTAATATGAATTATTCCATCATATCCTTTATCTATTAATATTTTAGCTCTTGCTATATTTTCCATAGCATCTGATCCTAATGTATATTTACAATATTTTTTTATTTTTCTTAAATAATATTTTTCTTTAAATCTCTTTGTTATAAGTAGAAATGTTACATTAGTAAATCTGGTAATTTCTACATTCATATTTGCAAGTTCTCTTTCTAAAAAATAGGTAGAATGTGGTTGCATTGAAGTATATAATTCGCCTACTATTCCTATTTTTATACAATTCTTAGGTTTATCAAGAGGTATATTTATAAATCGTTTTTTATAATATAAATAATTTTTTATTAAATCTATAAAACCTTTAGTTTTTGAAAACTTAGTAAGCATACTATTTTTTATTCTATCAAAACTTCCTTTATGAATTTCAAAACCTATATTTTTTCTAATATATATATCGATTTTATCCATAAAATATATCATTAAAAATGTTAGTAATAAATAATATAAATATTTTATTTTTTTTATATGAGGATTTAATTTTTTAAATGTATTATAAATACTTCTTATTCCGTTAACATCATTATCTGTTAATGAATAAAATTCAAATTCATATCCTAAATCTGTTAATATTTGTTGTTGAAGTTCATAGTAATATCCAAATCTGCATCCACCACCTGCTTGAAGAATTATACCTGCTCCATCTTCTAATGATTCAATATAATTCCCTAAAGTATATTTAAATGGTAAACATGCATACTCTGGAGAATGTTTTGAACCTAATTCTAAAGTGTCTTTTGTTATTTGCTTTGATGGTCTAACTTCATAATCAGTTAATTTCTCTAATATAAACTTTATTGGTGTATTATAATCTGATAGAGTAGGAAAACTTATTACTTTTCTATTCATAAATATCATCCTTTTTTATAATATCAATAAAACTTTCCAATCTTGTTTGAATCATTTCAGTAGAAGACAATTCATCCATATAAATTGTTATATTTTTTTTATTTACTTTTCTTATGCACATTTCATTTACTAAAGAATCCGGACCACAAGGAAGTGTTGAAAGATATACTATTCCATCTACATAATCTTTATACTCTTCAATAGAGTTTAAAAGTTCCTGATTATATGTCCAATATAATCTCTTTGATATGTTTTTATATAATTTTTCTCTATTATCTGGATTTATTATGTCTGCATATATAACTTCTACATCATATTTTTTTAAATTATCTGTTATTATTTTTCCTACTAAATTATCATTTGAATTGTAACCATGACTAACCAATAATACTTTTGTTCTTTCTCTATTCAATTTTTTTCTTTGTAATAAATAATTTATTTTTCTTTGTTTATATTCTTCTTTTTTTGATACTTTATATGCATTAAGTATAAGTTCCTTACCAAATCCTAACTCTTGTCCCATCTTTATAAATGCATCTTGTTCTGATATTCCTTTATCAACATCAACATTGTAACTAATTACATTAACTTTAAAAGTATTTTTAACTATATCGTATAATGCACTAAAATTAGTACATAATTTCATTTCATTTTCTAGTGAAACAATCCTTGGAACTAAAATATAATCTACTTTATCTTTTAAATAATTAACATGTCCAATAAATATTTTTAATGAAAGACAGGCTTCTGATACTGTATTTTTTTTGCCATTTTCAAGTATTTCATAATTTGTTTCAGGACTAACTAAAGTATCTATTCCTAATTCATTAAAAAATGTTAACCATAAAGTATTATATTTATAATAAAGTAAACTTCTTGGAATACCTATAGTAATTTTATTATCCATATACATATCCTTTCATTATTATAAATATATGTATATAAATAAAAAAAAGACATAATAAAACCTTCTAAATATCTTAGAAGGTCTTATTTATATATTAAACATTAATAATTCTGGTTTTACTATCATCAAGATACCAATTATTAACATTATTATACCACCAATTAAATGTGAATATTTTGTATATTTAGTAGATATACCTGTAACCTTTAATGTTATCATTGCAATTGCAAATACAACTATATCATCTATTAAAAAGAAGAATATATATATAAGCATATAAATCATATAACTAAATGTAGATAAATCATTCATAGCAAGTATTTGAGTAAATACAAGTGGTAATCCTACAGAGCACATTAATTCAACTATATTTACTGAAGCTGCTAAAACCATTATTCCAAGTATTGCTAGTACAAACTTCTTTTCTTTTGTTATTGAAATAATTTTCTCCATTATTTTTTTTCTTTCTTTTTTATCTACTACATCACATCCATCATCTTTTTTATTTAATGATGATATATATTTTGATAAATTTATTATACCAACAACAATTGCAACTAAAGCAATTAATAATCTTATAAATGAAATTTTACTTATAAATGTAGCAAGATTTAACCATGTTAACATAAATAATAAGTAAACTACTCCAGATGTAATTATAAATGTTAATCCTAAAATCCACATTTTCTTTTTATCTTTCATGTTAAATAACATTGTTATTAAAAATATTAATATCCACATAGCACATGGATTAAAACCATCTACAAAACCAAGTACTACTGCAAGTAATGGTAAAGATACACTTTTAGCATTTATTTTACCAAGTACTGGCACACTTACTTCTTCACTAAAAGTATTTTCTTCATTTGAATTATCATCTTTTTCTTCTTCTTTAGTTGGGGTTTCTATTTTTGAACTATTTTTCTTACTAACACCTGTTACTTCTCCAGCATAATCTCTATATTCATTTTCTTCATTTAAATAATATTCTACAGATTGTTTTATATTTTCATCAGTTGTACCATCTGAATATCCGACAATTACTTTTTTACCTATAACTGTATAAGGTACTCCAGATGCTGAACTACCCATTTGTCTTTGTACATCTGATAATAATTGTTGATTTTTACTACTTCCCCATACTTCATATGTGTATAATTTAACATTAGGTTTATCTTTTAAATAATCACTTAAAAATTCTTTTTCTGCTGCACAATGTGGACAACCATCTCCATAGAATAAATGAATATTTACAATTCTTTCCTCTGCATTAACACTTAAAGGAAAGATTAAAAATAAAATTGATAATAAAAATATTTTAATAAATTTTTTCATTATAATTCACCTACTGCTTTCTTTATTTCATCATAATTTTTTTCACCTATAAGTCTTAGTACTTCTTTGTTGTCTTTTTCAAAAATCAATACTGGTAATATTGTTCCAACATTATATTTTTTTACCTCTTCTTCATCAAAATCATAATCTAAATTAACTATTTCAATATCTTTATTTTCATTTAAATATTTATCTAATGCTTTATTAGTTATTAGGCATGCTGGACACCATAATGCACTTATTTTTATGATTTTCACAAATATCACCAACTACATTATATCATATTTTGTCAAATAAAAAACAACTAATTTGGAATTTTTAGTTGCTCGCCTATTGATAATAAATTACTTGTTAAGTTATTTAGTTTTTTTATGTCATCAACTGTTGTATTAAATTTTAGTGCTATTTGATATAGACTATCTCCTTTTTGTACAGTATATATAGTATAATCACTTGATATTTTATCTTGAGGTATTAATAATTTTTGACCTATTGATAATAAGTTACTTGTTAAATTATTTAATTTTTTTATATTATCAACTGTTGTATTAAATTTTAATGCTATTTGATATAGACTATCTCCTTTTTGCACTATATATACATTACTATCATCTGTTTTTTCTCCTTTTGATATTATTAAAACTTGACCTATTGATAATAAATTGCTTGTTAAATTATTTAATTTTTTTATATTATCAACTGTTGTATTAAATTTTAGTGCTATTTGATATAGACTATCCCCTTTTTGCACTATATATGTTTGCTCATTATTATCAGTACTAATTGTTGGAATAAGTAATATATCTCCTATTTGTAATAAATTACTTTTTAAGTTGTTTAATTTTTTTATTTCTTCTACAGTCGTATTAAATTTTTTAGCAATTGAATATAGACTATCTCCTTTTTGTACTTTATAAGTATTAGATGTTTCATTATTTAATGAATATGGTATTCCTTCGTAATTAGCAAGTGCCTTTACTACTGCTTCTGCATATTTTTCCCAATTATTTTTTAAATTATTTGCTTCAGTGGCATTATTTATATTGCCGTAATTTATTATTATTGTTTGTATATTACCCGTATCTTTCTGTATATTATAATAATCTTTTGATGTATCACTTTCACTTCTTCTTTGATAATATTTATCTACTGTTAATCCGGAATTTTCTAAATTATCTGAAATTGATTTTGCTAATGTATCATTGTTTCGCAGTGGATATATTACTTCTGCATTAGTATTATTATCTCCTAATTGATTAGAAATCGCTATTACTCTTGAATTATTTCCGTATGCATTAAGTATTCTATTTGCTCTATCTGCATCATTTATATATTCATCTGTTGATCTTATTATTTTTACATCTGCACCTAATTGTTTTAATCTATCATATATATACTGACTTAAAAGTAAATTAAATTCTTTTTCAGTAATACCATTATTCACCATTCCAACATTGCTTCCACCTTTTGATGGATCTATAACTATCATACACTCACCTTAATAAATTATATGAATAAATTTATAATTAAGAACATAGTATTAACGTATAAAATAATTAAGGAAGTGGTTATTTGAATATTATTGATAAAAATTTTAATGATTTAGTTAAAGAAATTAAATCACTAGATGAATATGAACTATACTATAGAATTAGGAAAAATTTTGATAATGTATCTAAGGAAATACAAACAAGTTGTATAACTTTTTTTAATCAATTTAAATATTGGGGAATAATTGATATTGAAAATAATAATTATGAAGAAATAAAATTAAAAGCTAAGGAATTATATGAGCATATTGATGATTTTGCTTGGGTATATAATCATTTATGTGATTATAGATCAAAAAAAACATTTTATAGCATACTTAGTAATTGGTATAGATACGATTTTTTATCTACTTATCAAAGTAAAGAATACATGTTTGATGACTATTTTGATTTAGATATAGTTAAATGTTCTAATGATGAAGTTATTGTTGATTTAGGTGCATATACTGGTGATACAGTATTGTCATATATAAAAAATTATGGTAAAAATTCATATAAGAAAATATATTGTTATGAAATTACCCCTAGTATTTTTGAACAACTTAAAAATAACTTAAAAAATTTAGATAATATAGAATATAGATTAAAGGGAATTAGTGATGAAAAATGCACTATGTCTATTAATAATAATGAAGAAAGTTTATCTGCAAATACACTTTCAATAGATAATAATGGTGATGTAGATGTTACAACATTAGATCTTGATATTGATGAGACTATAACTCTTATAAAGGCTGATATAGAGGGATTTGAACAAAAAGCAATTAATGGAGGTAAGAATCATATTTTAAATGATCATCCTAAACTTTTAATATCTGTTTATCATAACAATCAAGATTTATGGAAAATACCTAAAATGATATATGAAATGCATAATGATTATAAATTTTATTTAAGATATAATAGTTCTCCAATATATCCAACAGAAATAACTTTGATTGCAATTTAAAAAAAAGTTCTTAATGAACTTTTTTATTACTATATTTGTAATATAATAGTGATCCTACTAAACATATAACTATATAAACTATAGAAAATATAATTGTTGAAAAATTATATAGTAATATAGATGAAGGTATGAATAATATCCCTATAACTATTGAATAATACCATTTAAATCCATCTTGTTTTGTCAATATTATTCCCGCTAATAAAGAATATATTGAATTTATAAATAATACACATATTTTAGCATAATTATTCGCGGCACTTTCACTCATTAAATATGCAAATATTGGAATAAAATCATATACTATAAAACTGATTAATATAATCCATAAAAATTTTTCAATCTTTTGCATTATTTAATTGTCTCTCCTTTTTCTATTTCTTCATCTATTTGTTTATTTATTTTTATAAATTCATATTTATTATTAAAATATGAGAAAATAGTTTTAATAACAGCGATACATGGTACTGCAAGAATCATTCCTAATATACCAAAGAATTGACCAAATATCAAAAGAGCAATAATTATTGTTACAGGATGTAATTTTAATCCTTTACTTTGTACAAGTGGTGTGAATATTACATTATCTAAAAGTTGAACTACAACCAAACTAATTAGTACTATTATTCCTGTTGGAACACTTTGAGTAAATCCAACTATTACTGCCGGTATTCCACCTATGTATGGACCTACATATGGTATTGCATTAGTGACACCACAGAATAATGCAAATAAAATTGATGCCTTTAATCCACCTATTGAAAAACCAATAGAGTTTCCTATAAATACAAGTGTCATTGTTAATAAAATTCCTTGTATATAATTAACTAAAGTTTTATTAGATACATCCATCAAATTTTTAGCATCTTCTTTTGCTTTATTAGGCAATATACTAATAAATACCCTACTAACATTATCAAAATCAAATAATAAATAAAGTCCAATAAATAATCCTATAACAAAAGTTCCAAGACCAGATATAATTGAAGTTACAACACCTATTACTTTATCAGGAAATTCTACAGTTATACCTTTTCCAATTTGGATAATTGCTGAATATAACTCCTGTTTTATGCTTTCAACATTGTTATTCAATAAAGGTTCTAAAAATCCAAATATTTTATTTACTAAATCTCCTAAATTTTTAGTTATTGTTGGTACTATATTTATAAAATCATTAAGTTGATTTGTAAGTACTGGTACACTATTTACAAGTATAACAACTAGTAATGCTAGAAAAATAGAATAAACAATTAATGTTGATAAAACTCTGCTCATTTTATGCTTAGTTAAAAATTTTACAATTGGATTAAACAACCAAGCTATTACAAGCCCTATAAAAAATGGTGATAATATTTTTAATAATGTTTTTAAAAATGATAGAATACGCCATTCTTTTACAACATATGTAATTATCATGATAGCTACTATAATTAAAACAACAAATAATACTTTTAACATTTTATTTAAAAGTACTACTCCTTCATTAATTTTTTGTACATCTAATGAATCTTTCTTTGGATCTTTTCTAAACATTATATCACACCCTTATAACTATAGTATATCACGTATGTAAATAAACATAAACAAAAAAATGTAAAGTATTACATTTTTTTTACTAATTATACAATATTATTTTTTACTTTATTAGTAATCTTTATATATATCATCATAAGTAATATAGAAGTTATATATCCTGAGATTATATCACTAGCATAATGAACACCTAAATATATTCTGCTGATGCCTATAAGTAATATTAGTATAGATAGTAATATAATAGTTGTTATTTTTGTCTTTTTATTTATATTTGAATTATATATTAGATAAATAATATAACCATAAAGACTCATACAT
Organism: uncultured Bacilli bacterium; assembly: GCA_947624565.1. Classification (GTDB taxonomy): domain Bacteria; phylum Bacillota_I; class Bacilli_A; order RF39; family UBA660; genus CAG-433. The sequence continues at coordinate 36,074 of CANQKX010000005.1, forward strand.
GCCATCGCATGTCCGCTTGGATAACTATATCCCCCTTGTGTTATCAATTTAAGTACATCAGGCCTTGGTCTTACAAAGATACTTTTTAATGTATTATTTAAAATTGTACTAAAAATTGAGTTAATACTTATTGATATTCCTATCCATTTATTTTTTATTACTATAATGCAAATTATGCATATTAATACGATTGATTGCCAGTTTGCTAAATATGTTATAACCCTAAAAAATGATGTTAAATATTCATTTGATATCCCTTTTAAAAAATTATAAATAGTATTATCAAAATTAACTATTTTATTTGTTTTTACCATGTATGTTATAAATATAAGTAGTACTAATAAAATAATAAATATAATATATTTAAACTTATTTTTCATTATTATCACCTATTTAATTATATCAAAAATATATCAATAATAATACTATAATTATATTAAGGTTAATTTGGTAAATATGATAGAAGTTTCTTATTTTTTCTTAGAGTTCTAATAGATCTTTTTCTAATATTAGAAATTTTATTTGAATCAATTCCTATATAATCAGCAATTTCAGCATCAGTGAGACCACCACGGTATCCATAAATATCAAAAGATAATTGCATAACTTCTCTATCTATTTCTTCAAGATGTTGGATTGCATCATAATAATCATTCATAAATTCATTAGATGACATTTGTTCTATATAATGTACATCTAATAATTTATCTTTCAGTTTATAAAATATTTTTGATGGTTTTTCGATTTCTTCTTTATCTTCATAATTAAAATATTTATCTTTAGGTTTAAAGACTTTAGAATTATAAAAATTTTGTTTTAATTTTTGAATGAGTATATTTGATTGATATCTATCAATATTCATAATTTTTGATATATATTTTGTTATATTATTTTCAATACTTTTAGATACATATAAAGAAAAAATAGGTTTTTCACAGTGTACCATATATCTAACACTTTTTATAAGTGATTCTAGGCATATAAAATATATATCTTCCATATGTACTTTTTCTTCTAAAATTTCATACCATTCTCTAGTAGAGTCAAAAACTATGTTTAAACTTCCTTCAACAACTTTTTTTTGTGCTTCATTGCTTAAACGCTTCCTTGAAGGAAAGGGATTTTCTTCTTCTAATTTTTTTTGATATTCTAATTTTTCTCTAATTTTGGAATCACCAAAAATTTGAGCAAGTAATTTATCTGCTGCTGATATACCAACATCAAATTTATTTTTATATTCTTCAACTTCTTTATCATATTTTTCTTTAGTTACACCTTCAGAACGATATATTTCTATTATTTCTTGTTCACTTAAACAAAATGAATTATCTTTCCAATCTTGTTCTATTATATCCAAATCAAACATAATACACACCCCTACAGATTATTATATATTTTAAATATTAAAATTAATATAAAATTTTGTTTTATTTTATCATAAATTTAAACATTTTAAAACTCAAACCATAAAAGTTCGAGTTTTCTATCATTTTGGTGACCTATATGGGATTCGAACCCATGAATGCTGCCGTGAGAGGGCAGTGTGTTAAGCCGCTTCACCAATAGGCCATGGCTGCCCAAGTTAGATTCGAACTAACGCATAATAGATTCAGAGTCTACCGCCTTACCACTTGGCTATTGGGCAATTACAGGAATATTATATCAAAAAAATCTAGAATTTACTAGATTTTTTTATATATATTAACTAATTCCGAGGCCTAATTTTATAAATAATGTTAATATTCCTATAAGTCCTGTTATTAATGATCCTAATGCAGTTCTCCAAAGCCACTTATTTCTATCTTCTATTCTATTTATTTTTTCTTCATTATTTTTTGCAATATTATAAGCTTCTTCTGATCTTTTTTTTAAATTTTTATAATCATCAATTTTACTTTCAATAACTGCAAGTCTAGTTAATACTTCTACTTCAAATTTTTCATTCATAAATTCAACCACCTTTAATATATATTTCTAATATATTAAATGCAATTTTATAAGATGTGAATTTACTATAACATAGAAAAATCAAATATTTTTAATTATTTTTTACTCTTATCTAAATATTTATACATTAATTTTTATCATATTAAATACCAGTTATTTCAAGTATAAACATTTTTTTTAAATTACAAACTATTAATGAAAGGAGGAAAAAATTTATGAAAAAATTACTAATATTTTTTATTACTATAGCTTTAATACCTATTATCAATGTTAATGCTCAAACTGTTGTTAATGTAAGTAATCAAGAACAATTAAAAGAAGCATTGAATAATGAAGAAGTTACTGATATCAAATTAAATAACGATATTGAAACTACTGAAAAGATTAATATTACAAGAAGTGTAAATATTGACGGTAATAATCATACTATAAAATATGTTGGTACTTTTGGATCAGATAGAAGTAGTGATAATACTATATGGAGTGGTATTTATATATTTCAAGTATATAAGACAAGTGCTACTATAAAAAATATAAAATTAACTGGTGGTAATGCTGCTTTATTAGTAAATGGATCAAATGTTAGATTAGAAGGAAAAATCGATGTTTCCGGTAATGGATTTGGTGGTATAGAATTATCTCAAGGTAAGAATGTTACAAGTACTGTTAAAGTTACTTTATCAGATGATATAAATATAATAAATACAACTGAAACTTCAAATAAACCTACTATGTGGGTACCAGAAGATTCTGATGATGCTACAATAATAATGAATGGTATAGCTAAAACAATTAAATCAGGGGAAGAATTAACAATTACTGAAATTGAACAATTATTTGAAGATGTACCTCAAGAAAATCCAAAAACATCTGACAATATTACATTAAACATAATATTATCAATTATAGGATTAATTAATTTTATAATTATTTATAAATATTTATCAAAAGAAAATATTAGGGAACTTTAATTATCGAGTTTCCTTTTTTATTAATTTAGCATGTACTACTAATCTATTACCATATGAATCTTTGCATGTTGATAAAGTTAATATCTTATCATTTGTATTTACACTAGTAAAAAATAGATATTGACTGCGTCTAACAATTGTATCTAAAAATTCTTGATATGCATCTAAGTTTTTGAAATTTGTAGTTATATAATAACTTTCTTTATATACAACATAAATACTGAATATTTGCCAAATTGTATTTTCTTTAGTAGTAGATAATTTTATAATATGATTTTTTTTATCTTTATACCATTCATCATTTAATACATATGGTAAACTCCCAAACATACTTTCATCTCTCATTCTATGTCCATAAATTATACTATTATAATTTAAATTATTAAAATTATTCCTAAAATCTGAAAAAACCCATCCTGCTACACTTTCAGATTTATCAAATGAATGAGTTAGATAAAAATTATTATCATTTGATTGTACAACTGCATAATCTATTTTTGTTCCATTTACTTTTATCCAACCTACTGTATCATCATTTTGATTTAATAAATTTGAAAAATCAACATCAAGAAAATCTTCATTAATATATTGCCAGTAATCATCATTATCATTTTCTGGAGGATTAACTAAATTACTTGAATCTGAATTTGTACTACTTATTTTGGTTACTTGTTTTAGTTTTTCGTTTAACTTATTAGATTTATGATTATTATTAATCCATAATAATATTGATTTTATATTTATAAAAAATAATATAAATGAAAAAACTAATAATATAAATAATATAAATTTTTTTGATTTCATATTAAACTCCTATAACTATACTCTTTATTATTATGATTAATAAATTATTTTTTATGATTAAAAAAAAGTTTATAATCTTTAAAAAAATTATAAACTAAATTGTTTTTACTCAGACTCGTCTATTTTTTTAACTGATAAACTAGCATTCATACCTTTACCAAAATTAATAGTTACATTTTCATGATTAGCAGATATAGCCATGTCTATTTTGTCATCCGCTTTTAAAACTTCTAATGCGCTCCCTTGAAAAATAGTATCTTTTTGAGTAGAAACATTTTGAGTAATAACCATAGATGGAATATTTTTTTCATTTTTTCTAACAATTAATGTTACATCACAATCTTTGTTGACAGATATATTAGCAAAAAAATTTATTTCATAAATTCCATCTTGTTCAAGTTTTATATAACTTTCTTCAGTTTCATTAGCATTAACATTAGGCATTAAATTTGGTAAATTTATTTGTGTCCAATTACCTATATCAGTAGATGTTATATCCATTGTAGTATTATTATATTTCCCTCCATATGCACTTAAAGAAAATGCAGGTGGTCCCGCTGGACCTGGGTCTCCTTTTGGACCTACTGGACCTGGGTCTCCTTTTTCTCCTTTTTCCCCAGTATCTCCTTTTGGACCTACTGGACCTTGTTCCCCCTTTTCACCTCTTTCACCCGTTAATCCTTGTTCTCCTTTAGGTCCAATTTCTCCTGGTATTCCCTGTTCTCCTTTTTCTCCGGTATCTCCTTTTTCTCCTTTTGGAATAAGAAAATCTAATTGATATGCAATAATTTCATCCATTAATTATCACTCTCCTCATTTTTATATATTGGAGTAATTGTTACTTGTGCAGGTGTATTTGAATCAACTGTTCTAACTGATCCAATCATAAAATTAGCAATTGGACCAGTTGCACCTTTAGGTATAACAAAATTTAATAAAACATCATTATCTGTTCCACTATTATATACGTTTGCTTCTTCATCAGGTCCTGTTGTTGTAGTACTTGCTACTGAAATTCTTGCACTTGCTGAACCTGCTGGGCCTGTAGGTCCTGTTGGGCCTGTCGGACCTACAACATAACATGTTTTTCGATGTTTAATTTCCTCATTGTTAAAATTACATTCCATTTATCTCATCCTTTCCTTTTTATATTATATTTTTATTTATATCAAATATGATTTATTATAAAACACATAAAAACATGGAAAAATATCCATGTTAGTCATTTAAATACGTAATAACAATAAATTAGTTAATCTAATAATTTTACAGATAAAGTTGCTTGATTTACACTTCCGCCTTGTGTAGATGTTGTAGAAACTAAGGCAAGAGAAAGTGCAGCTCCATCTTCTAAATCAACAATAAAACTTTTTGATAATGTTCCTGTTGAACCTGCCGTCAAAGTAAGAGTACCTGTAGAACCTTGTACAGTTTCAGAAACATTTCTAACTTCAACAACAAGATTGCCAGCATCTGTTAATGTAGCAGAAATACTATAACTAATTTCGTAAATTCCACCTTCTATTATAGTAACAGTATTACCAGATTGATTTACGTCATAATCTTCCATTTCATTTTCTAAATTAACAGTAATAGGTGTATCATCAATTGTTTGAAATGACTGACTTGAAGTAGAATAAAGTCCTCCATAAGCATTAAGACCTGCTGCTGGACCTGTTGGTCCTGTTGGTCCTTCTACACCTTGTATACCTGCCACTCCTTGTGGACCTGCTATCCCTGTTGGACCTGCTGGACCTGTTGGACCCGTTGGGCCAGTAATTCCTTGTATACCAGTTGCACCTGTTGGACCTGTTGGGCCTGTTGCTCCTGCTATAAAGCAACATCTATTACAAGGTTTAATAGTTGGCCAATCTTGTTTACAATCATTAAAATTTTGTGAATTCATACTTTCATCTCCTTTCATAATATTTTATGAAAAGATAATCAATACAAATAATTAAGCAAACTATGCCTTATTTTTTAATAATATTTAATAAAAAAACTAACAAAAATGTTAGTTTATTACTTCTCAAGACTTGTGTTTGAATATTCATTCATAATTTTACTTAAATAAAAAGAATTTCAAATTTTATCTTTTATCTTACTATTTTTTATTTGTAATTACTTTTTCTAATAATAATCTTTTTTTAAATCCACCATTTTTACTCTTTTTTATATCAGCTTCATGTATAATATCTTCTAAAGTAAATCCATAAAAATTAGCCATAGCTATTAATACCTCTAATTTATCTCCTAATTCTTTTTTTATTTCTTCAGGAGTAAGCGCTTTTTTCACTTCTTCTAATTCTTCAGAGTCTTTTTTTAAAAGATATTCCCAATACTCATCATCATTTAATATTCTGGTAATTGGTTCTTCACCATTAGACCTGATAATATCAGCAATATTATCACGGACTAGCTTATCATAAATTTCTTCCATATTATACCTCTTTTATATAAAAGAATCCTTTTGGATTCTGTTTAATATTTTGGCACGGTAATAGAACAAGTTCCAAAATTTCTATTGCCTTTTAAATTTTTACCGTCTCATATTTTTAATTCTATCCATTGTTTCTTTTTCAAGATTCTTTTCAAGATTCTTTATCAAAGGAATATATTTCTTTAAGTCATCATTATCAAATACATCAACATCTGTTAAATTTTTTAAATATTTTACCATACCTTGAGAAACTTTAAATTTATTAGCATTTGGAATCAGTTTTAACTTAAATGATGAACTCCTTGCAATTTCTTCACTTCTACTAATAATATTATTATTAAATGCTGATACGATTTCATCATGAAAATAAGGATTCTCATTTTCCATTTCCCTTATTCTTATCATAAATGTCATTACTTGATAGTATGTTAGATAAAGAAAATCATTTTCCATAATAAACTCACCTCAATTGAATAAAAACTCCAAAATTGGAGTTTATCTACATTTGGCAGGGGATGAGAGAATCGAACTCCCAACAAAAGTTTTGGAGACTCCTATTATACCATTTAACTAATCCCCTATATCTGGTTCTTGTTAATAATATCATATTTTTTGTATTTTATCAATAATTAAATATAATTTTATTATATATATACATATAATACACTAGGAGGTTTATATGGGAATTGTTGCGTATAATACAAAAGAACTTGATTTACTTGCAAGGTTAATGAGAGCAGAAGCCACTGGTGAAGGAAACCTTGGTATGCTTATGGTAGGAAATGTTGGAATAAATAGGGTTATTGGAAATTGTTTAGATTTTAAAAATATAACTAGCATTTATCAAATGGTATATCAAAGTCCCGGTGGTTTTTCTAGTATAAATAGTCCATTATTTTATAGTTCATCAAGTACAACAGAAAAAAATCTTGCTAAAAGAGTAATAAATGGAGAATATTTTCATCCCGCTACTAATGCTTTATGGTTTTATGCTCCTGGTAGTGGAAACAGTTGTAGAGAAACATGGTTTAATCAAAGAAATAGTGGCAGATACAAAAATCATTGTTTTTATGTACCAGATGAAGGAGTTTGTAAACAACTATATTAAAAAAGTGATAATAACTATCACTTTTTTAATTCTTCTATATATTTAAGTAATGTTTTAGAATTTGGACCTAAAATAATTTTTAATTGATTATCAATTTCAACTATACCCTTAGCACCCATTTTTTGGATTGCTTCCTTGTTAACTTTTGTTACATCATTTAACGTTACCTTGAACCTTGACATATTAACTTCCATTGAAATTATATTATCTTTTCCGCCCAAATAATCCACAAGTTTGTTTGATTCAATATAGAAATCCTTTTTGTTTGCTTTTAAAACAATTATTACTATGAATAAAAGTACAACAAAAATTATTAAATATTGGTAGTTAATCATTTTTATCACCTATTATAATTATACTATAAATTAATAAAAACTCAAGCAAATACCTACACTTTTAATTAATACTCGAATATCTTATAGTAGAAAATAAATTAAAAGGGGTGGAATACATTATGTGTAAAAACAATTGTAATTGTATCAGTGATATTTTAAAAGTTATTTATTTACTTCAAAAAAACGCTGATAGAGAAGAAGATTGTATAGAAAGTTGTGATAAACCAAGTTTAGGTCAATTTTCATGTCTTTATTACAACACAAGACCAGTTATGCTTTATACTTGTATGAGTAATGGTATAACTCCATGGAGTGCACCAACTCAAAGAGTTGCTGAACCAACTGCTACTTCTTCAGTATTTAGAGTTGAAAAAATAGATAACTGCTGTTGTACATTTAGAGTTCTAATCGCTAATGAAGATGGAACTTATACATCAACTGAATCATTCTTTACAATGAATTTAGAATGCATATGCAGTATTAGATGTTTGGGTGATACATTTATAGAAAATGTTTAGTAATTTCTAGTCTAGAAAATCTATTCGACTAATTTTACTTACATCTATAAGTTCATCATCTATTGTTATAAGACTATTATTGGTCCTTCCAATGATAGTTTTTTTTACATTTTCCCCATCTTCCATCGTTATTGATACATTTGCTTTATATACATAGTTTGGGGAAGAAAAAATATCTTTTATTTGCCTATTAACACTTTTTTCTTCAAAATTATTTTTTTCAATATCATTATTTTCATTTTGTAAAATTTCTTGACTATTTGATAAAATTGCTTGTCTTTGATTCTTATTAATATTTTTAACAGTTCCTTTATATATCCCAGGTAATTTCTTTTTCATTAAAACACTCCTTTTTATTAATTTTATGCTTTATATGACAAATATTTACTAAATTATTGCCTATAATAAAAATGGTGATTAACTATGAATACTACTATTAAAAATAGGAAAATAAATATTTTAAAACTTATTATACTAATTATCATATTTATGATTATAAGTATAATGAGTATTTATAGCAGTCAAAACCTATTATCTTCATCATATAATAACTTATACATAAAACAATTAATATGGTACCTAATCGGATTTATATTTATAATATTAATAAGTAAATATAAAGGAAATTTTATTTATGAACATCCATATGTGCCATATATTATAGGAAATATTTTACTTATATTAGTATTATTTTTTGGAACTGAATCTAATGGTGCAAAATGTTGGTTTACTATACCAAAAATAGGATCTTTCCAACCTAGTGAATTTGTTAAGATATTTCTAATCCTAGCAATCGCAAAAGAGCTAAGTAATTATGAAATTTCTAATCATAAAATAACTTTAAAAGGTGAATTTATTATAATTCTTAAATGTTTAGTAATTACACTTATTCCTTCTATATTAATTTTTTTTGAACCAGATACTGGCATTATATTTATCTTTTTTGCTATTTTAATTGTAATGTTATTTGTCTTTGGAATTAGATATAGATGGTTTATAACTGCTGGGATATTTATAGGTGGGCTTTTAGCAACATTTTTAATACTGTTTTTCTGTTACCAAGATTTATTTATAGATATTTTTGGAACTAATTTCTTTTATAGAATGGATAGATTACTTGACTGGCAAAATGGATCAGGTATGCAACTTACAAATGCTCTTGCAGCAATTGGTAGTGCTGGATTGATGGGTCATGGATATATGAAAACTCCTATTTATTTTCCAGAACCACAAACTGACTTTATTTTTGCTGTATTTTCAAGTAACTTTGGTTTTATAGCATCAATATTACTTATTTTGATTATATTTTATTTTGATATGCAATTGATAAAAATTGCAATGAAAAGCAAAGGACAATACAAATATATTATTTCTGGGATACTTGCGATGCTCATTTTTCAACAAATTCAAAATATTTCAATGAATATTGGACTTTTACCAATTACTGGTATAACTTTACCTTTTATTAGTTATGGTGGTTCTAGTTTACTTAGTTATATGATTATTATGGGTATTGTTATTAATATAGAAAATAGAAAAGGAATTTGAATGTAAAACAAATTAAAACTCGAGTCACAAAAACCCGAGTTAAGTATCATTATGGTGGAGCTTAGGGGATTCGAACCCCTGACCCTCTGCGTGCAGGGCAGATGCTCTAGCCAGCTGAGCTAAAGCCCCAAATACTTGCAATATCAAAACTGCAAGTAGATTATAGCATAATTTTTTATTAAAAGTCAACTATTATTTTAATTGTTTTCGCTAGTTAGTTTTTCAACAACTGAACAAAGTCTATCGAATTCTTTTTCATCATCAATACTTACAAGCATATCTCCTTGATCTGTTGATTGAACTTCAAAAATATATGAATTTTCTTCATTATCAAGGTCATTAACTATTGCATAACTTTTGTCATTGTCATCAAATGTTCCAACAATTTGCACTTTTACTTTTTCACCATTTTCATCTTCCATTTCAATTACTAATGGTTTATTTTCAACACAACTTTCATCAGAACAATTACATCCTTTTTCATTTGTACATTCTTCATTATTACATTTACATTTTTCTTCTAAATTTCCCATTTTTTCCTCCATGAACATATTTATTATAACATATCATAATGTTTATTTTACATATTTTTTTAATTTTTATTCAAATTATATTAAAATTTTACTTTATTTTTGTTTTTTTATTCTATTTCTTCCAACTTTTTTATCAATTTTATCTGGTAATTGTTTAATATCATTTACATGATCTGGTTTTATCAATAAATAAGGTTCGATATTTAAAGCATTTGCGATTGCTTCTATTTTTGATAAAGTTGGTGAAAATTTTCCTCTCTCTAAATCACTTATATATTTAGGAGTTAAATTTGATAATTCTGCTAAATGTTCTTGAGTATAATTTTTTTCAAATCTATACCATTTTAGGTTAATTGCAAAATATTCTTTTAATACATATTTATCTTTTGCTTCAATATTCATATAATCACCTACTAAAACAAGTATACTTTAAACAAATATTAATAAACACCTAGTCAAAGACGACATTATATGATATAATTATGTTGGGTGGTTAACAAATGAGTAACAAAGAATATATTAATGAAGCAGAACGTATAGGAAATGAATTAATAAAAATAGGCAAAAGTAATAAAGATCTAGATACTTTGTTTAATATATTACTTGATGATAAATTTAAACATAATTATCTTAATGTGATGGTCTATTTACCTGATATTTTAGCACAAAAAAAGTTTTATATAGTAAATGTTTCACCATTTGAAATAAAAAATTATAATTCATAGCGAATTATTTTTTTATTTATAGGAGATTTTCATAATAATTAGAGAATATATATTATGAAAGGATTGATTACTATAAAAACTGAATTTGATGATTTAATAAAATTAACTAATAAAATTATAAATAAAGGATGGATAAAAAGTTCGTGTAATGGATATGGTTCAAGTGGAATTACCTTTGAAAAAGAAATTGGAATAGAAACAAATAACTTTGAAATTCCCGATTTTAATGGAATAGAAATAAAAACAAAAATATCAAAAAAAGAGAGTCACTTTACATTGTTTTGCTGTGCACCTGATGGATATTTATTTGAAATAAAAAGGATATATGAAACATATGCCCACAAACGATATGATAATAGTGTAGTTTTCAATTTGTCTGTATATACATATAAAAAAGTTTGCTATTATGGAAATTATTACAAACTTAAAGTTGATAAGGAAAATCAAAAAATAGTATTAATGATATATGATAAAAATGATAATGTCATTGATGATAAAATTTCATGGTCTTTCGATATTATAAAAGAAAAAGTAGAAAGAAAAATCAAAAAATTATTTATAGTATATGGTGAAAAACAATATATTAATAATAAATTATATTTTAGATATAAAAGGTATTATTGTTATGTATTAAAAAGTTTTGACTGTTTTATGAATGCGCTTGAGAAAGGAATAATTAGAATAAGTTTCTCAATTGGAACTTTTATAAATGGAAAACGAAAAGGACAAATTTATGATCATGGAACAATGTTTAATATAAATTCAAAGTATTTATTACACATATATAATAGGGTTTATAAAAGCACCTAAAAAGGTGCTTTAATTATGATTTGTTTGGTTTCCTATTTGGTTTAAAAAATAAAAACCCTTATACAATAAGGGTTAATCTCATACTGGTCGGGAAGACAGGATTTGAACCTGCAACCTCATGGTCCCAAACCACGTGCACTGCCAAGTTGTGCTACTTCCCGTTATGGTGCGCTTAAAGGGATTCGAACCCCTGACCTTTTGGTTCGTAGCCAAATGCTCTATCCAGCTGAGCTATAAGCGCACGACTAATTCTAATTAATGGTGGCTCCGGGCAGAATCGAACTGCCGACACGAGGATTTTCAGTCCTCTGCTCTACCGACTGAGCTACAGAGCCAAAAAAATGGCGGTTCCAACGGGACTTGAACCCGCGATCTTCTGCGTGACAGGCAGACGTGTTAACCACTACACCATGGAACCAAAAATACTTAAATCGCTATTTAAGTATACAAATTTTTTTGTAAAATGTCAACACCTATGAAATTTTTTTATTTTTTTTAGACATATTATATACGATGAAAAAACTTATTATCATCAATAATAATGAAATAATGCCTCTAATACTGATTGTAAATCCTGGATATATTGCAAAAACTGATCCAATAACAAATCCAATAATGATGCTATATGTGTTAGTGAAATATTTTGTTAATAATACATTAATTACTTTTACTAATATTAATAAACTTAAAATTGCACCGATAAAAAAGGGAATCATGCATATTAGTTGATTTAATGATAGTGAAAAAGGATTAGACAATATTGATAAAATATATTCATATAATCCTAATATCATTAAAAATAATGAACTACTAATACCAGGAATTATTTTTCCACTTACATATAAAAATCCTGCTAGAAATAAATTAAATGGATTAAATACATTTAAATTCGTAAAATTTAATATTTTAGGCAAAATTACTAACATTAGCGATACTAATATACTCATTAACAACAATGAATAATTAATACTTTGTTCCCCTTGTAATTTTACCTTTTTAATAAGTAGTGGAACTTCTCCTAAAATCAATCCAATAAAAATATACATCATTTCATATCTAAAATTATCATATAAAAGTAGTAATATGTTACCAAATATAATTATACCTATTAAAAGTCCAAAAATTAGAGGAAGTATTTTTATAAACTTATTATAAATTTTTATTTTTTGGTTATTTAGTAAAAATATTACATAATCATATACTCCCATAAGTATTGCTATTACAGATCCACTAACTCCCGGTAATACTACTCCTGTTCCAATTAATATACCTGATAAAAACATATGAATTTTATTCATTATTTTCCTCTTTTAAATATTTTTTTACATCATATCCACTATCAAAAATTATTCTATCTACACCTATATTCTTAAGACGTTTTATATCATGTTTATTAACGATTCCCCACGCGCATACTACAAATTTATTTTTCTTTAATAAATCTACTTCGTCTTTTTCAAGACATATTGATGTACATAAAACATGATTTAATTTTATTTTTTTACAATCATTTAAAACATCTTTATTTAAATCATATATTAACCATCCCAAACTTATATCATCAGATAAATTTCTTAATTTTTCCAACACTTCAAATTTGAAAGATATTAAGGTAATATTTTTTTTATTATGTTTTTTTATTGTATCAATTAATAATTCTTCATATCCTGATTCCTTAATTTCTAAATATATATTTATATTTTTAGAATCGAAATTATTTAAAAATTCATCCAATTTAACTATTTTTTCACCTTTATATTTTTCATTGCCAAAATCCATTTTTAACAATTCTTTATAGGTTAATTGTGAAACTTTTCCGCTTGAATTACTGGTTCTATCAACTGATTTGTCATGAATTAGGACCAATTTATCATCTTTTGTCTTTCTGACATCTGTTTCAATTCCGTCACTATTAACAAAATACGCTAAATAAAATGCACTCATTGTATTTTCGGGAGAATATTTTGACTCCCCTCTATGAGAATATACTTTCATACTAATCACCAGTAAATTATATGATTGAAATAAAAAAAAAGACTTGAAAAAGTCTTACAATAACATGGTTGCGGGAGCAGGATTTGAACCTGCGACCTTTGGGTTATGAGCCCAACGAGCTGCCAGACTGCTCCATCCCGCGATATAAATAAATATAATGGCGGAGAAAGAGGGATTCGAACCCCCGCGCCGATCACTCGACCTCCCGGTTTTCAAGACCGGTCCCTTCAACCAGACTTGGGTATTTCTCCTTATGGTGCCTCAGGTCGGACTTGAACCGACACGTGATTTAACTCACGCAGGATTTTAAGTCCTGTGCGTCTACCGATTCCGCCACTGAGGCAGGCAACATAATCCAAGCATCTCGTTTGGACTCTTTAAGTATATAATAAAAAATATTATTTTTCAAGTCTTTTTTTATATTTTTTTTCAATAACCATAATTTCTAAAATAAAACTCATCAACTATACTGATGAGTTACTTCTTAAATGGTGTCCTGTATGCGATTCGAACGCATGACCCTTTGATTAAAAGTCAAATGCTCTACCTGCTGAGCTAACAGGACATATACAACAAAAAAACATGGCTGCCTCGGCTAGATTCGAACTAGCGCATGTCAGAGTCAAAGTCTGATGCCTTACCACTTGGCTACGAGGCAAGCTATGGTGGGGAGAGGTGGATTCGAACCACCGAACCCTAAGGAATGGATTTACAGTCCATCGCGTTTAACCACTTCGCTATCTCCCCAGTGGTGCCGAAAGCAGGAATTGAACCCGCAACCTACTGATTACAAGTCAGTTGCTCTACCAATTGAGCTATTTCGGCAAAATGGTGGACTCTACAGGACTCGAACCTGTGACCCCCTGCTTGTAAGGCAGGTGCTCTAACCAACTGAGCTAAGAATCCATAACATTGACGTAATTAAATATATCATTGTTAAAACAATTTGTCAATGAAATTCTTAAACTTTTTTTTATTTTACATAATTATATTAATTTTTATTATTAATTTCTTCCATTTTTTCTTCAATCCAATTTGGTAAAATTTCTTCAAATAACTCAAATCCCAATTTAGTTTCGGATAAATCCTTATTACTATTAACTTTATTATGTTGTTTAACACCTATCATTGTTAATTTCAATTGTTTTTTATCTTCATTAATTCCTATAACTTTAACAGTTTTCACATCATTTATTTTAAATATTCTATCTATATTTTTTATGTATTTACCATTAATTTGAGATATATGTATCAAACCTGAATAACTATCATCAACATAAACAAACGCCCCATACTGTTCAATAGCCTTAATTTTAACATCTATAATATCTCCTATATTATATTTTTTCATACTTTCTACTGCTCCTCATATAACATTATACCATGATTTTACATTTTAATACTATTTACTTTACTATAAATACATATTTGAAGTATAATTGTTAATGGAGGAAACAATGAAAGAAAACAATGAAAATATAAAAAACAAAATAAATGAATTATTAAAAAAAGTTAGACCATTTTTAGTAAATGATGGTTGTGATGTTGAACTTATCAAATACGAAGATGGTATTGCGTATGTTAAAATGCTTGGGAACTGCTCTAATTGTATTTTTTCATCAGTAACTATACAAGATACTATTGAAACTATATTAATATCAGAAATCCCAGAAATAATTGAAGTAAGGGCGATTAGTGAATAAAATTTTATTTTTTAGACAATAACCACTCTATAGGTTCTATTTGAACCTTTTTTTCATATACAATGAATTTATAAATATTTGTGAGCAATTTTTCATATTCATCAATTCTATCTAATATGGGAAGTATATTATCCTCACTATTATTATTATTTATAATATCATCATATATGTCAAAATAATATGTAGGGAATAACATTCTAGCAAATAAATGAATATATTCGTTTTTATTAAATCTATTTGAATTTAAGTATGATTTTAACTCATACATATTAAAATTTCTTTTGTAAAAGGAATCTTTTATATATTCAGATACATCCCTAACTCTAGTGTCAATCACAAAATTTATAGGATTATAAAAATCAAAACTACCCATCCCTTGTCGTATCCTTTTATGCGATACAACAATATGAGTTGGCAAATTATTATCTTCTTTATTCGAATTATTAACCAAATATGTAATAGCATTTTCTCCAAGTCCTATAAAATAACTTAAACTATCACATAATATAGGATACTTTTTTCCAAATTGATTAATTTGGTATTCATAATAATCTATTTTTTCACTCCATAATTTAACCCAATCATCTCTTAATAAATCCTTATCATATTGTAAATTCATTGTCATATTCTGAATATAACTAATATCATTTAAAAATACTTTATCATTTTTATACTTACACAATTTAATTAATATGTATGGAATACCATTAATCATTGTAATTGCTTGATTATCTTTATTTAAAATAATTTCATGAACAAGGCAACCTATATTTTTCATTTGAATATTTATTTTATATAAAGATTGTATATCTTCTAGTGGCCTGTTGTATATAATAAAATGAAATTCATCACCATCTAAAAAGAAATAATAATCATTTTCAGATTTTATAAAATCATCTATAAATAAATTGTAATAATAATTAATTGTATTCTTCATTTAGGTCACCTATATAATTATATGCTTGACCTATTTTAAAAATGAAAAAGAGCACACTATTCATCGTGCCTCTTCTACAACTCTAGTTTCTCTAATTACAGTTACTTTAATAGTACCTGGATATTGCATTTCTTTTTCTATTCTATCTTTTATATCTCTTGCTACCTTTATTGATGTTAATTCATCCATTTCATCAGGTTTTACAATAACCCTAAGTTCTCTACCTGCTTGCATTGCGAATGACTTTTCTACACCTTCAAAACTATTAGCAATTTCCTCTAATTGTTGTAATCTTTTTATATAATTCTCAAGAGAATCATTTCTTGCACCAGGTCTTGCTGCACTTATAGCATCAGCTATTGCAACTAAAGAAGCAATAATACTTGTCGGTTTAACA
The DNA here is from genome assembly GCA_947624565.1 of uncultured Bacilli bacterium. Classification (GTDB taxonomy): domain Bacteria; phylum Bacillota_I; class Bacilli_A; order RF39; family UBA660; genus CAG-433. The sequence continues at coordinate 52,845 of CANQKX010000005.1, forward strand.
TCACCATGGTGTGAAGCAATTGTATTTATTACAACTTCATCTTCACCATACTTTTTAGCAATCATCTCGCCTATTTCAACATGACTACCTTCAACCTCAAAATCTATAGCCTTACCAATATCATGTAATAAACCTGCCCTTTTTGCTAAGGAAACATTTTCACCAACTTCTGCTGCTAACAATCCTGATAAATTAGCAACTTCAATGGAATGTTGTAAAGCATTTTGTCCATAACTTGTCCTAAAATGTAATTTACCAATTATTTCAATTAGTTCTGGATCTATTTTAGATATTCCTAAATTAAATATTGCTTCTTCACCTTTTTCGATTATTTTGCTATGAATTTCATTACATGTTTTCTCATATATTTCTTCAATTCTTCCAGGATGTATTCTTCCATCTTTTATAAGATTTTCAATTGTAACCTTAGCTATCTCTCTTCTTAACGGATCAAAACTTGAAATAACAATTGTTTCAGGTGTATCATCTATTATTAAATCAACACCAGTTACAGCCTCTATTGTTCTAATATTTCTTCCTTCTCTACCTATAATTCTACCTTTCATATCATCATTTGGTAAATTAATTACAGATATAGTAACTTCATTTGTAACATCGGATGCATATTTTTGCATAGCCATTGTAAGTAAATTTTTTGCTTTTTTATCTACATCTAGTTTAGCCTGTGCCTCTTGATCTTTTATGTATGCTGCAATTTCTTTGGTCATTGAGTCTTCTACATGTTTCATAACCATTTTTCTTGCTTCTTCTTTAGATAAACCAGATATTTTTTCTAATTTTTCAAGTTGTTCCTTTAAAACATCATTTGTCTTTTCTTCCAACTTTTGAATATCTTTTTGTCGTTGTTCTAAATTATTTTCTTTATCTGATAATAAATTTTCTCTATCTTGAAGTATTTGATCTCTTCTATCTATACTATTTTCTCTTTGTTGCAATCTTTCTTCAGCATCTTTTATTTCACTTTTTCTTTCTTTTATTTCCTTTTCCGTTTCTTGCTTTAACTTAAACTGTTCTTCTTTTAATTCTAAAAGAGCTTCTCTTTTTGTCTTGTCTGCTTCTTTTTTTGCTTTTTCAATTATATTATCAGATTTTTTTCCTCTTGTTTTTATAAAAACTACTACTATAATTACTGTTAACAAAACTCCAAAAATTAACCCAAGAGTGGAAAACAATACTAATTCCATATTTTCCCTCCTAATTTATTTACCTATATAATTTAAATATCATAAAACTATACAATATTAGTATAAAATTTATTAAAGATAAAGTCAACCCAAAAGGTCTTAATTTACATATGTAAAAATAGAATTCTTATTATAAAAAGTATATGCATAATATTTATTATAGGAGTAAAAATATGAGATTAATACCTAATGTCCCAGCTAAAATATTTTCGTTCAGTGCAGTTGCAGTTGGATATTTATTAATAGACGATACAACAGCAAATGAACAAAATGCTCTTGGAAACTGGCTTATGTTAGTAGCCCAAGTCCTTTGTACTAACGCATATTACAAACAAGTACAAGCCGAAAGAGGTATTAATTCCTCACAAAATTCAAACACTAATACAAGTGATATAAATCAAACAATAGATATTTTATATAAAATGGTTAATGCTTTAAATAAAGAAATTTCAGAAATAAAAAAAAGCATATAAAATATGCTTATTTGTTAGTATTATAGTAATAATTAAATTCAGATAATTCTAAAGATAAATTTTCTAAATCTTCCAATTCTTCTTCAAAATAATTTTCATTTATATACTCTTCAATAAAAAATATTAATTGTTTAATATCCCTTACATTTTTATAATCTATTTTATACTTTTCTAAAATATATATTTGCTTATTTGATAAATATATATTATTTATTTTATTTAATTTATTATCTTCTATTGTTTTATTTACTATATTTTCAACTTCTTGTTTATTTATCTTCATTATTATTACCACTATTTCTTATATTAGGATCCATACTTAATTTCTTACTTTTTAACTCTTCATTTGATCTTAAATAATATTTTTTTAATAATTCCTTTAATTGAGATTTTGAAAGTAATATTTTCTCATCATATTTTACGGATAAAAACTCACAAATCTGCATTAATAAATTTTTTGCTTCTTGTGTTCTTATAATATTTAATTTATAAATAAAATCTGCGGCTCCATCATATGATTTTTCTTCATCATTAAAACATTTTTGCCAAATACCGATATGTTTTTTTATAAAATCTAATGTAATTTCTATATCATATTTATTTTTCTCATATTCATAAAAAGGATTATTTTTTATTAAATAAATATTTTCTTGTTCATTTAGACTTTTCGTTTGTAATACTTTTTCATATCCGGATAAATCAGGAAATCTTTCCAAACTGCTCACCATTGAATTTTCAAAATGATTATTTATTCCATTATTTAAAAATTCTTCATAAGAAATTACATTTAATTTTTTATTTGATAATAAAGATAAATATTTTTCGTTTCTATAATAATCTGTATACATTTGCGTTCTTATCATTGTTGAAATTAATCTAGCAAATCTATAACTTCTTTCACCAATGCCAATTAATTGTATTTTTTTTAAATAACTATAAGTATCAATATAATTTAATGAATTTAAAAAAATTCTATTATTTACTTCTTCTGATAATTTTTTAGATTCAACAATTTTATGCAAATCTATTGCAATCTTTCTAGTTAGTTTACTATAATCTTCTTGCATAAACATCACCCCATCAAATACGGTTAATATTATACATATTTAACATAAAATGTCAATTTAAGAAAAAATATTTTCAACAGCCTTTTTTATTGCTAGTTTACCATATTCATATGTAAGTCCACCTTGTAGATATGCAATGTATGGTTTTCTAATTGGACCATCGCATGATAATTCTATTGATGAGCCTTGTGTAAAAGTCCCTGCTGCCATAATAACTTTGTCAACATATCCTGGCATGTCCCATGGCTCTGGTATAGCAAATGAATCTATTGGTGAACCCATCTGAATTCCTTGACAAAACTTGATTAATTTATCTTTATCATTAAAAATTATGTTTTGAACTATATCTGCTCTTGACTCATTATATTTAGGTTCCACATTATACCCTAAATCTTCTAATACCTTACTTGTAAGTATAACAGTTTTTAAACTACTTGCAACAACGCTTGGTGCCATAAATAATCCTTGAAATATTGATTTATTTATTCCAAGTGATGGACCAACTTCTCTTCCTTCTCCAGGTAGTGTTAATCTTTCTGCAGCAAGTAAAACTAAATCTTGTTTGCCAGCAATATATGCACCATTTGGAGCAATTCCTCCTCCTAAATTTTTTATTAGTGATCCCACTATTATATCTGCTCCAACTTCAAGTGGAGTTTTATCCTCAACAAATTCACAATAACAATTATCCACCATTATTATTACATCATTGTCTATTTTTTTAATCATCTTTATTACTTTTTCTACCTTATCGATTGTAATACTTTTTCTTGTACTATACCCCTTTGATCTTTGTATCTCAATTAATTTTATTTTATCTTTTAATAAAGTATCTTTTATTTTTTCATAGTCAAAATCATCATTAACTAAATCGATTTGTTTGTAATTTACTCCAAATGATTTTAAAGAACTATCATTATCTATTATTCCTATTACTTCATGAAGTGTATCATATGGAGTACCTGATATGCTAAGCATTATATCATTTGGTCTTAAATATGCAAATAAAGCCACTGTAAGTGCATGTGAACCTGAAATGAATTGGCTTCTAACTAACGCATCTTCTGCACCTAAAACATCTGCAAATACTTTTTCTATTGTATCTCTGCCAATATCATCATATCCATAGCCTGTTGTTTGATTAAAATGTGACTCTGACACTCTATATTTTTGAAACGCATTTAACACTTTTTCACTATTTTTTTCACACATTAAATCTACTTTATTAAATTCTTCTTTAACTTGTTTTTCAGCATTTTCTATTATTTTCTTTACATCCATAAAATATCTCTCCACTCTTTACTTCTTTTGAATTTATTAAATTTATTATATCTTGAGCAACATCTTTTGCATCATCTAACTTATCTTGATTTATTCTCTTTAATTCATCTTTTAAATATTGTTGATTCATCTCTCTTATCGCCTCTGTATTAGTCCATCTTGGCATGACACCAATTACTTTAATATTTGTAAATTCTTGAGAAAATGTCTTAGTAAGTGAGTTTATTGCTGCTTTTGAAGCACAATAATCCATACTTATTTTACTATATGTATCATAGGCATCTGTCGATGACACGTTAACTATAGTCCCATTACTTAAATACGGATATAAATATTTTGTAACCAAAAATGTACCTACTACATTAACTTCGAGTACTTTCATAAATTCCTCTTTAGTTTTATCATTAATATAATTATCTGATGCATATGAGGCATTATTTATTAACAAATCAATTTTCTTATATTTTTCAATAATTTCATTTTTCATATTCATAATTTGATTTTCGTCTGTAATATCACACTTTACTACTAATGCATTAACATTATATTTTTCAATTACATAATTTTTAAGATCTTGCGCTTCTTTTTTACTATTATTGTATGTTATTACAACATCATAATTATTTTTGCATAATTGTTTAATTAACTCTTTTCCAATTCCTTTTGCACTACCTGTAACAACGGCTACTTTCCTTTTCATAAAAAACTCCTTTAGGTTATTATAGCATAAAAAAAAGAGTTATTTAACTCTATTTAATATATCTCTTGCTGAAACTAATCCAGTAGCTGCTGCAGTTACGATATTACCTGCCTTACCCGCACCATCACCTATAAAGTAAACATTGTAACTATCTAATTTAAATTTATTATTAGTTGTTATTTCATTGCTAAAAAATTTAATTTCTGGACCATATAATAAGGTTTCATCATTGTTAACACCTGGTATTATTTTATCTAGTTCTTCTAATCCTTCTAGTATATTTAATATAATTCTATGTGGTAATACTAAAGCAAGATCTCCCGCTACACAATCTTTTAATGTTGGCTCAATAAATAATTTATTTATACGATTAAAATTACTTCTTCTACCCATACGTAAATCTCTAAGTGTTTGTATTATTGGTTTTGAATCACCAAGTACATTAGCTATTTTAGCAATTGATTCACCATATTCACGTGTGTTAGTAACAGGTTCTGTTAAAGTTACTTTACTTATAAAAGCAAAATTTGAATTATTGGATTTAACATCTTTTAATGAATGTCCATTTACACATATATATCCATAGTAATTTTCTTTAGATACAAAACCTCCTGGATTGGTACAAAAAGTTCTTATTTCATCTGCATATGTTTTAGTTTTTATAAATATTGTAGGATCATATATAACACTACATATTTCTTCCATTATTTCTTTTCTAACTTCAACTCTAACACCTATTTCGATGCTTTTTGATTTATAATCAATTTTATATTTATCTGCAAGTTGTTGAATCCATTTAGCACCTGTTCTACCTGGTGCGATTACTACATTTGATGCATTAATAATTACTTTTTTATCTGATTTTTCATAAGTTACTTTATGACTATCTTCATCAGTACTTTCAACATCTAATACATCTGCATTTTCTACTATTTCTACACCTTTATTTTTTATATAATTAGAAAATTCTTCAATATAACTAGGTAAATAATCACTTCCTATATGCTTTTGTTTAATTAAAAGTAATCTTTGTCCCAATTTTGCTACCTTTTTTTGTATTTGTTTAGCTTCTTGCATATTACTTGGAAAAACTTCAGCATCCATACCAAATTTATTAAATATTTCTTCTGTATCATCTATTATTTTGTATGCTTCACTTTCAGTCATATATTTAAATAAATCTGATTTACCTAATTTTGGAATAAAATTTAATTTACCATCAGAAAATGTTCCTGCTCCACCATAACCTGATAATATATTACAAGGATTACAATTTTTACATTCAGTTTTTAATTTGTTCATTGGGCAAACCCTATTATGAGCAAATTTACCCTTATCTAAAACTATAACTTTTAATTTTGGATTATTTTCTATAAGTTCATAAGCACAAAATAATCCTGCAGGCCCTGCACCTACAATTACAACATCATACTTCATAAAACAATACCCTCCATATTGATTATACTACAAAAAAAGAATATATTAAATATCCTTTTTATCCCATTTCCAATTTAAAATAATATCCATATCTTTTCCATATTCTTTTATATATTCTTTATGCTCAACTAATTTGTTCTTACACCATTCAATTAATTCTGATGATTTATTACCTAAATCTGGTAAGTATTTAAGAGCATCTATAACTAAATTAAATCTATCAATTTTATTTTGTACTCTCATATCAAAAGGTGTAGTTATAGTTCCTTCTTCATTATATCCATGAACATGCATATTTTTGTTTTTTCTATTATAAGTTAATTGGTGAATTAATGATGGATATCCATGAAATGCAAATATAATTGGTTTATTTTTAGTAAATATTGCGTCATAGTCTTTATCAGTTAATCCATGTGGATGTTTTTCATTAGATTCTAATCTCATTAAATCGACAACATTAACTACTCTTACTTTTAATTTAGGAAAATGTTCATTTAATATTTGTGTTGCAGCAAGTACCTCAAGTGTTGGAGTATCACCAGCACATGCTAGTACAATATCGGGTTCTTTACCTGCATCATTACTTGCAAATTCCCATATTCCAATACCTTTTGTACAATGTTTTATCGCTTCATCCATAGAAAGCCATTGATATCTAGGATGTTTTGAAGCAACTATGACATTTATATAATTTTTAGTTTTTATTATATGATCAAAACAAGATATTAAACAGTTTGCATCTGGAGGTAAATACATTCTAACTATATCTGCTTTTTTTGTTACTAAATGATTCAAAAATCCAGGATCTTGATGAGTATATCCATTATGATCTTGTTGCCAAATATGTGAAGATAAAATTATATTAAGAGATGAAATATCTTCTCTCCATGAAAGTTCTTTCGTTACTTTAAGCCATTTTGCGTGTTGGGAAACCATAGAATCTATTATTCTAGAAAAAGCTTCATATGTATGAATAAAACCATGTCTACCAGTTAATAAATAACCCTCTAAAGCACCTTCACAAAAATGTTCTGAAAGATAAGAATCAATAACTCTACCATCTGAGTTTAAATACTCATCACTTTCATATGTTTTATTTACCCATTGTCTATTTGTTTCATCAAATATTGCATTAAGTCTATTTGATATTGCTTCATCGGGTCCAAATATTCTAAAATTTCTGCTTTCTTGATTTAATTTAATAACTTCTTTTATATATTTTCCAAGTTCAATCATATCTTGTTTAACAGTATCACCTGGATTTTTTACTTCAACAGCATATTTTCTAAAATCAGGAAGTCTTAACTCCTTTAGAATTTTTCCACCATTAGCGTGTATATTCCCACTCATTGTTTTATCAATATCAGGGGCTAAATCTTTTAATTTTTTTATCAATGTACCATTTTTATCAAATAATTCTTCAGGGTTATAACTTCTTAACCATTCTTCTAATAAACCTAAATTTTTACTATTTTCACTATTTACTACAATTGGAACTTGATGAGATCTAAAACTTCCTTCTATTTGCTTATCTTCTACAATTTTTGGACCTGTCCATCCCTTAGGTGATCTTAATATTATCATAGGCCACATTGGTCTTCTTATTCTATCTGAATTTTTAGCATCTACTTTTATAATTTGCAACTTTTCAACTATTTCATCTAGTGCAGTTGCCATCTTTTCATGCATTTCAAATTCATCAGATCCTTCAACGTAATATGGATCCCATCCACACCCTTTAAAAAAGTTATCTAACTCTTCATGTGATATTCTTGATAAAACTGTAGGATTAGCAATTTTAAAACCATTCAAATGTAGTATTGGAAGTACAATACCATCTGTTTTTGGATTTAAAAATTTATTCAAATGCCAACTAGTTGCAAGAGGTCCTGTTTCTGCTTCACCATCTCCTACGACGCAAGCAACAATTAAATCAGGATTATCTAAAACTGCTCCAAAAGCATGTGATAAGGAATATCCAAGTTCTCCACCTTCGTTTATAGAACCTGGTGTTTCAGGGGCAACATGTGAAGATATTCCACCAGGAAAACTAAATTGTTTAAATAATTTTTTTAATCCTTCTTTGTCTTGGGTTATATTAGGATATATTTTAGAATATGTTCCTTCTAAGTAACTATTTGAAACAATAGCATTCCCACCATGACCAGGACCTGATATATACATCATATTTAAATCATATTTTTTTATTACTCTATTTAAATGAACATATATAAAATTTTGACCTGGAACAGTTCCCCAATGTCCTACAACATTGGGTTTAATATCCTCTAATTTTAATGGTCTATCTAACAATGGATTATCAAGTAAATAAAGCTGTCCTGCAGACAAATAATTAGCCGCTCTAAAATAGGCATCTATATTTCTTAATTCTTTATCACTTAGTGTATTTTTCATATAGTCCTCCTTATCTTACTAATATTATTATATAATATTTACTCATTAATAACAATTATGTATTTTTAAATTTAAAAAAAAGAACTACAAATCATTGTATTTCTTTACACTTAATTTATACATCTTTTTATCTAGTTTTTGAATACAAAATAAACAATTTAATTTTTTTACATTCTATCGCACATTTCAAAAAAACTTATATTGTATTTTACAATCTAAACTAATTAAAAAACTAGGATTTTCTATTGAAATTCCTAGTTTTTGCTATAATCAAAAACCTTAAAGGTTTGATTTTCCAAATATGGGGCGAAATAAGGGAGTCGAACCCTTGCATAACAGAGCCACAATCTGCCGTGTTAACCACTTCACCAATTCCGCCATAAAAATTACTCTATTAATATATCATATAATTTTTTAAATAACAAGTATTTAAAGTTTATTTTACACAAAATTGTTCAAATTAATAATGGTGATATTTATGTTTGTAAGTCATATGTTTAAAGATGATATATTATATTTAGAAATTGATGTTAATTATGAATTTGGAGATTTTTTTAAAAATGGGAACAAATTTATTGATGAGGTAAAAAATTATATATCGCAAATGAAACTGAAATTAAAAAAAGGTAAAATAATACTTACTTGTGGTGGTGTTATTATTGGAAGTATAATACTAACAAATATTAACAGCCCAATTAGTAATGAAAATATAAAATACGTACCTAGTTTAAAAAATGAAGTAACTTTTGCATTGGATAATAATGTTAATGAAGAAACTACAATTAAACCTGAAGAAAATATTGAAGTTAAAGATAAAGAAAATAATTTTGTTAATGAAAATAATGTTAATACACCTAAACAAGCAGTAAATAATAAATCATATTCAGAAAATCAAAATACTAATAATCAAGTAACTATTCCAAGTGGACCTACAGTTATAGTACACAGAAGTAATGGCTCTGTTATAACTATTGGATTGGAAGAATATGTTATTGGTGTAGTAGCAGCAGAAATGCCTGCCTCATTTAATATTGAGGCTTTAAAAGCACAAAGCATACTTGCTAGAACATATGCGCTCAAAGCAACATCAACTGGTAAAATGCTTACAGATACTGTAAGTACGCAAGCTTATATTGATACAAATCAAATGAGAAATAATTGGGGATCTTCTTTTGATACTTATTATAATAAGATTAAAAGTGCTGTAGAATCTACAAATGGATTATATTTATCATACAATGGTACATATATAGAAGCGTTATATCATTCTACAAATAACGGAAAAACAGAATCATCCCTTGATGTTTTTGGCAACTATTATCCTTATTTAATTAGTGTTTCATCAGATTATGATAAAAATGCATCTAGTTATCTAAGAACAATATCTATGGATTTAAATACAATATCATCTAAACTTGGTATTAATTTAACACCTGAATCATTAATCGAAGTTATTAGTTATACTGATGGAACTAATATAAAAGAAATTAATATTGCAGGTTCAACATTTACTGGTAGACAAGTAAGAGAAGCATTAGGACTTAGAAGTGCAGACTTTGATATTATAATTAATGGAAATAATGCAAGTATTACAACTAGAGGTTATGGTCATGGTGTTGGCATGAGTCAATATGGCGCTAATGGCATGGCGAATGCAGGTTATGATTATCAAAGTATCTTATCACATTATTATCCTGGTACAGCAATAAAAAAATAGGATTTAAATCCTATTTTTTAACTCTGATGTATATAGTTCTTTATATAATTTATTATTTTTTAATAGTTCACTATGAGTTCCTTCTCCTACTATATTCCCATTATCAATTAATAATATTCTATCACTATTTATTACTGTTGATAATCTATGTGCAATTATAAGTACAGTATTTTTATTTTTCATATCACTAATTGCATCTTGTATATCTTTTTGTGTTTCATTATCTAAAGCACTTGTTGCTTCATCAAATAGTATTATCTCAGAATTTTTTACAAATGCTCTTGCTATTGCAAGTCTTTGTCTTTGGCCTCCTGATAAAGTTATACCACCTTCTCCAACTAAAGTATCATAATTATCTGGTAGAGACATAATAAAGTCATGAAGAGATGCCTTTTTACATGCATCAACTATTTCTTCATCTGTTGCATCTTCTTTAACGATTTTTAAATTTTCTTTTATACTAAAATTAAATATATATGGATTTTGAGTAATTATTGATATATTATTTCTAATTGTATTTTTACTTAATTTATTGATATCAATATTATCAATTAAAATTTTTCCTTTCCTTGGATGATATAATTTTGTTAATAAACTAAATATAGTACTTTTACCTCCACCACTCCTACCAACAAAGGCAACTGTTTCATTAGCATTTATTTTAAAGCTTAAATCTTTTATTATTGCTTTTTTTCTATTATATCCAAATGTTACATTGCAAAATTCAAAGTCACCATTAACTTTTTCTAAATCAATTGTACCAAAATCTTCTTTTCTAAACTTTTCTCCATCTAATATTTCAAAAACTCTAGATGCTGATAAATTAAAATTTCTTAAATATTCAAGTACATTAGATGTATAATTTAATAAATTATAAACTCTTTGTTGATACATATATAAAATTACCATATTTTCTATAGATAACATATCTAAAAATACAAGTTTTATTGATAAAAACATAAAACCAAGAGTAATTAAATCTTGAATACTACCATTAATTAACATATATTTTCTATCAACAGATGACATCTCATATCTCTTATTATTTGTATCGTATAATCTGTTTTTTAATACATTTAGAAAATTGTTTTCTGCACCTAATACTTTTACATCTCTAAGTCCCCTAACCATCTCACCAATTAGTCCCGTATTTTTTTCTCTTAATTTTCTAAACTCTTTATCGTTTATAAATCTCTTTTTAATTCTAATCTTATTTAAAACAAATAATAAAATTAGCGCACATAAAAAATATATAAATATTATTTTATTTACTACAAATATTGCACCTAATACACCTATATTTACAACAACTTCTGTTATTGCTTCTGTTAACGATGCAAATATATCCGCAATATTTTCAGTATCCCTATTTAATCTATCAATGAAAATTCCAGATGAATTATTATCTATTTCCTCAGTTTCTAATTTTAAAGTTTCTTTAGCAAGTTCAAGTTGAACATCAGTTAATGTTTTTCTAAAAAACAATTGAGAAGTTTTTCTTGCAAAAAATCTTGAAACATTTCTAGTTATTTCCACAATAAATATAAATATTGATATTTGAATTAGTGGAGACCAATTTGAATTATTAATAAATAAAATTTGTTTTGCAGCAAGCATTGGCGAAAAAACTCCGATTATACATAATATTATATAAAATAGCATATATAATATTAAGTATTTCATATTTCTCTTTACAAATCTCCATGTTAATTTTAAATTTCTTATTGATTCTTTAAAATCTATTTTTTTACTACTTTCTTCCACACTATACCTCCCATACAATAAGATTATACTTTATTATATACCCTTTTACAAGTCTTGAAATATAACAAAAAAAATGATATAATATTTATAGTAAAAAACTACACAAGGTAGTTTTATTTTGTTTTTTTATCATTTGCATATGCATATAATTGTTTTACTTCTTTAATAGTTAGTTTTCTATATTTACCAGATGTTAGACCTGATAAATTTATAAAACCTATTGATTCTCTTTTTAGTTTTAAAACTTGATATCCAACGCTTTCAAATATTCTTTTTATTTCATGATTTCTACCATCATGAATCGTTATTTCTACAATTGAAGTATTATTTTTTTTATCAGTACTTTTTAATTTAACTCTATCAGGAATACATTTTACTTTATCTATAATTATTCCATCTTTTAATTTTTTTATAGAACTACCATTGATAATTCCATTTAATTTAGCAATATATACTTTTGGTATATTATTTTTTGGATGTAACATCATATTAGTAAATTCTCCATCATTAGTTAAAAAAATTATACCAGTAGTATCGTAATCAAGTCTTCCAACAGGGTATAATCTTTTTGATGAATCAAAAAAATCTACTACAGTTTTTCTTCCTTTATCATCATTTGTAGAACATATTACTCCTCTTGGTTTATAAAATACATAGTATTCTTTTTCTTGTTTAGATATAGCATTGCCATCTACTATTATTTCATCTTTTTCAGATACTTTGCTACCTAACTTGTTAACAATATTACCATTTACTAAAACTTTACTGTTTATAATATATTCTTCTGCTTTTCTTCTTGAACAAAAACCTGAATCGGATATTGCTTTTTGTAATCTTATCATAATAACACTTCCATTAATACATGCAAAGTATATCATAATTAAAAGAAATAATCAAGAATGATTATTTCATATAAATATATTCTTTATGTATACTTTGATTTTTATAAAATACTTCAATGTATCCAACCTGCTTAGTTTTTTTATCCTTTTTATTATACATTACAACATTAGTATTGATATTTTCTCTTTCATTATTTGTCATTAAATAATAATAATTATTTTTAACATACAATTTGCCTTTATATTTATCACTTTTTATTTTTATTTTATCTTTATTTATTATTAAATAATTCTTATAATTACTAAATCCATACTCATATAATTTTTTGTGAGTATCAAAATCATCAGGATCGTTAAAAGTTACTGCAATTAAATTAACATCTTTTTTAGTTGCACTAGTAACTAGAGTCCTTTTAGCTTTTTTAGTATATCCAGTTTTTCCACCAGTTGCATATTTATATGTGAATAATAATTTATTTTTATTAGTCCATGAATATGTTTTCATATCAGTTTCAACAATAATTTTTTTAGTGCTATCTATTTCTCTAAAATCAAACAAATTATTTGCATATTTCATTAAAAGTGCCATATCATAGCATGTTGAATAATTACCTTTTTCTTCGTCATCTAATCCGCTAGCATTATTAAATACAGTATTATTCATACCTATTTCTTTTGCTTTTTCGTTCATTTTTTTTACAAATTTATTATGACCTCCTAAAAAATCTTCTATAGCAAGTGCAGCATCATTTCCACTTCTTAAAAGTAATCCATATACTAAATTTCTAAGTGTAATTCTTTCATCTATAGACACATATATACCAGAACCATGTGATTTTGAAACACTATCATTAATTACAACTATCTCATCTAATTTACCTGATTCAATTGCTAAAACTGCTGTCATTATTTTTGTTGTACTTGCGATTAATGATGCGTTATTAGCATTTTTAGAATATAGTACTCTACCAGAATCTTGATCAATTAATATTGCATTATTACTTGGTATAGTTAATGCATTAACATTTAAATTAAATAAAAAGAATAAAACAATAAATATAAATATTTTTTTCATAATGATACCTCAATATAATTTTATGAATATCTATAAAAAAAAAGACTATAAATAGTCTTATGAAGTATATATACCATGTAATTTTTCTATATCGCTATTGCTTAGTTCATCTAATTGCCATTCTCCATTTACTTTTGTTAAAGTAAATTCTATAGTATATTTTACTGTATCAGTTACATTTTCCATTTGAGTTATTTTATAATCCATAAATTTATCTTCATCATAGTCATTAGTTGTTGTTGCATCTCCTGTAGTTTCATTATCTTCAGAAGTTTCATCATCTGCATTTTCTTCTATTTTTTTAGCAAACTCATCTGGATTATCATTTAAGTATTGATTAGCATTTCTTATTGCTGAAGCATAATCATATACTGTTACTTCAACTTCTACTACAGCGTTGTCTTCTTCTACAATTTCTTCTTTTATATCATATTCCATATTCTTATACTGATTAGTCATTAAAGTCTTATATCTATCTCTATAATCAGTATTAGTAATATCATTTTCTATTGTTTCTTCTAGTTGAGATATAATATCTTCATTTTGATTTTTATATTTATCTAAAAATTCAGATACTTTTTGTTTTGGTGTCACTGCAGCACCTAATGTACAAGCTGATAATAAAATAACCATTAATGCTATTAAAATTTTTTTCATAATTTCCTCCTTCTTTAAATAATTTGTAAAAATAAAATTTTTTTATTCGTAAAAAATAAAAAAAGTAAAAACTTTTATAAAATTTTTACTTTTCATCAAATTTTTTCTTTAATATAAACAATATAGTTATAATTGCAAGTAAACTACCTATAATAATAATATAATGTATTCTATCTTGTCCAGTTGAAATATTTATTATTAATTCTGCTTGTGCTTCAGCACCTTCTCCAACTACAATTTTTTTATTTATTATTACTGGTGTACCAGTTGCATAACCATTTTCATTAACTATAATTTCAGCATTTGTTTCACTAGCTTTTGGTAATATAAATCCTTCTGGTGCTTCTATTTCTACTACTCTATATCTACCTTTTGTATCAATATCATAAAAACATGTTTTCCCATCAGAATTTGGACTAAATGTATATATATCACTTTCAAATTTTTTATCTATTGTGTATTTATTATCTTGTTCATTAAAAATTAATGATACATCTTCAAATTGTGCGTTTGTTTCATTATATACTTGTAATTTAAATACACCATCATCTAAGTAATTACCATCTTCATCTATTTTATAGAAACAAAATTCTCCTTTTTCATTTGATATAGGTACAAATACAATTGGTGAAGATGCTCTTTTTATTTCAACTACAAATTGTGTCCATTCACTTGTTTTATCAATAGAATATCCTGCTGGTGCAACAACTTCTTTTAGGTAATATGTTGTATCTGGTAAATTATTAATAATTATTTCACCATTGTTATTTGTAGTAAGTTGTATTGGGTTTGTTTGATTAGAATTATATTCATATTCACCATTTTCCATAGCTTTTACAGAAATTTGTTTAGTTTTAGTAGAATCATATAATTCAAATACGGCTCCTTGTAAAACTGCTCCATTTTTACCTGTCTTTTTCACTACTACTCGTGTCTTAAAATTTTTAATAGTTACAGATGCAGTTGATGACGGATCATATTTATTTGTTTCATAATTATAAACAAATAAATTGTAGTCTTTATCAATCTTAATTTTTGTTTCTCTTTCTATTTGTTTAGATGACAAAACATATGGATAAGGAACATTTGTCTCTACTATTGTATATTCTCCAGCAGGAAGAAGTGCTATTGAATAGGTACTTTTACCTTCAGATGAAATTGTATCAATTTTTCCCTCTATTTCAGAATATAAATACTTACCATCTTCTTCATAAAACTTCATTACATTCCCTTGAGAATTTTTTATTTGAAATGAGGCACCATTAACAGCTTCAAATGTTCTACCATCTATTTTTTTAATGTCAAATGCCTTTTCATCGTTTGATGCACTCAAATCAGATGCATCACCATTTATAGAATTTATTATTTTTGTTCCATTATCACCTTCATAAAAACTTGCTTTTGCATGGCCTTCATTATCTATTGCGAATGATATATATATATCAGACATTTTTTCATATCCAGAAGGAGTTACAACCTCTTTAAGTAAATACTTACCTGATTTATATAATGTTATATCACCACTCGTTGGATTATTAATTAAATCAATAACAATCGGACCTTCTTTGCATTGATTATTAGAATCACATTTGTATAGTTCAAATTTTGATCCTTTAATTTTTTTCTTTGTAGTTGAAGATATTTTTGTTAATTTAAAGGTTCCTTTTTCCGTTTGAACATTTAAACTATTTTTAAATTCTCTAGTATAATATCCCATTAAAACTGATTGTGTACTTGATTCATTTTTTTGAAAACTAAACCATCTAAATTCTCTACTTTCTTGGTTAGTATTTCCTCTTATTAATTGAAATTCAACTTTGACTGGAGATTCAATTTTTTTACTTGATGATATAATAATATTATTACTTGTTGATTTATTTGAAACTGTAAGTCCATTCTTATTTGAAGTATTATATTCACCGATATTTATTTCTTTAGATGAATATTGATTTTTTGAATCACTCCAAGTTAAAATATGAGTTTTACCAAATGCTGCAGGTATTGTTCCAGCATCTGTTAATTGTTTTGCTTTATCAATTATATTTTTATATTTTTGAAGTAAATTAGGATTTTTAGTAACTAATGCATTATATGCACTATTTGATGCATTATATACATTAGGTGCATAATCATAATTTGTTCTTGCTCCTTCCATTATTTCCCAAACCAAAATTTGAGTTGCTAAAATTTGAGTACATATATTACTATCTTTGCAAGTTCCATTATAATGATTTTTACCACCAACAACAATGTTTTTGCTCACAGATTCTTCAATATTCTTTTGATAACCACTTGATACTACATTTTTTAATAGTTCTTGCTGAGTAGCAGTTAGTGTAGAACCAGAAGAAGTTTTTAAATCATTGAATCCAGAATGGACATTCATTCCTCCATAGGGAACTATCGATCTACCAGCATGAAAACAATATCCAAGATAATATTTATTATCACTAGATACTTCATGTATAGTTTGATAATACTTACCACCATTTTTATTAAAATGCATATTAATTGATGGACTTAAAGAATATTCGACACGACTGCTTTTTTCATCTTTCAAAGATGTAATATAGTCATCTAATGAAACTAGATAATCAGTATATTGATATGTTGTCGCGGCAAAAGCCCTATTTAAAGGCATCAAACATATTAGCATTAATAATATTGAACCAATGAAATTTTTTAAAATCTTTTTCATAATATATCTCCTTCAAAACATATACATAATATTAACTCCCATATTATGATTATCTATAATAATTAAACCATTTTTCGTAGAAAAATGCAACTAATACAGATAAAATATTTTATTTTTATAAAAAGAAAAAAGCAATTTCTTGCTTTATTCATTAAATTGATATTCTACGCTATATGCATTAGTCAAATCTTTTAATTCTGATGTGGAAAATGATTTAGTTTCATTTGGACCTATTGTATCTCCAACATATGCATATAACTCAGAAATAATATTTTCTTTTTCATCCTTAAATATTATCTTAAATGTTGAAATATTTCTCTCAACATCAGTGCTATTTGTTATTGTTGCATCAAAAGTAGATGTCTTGTTTTGATACACTAATGATATATTATCAAACACGAAATTATCTATTGTTTGTACTTTTATAACATTTTCATTTTTATTATATTTTTTTGTTTCTTTTTTTTCACTAGACACTTTATCACTATTTGAACAACCAGTCGTAATAATTATGATTGTTAGTAAAATTACTAATATTTTTTTCAAATTCATCATTTCTCCTTTTAATTACAAGTTTTCGTCTTTATGTAATAATAGCAGGTACAATTACTACCACTTGTTGTCCCTTTTCCGCATATTCCTTTATTAACTTTTACACATTTTTCACCAGTCATTCCTGATTCAGACACACTTGTTAATGTTGTAGTACATTTTGGCACTGAAGTATCTCCAGTAGAACTACTTCCTTTATTATCATTAGCGACACAATTACTATTATTTTCGCCTTCTATAAATATTTTATTTTCATCTCCTAAATTATTAATACTACCTTTTGGAACAATTTGAATTTTTATTGCTTCTATCCTCTTACATAAAGATTTAGAACCAGTCCATTCACCATCCATAGCTTTTCCTAGCCAAGCTTGAGATTGAACATGAACTTGATATACAACATCGTAGTAATCTGCTATTTCTCCTGTTAACCAAATTCTTATTGCTTCTATTCTCTTTCCTATAGTAGCCGATCCTGTATTACCATAACTAAATTTTTCTAGATCATCAATCAAATCACCTGCTGTTTGTTTATGTAACTGAAACCTAACGCTTCCACTTAACATATTACTACTACCTAATCCATTATTAAAATTAGTTATATTAAATTGATCTATTGCTTGATGTTCTTGTGTTGTACCTGCCACTACATTATCAGATTTTGTTATCCATTTGCCAGTTCCCATTAAACCAACAGTATATGATATAGATGGCTGCGCAATTATATATTCTTGCATATACCATTCACCATTTGAAGGTTCTTTTTTCTGCTTATTACTAGCTTTATCATATACTCTAGTATATATAATCCATCTACCATTACCTAAAGTTATATCTCTAGTATTAGTTGTAATACTATTACCATCAGTAATTACAAAACTATTTCCATCATGCTTATAAACATGAACATCCATATGATCAAAGTTTGCATCATTTGCTGTAATTTTTACTGTTTGATTAGATGTATATGCTCCTTCTACTTTATCATAACTAACTGTTGGTAATGTCTTATCTATTCTAATTGGTGTTGTATTTGCATTAGAACAATTTCCTACATTATCACATGCTTTTATATATACATTTTCATTTCTTTCATTCTTAAATGGTGTTGTTGTATAAGAATTTGATGCAGAGTTATCATATTTTGTATATGTTTTATCATCATAACTATATGAATAATATGCTAATCCTGATTCTGAATCATTTGATTGTAATACTAATGAAAAATCATCTTTAGTGAAATTACCATTTGTTGGATTTGTTATTTTTGGAATATCTGGAGCAGTTTTATCAATTTTTACTATTTGTGAGTTAGATGGTGTACTTACATTACCTTTATCATCAACTGCTCTAAAGAATACATAATTTATTCCTTTTGTTGATATATCTTGACTCTTATTTTTTACATCAATCCAGTTACATGATTCAGAACTGTTTGTTGTTTGTAAACAATACTGATAATTTTTTATTCCTTCTGAACTTTCACTATCTTTCGAAATGGATATTTTTATTGATGAATTTGTCCAAGAATCACTTCCACCTGTTATTTCAGGAGCCGTTAATGTATAGTTATTATTACCTTCATTACCACCTTGATTACCCTCATTATCGCCTGTATTTCCACCTTCATTGCCACTATCATCATAATCATCATCTATTGAATCATCTATTTCAATAGATTCAAGGAAATTTGTTGTTGTTGGCATTATCCTTAAATTATTTGCAGCAACAAAATTGATATAATCTCCACCATTATCAGTGACTAAATCTAATACTATTGTCATATGATATTTTTCACCAGGTAGTATTAATGATTTATTAAGATATGAATAATATAAATTTCCATCACTTTCATACCAACCATCATTTTCTGGTAAATTTGGATTGAATGTCATTCCCTCAGGTATTGTTTCAACTATATTACCTATTGTTCCTGGGAAATATTTTGTATTTTCTATTTCAAACCCATATGTAACTCTAAAGGATGTATTTTTTAAGTTTTTAACATCTATTTTTACTTTTGTTTCATTGTTATAATCATAAGATTGTGTACCTTTATTTGAATTGACAACTACATTCGTTATATATTTTTTTACATCAACATCAAAATTTTGTCTTATTCTTAATCCTAAATCTATATTCTCTGCTTGAATTTTATTATTATCTAAAGTTACTATATTTGATATTGCAGAACATGTTTCTGCTTCTTCTGAACTAGTAAGCATATCTGCATCTGAATCAATTAATGATGTGTCTCCTTCAACTGTTGGATCTTGTTTGTTTTTTTCTGTAACTGTATATTTATCGCAATCGAAAGTATATTTAACATAATAATTACCAGTCTTTAATCCTTCAAAAGAATATCTTCCTCTTTCTGTTATATTATCCTCTATAAGTTCATCTGATCCTGTAACAACAGATAAAGGATTTTTTGAATCTGTCTCAGTATATTTTTCATTATTTAATTTGTATAATTCAACAATAATATCATTTAATCTTTTCTCACTTGTAGAATACAATCCATTATAATCGTAATCTTCAAATACTTTTCCAGAAATTTTTCTATTATATACTGATACTGATGAAATATTAGATGCGTATGGCATTACTCCACTTTCTTTGGTTTCGCAGTCCTCATCATCAGATTCACCTGAACATATCTCTACACCTTTATGTAATATATAAAAGTTATTATAATATACATCAGATTCTTTATTACCTTGTGTTTTTATAAGAATATCAATTCCGTTTTCTGAAGCAAAATATTGTCCATTTTTAATGGTACTACTAGGAACTATTTTTATCGCTGTGATCCCACTTTTTTCTATATAATAATTTGTCCATTCTGTCCATTCGATACTTGATGAAGTACTTATTTCATTGTTTACAATTTTTTTAGAATCATCTTTTGTATAATAGGCATTATATCCTTGTGGTAAAGTATTTAATGATATAGCCTGTGTTCCATCAAAATTAGAACCATTACCTACACCATCGCCTGAATATGGTAATACATATAATAATTCCAAAGATGCATCTGATCCAGTTAAATTAACTGCTTTCATTTGATATAAATATTCTGAATTTGCATCAATATATGTTTTTGATGATGTTCCTATACTACTAATAGATTTTGTATTTCTTAAAATTATCTCTTTTTTATTTGTTCTAGAATTTACAGATGTAATTGAACTATAAGTAGTAGTAGAATCAATATTAGGTTTTAAATTTGCATCTATTGTAGAAATTACATTTACTGAAGTATTATCAGGTGTATTTATTGAAATATAAGCATGAATTTTCAAATTAGGTATTGTCTGTGCTGCAGATTCGTTTTCATATTTTATATCTTCTTCTGTATAAGTATAATCATATACATTATAAACTACGCCATCTATTGTTTGTTGTGGTTTATTTTGTGGAGTTTTATCACCATTTTGAATAGTTAATTGTAAATTAGTAGGTAAATAAACAGTTACTGTTGCCCCTGTAATACTTGCATCCATATCTGATTTATAAATAACAGGATTTATAACTATTTCCATAGGATCTGTTATACCAGAATATATAGAATCTTTTTCACTATCATATCTATCTTTAACTGTTATTGTATTAATAAAATCTTTAAACGGAGTTACATATATAGTATTACCATATTTATTTAATGGAAGATTAGTATTTTCTTTTATTGTTCCAACTTTTTGAGCATCATCTCTTGTATAATATTCAGATTTAATATATTTTAAATCTTTTTCTTGATCAGAAACTGATTGTTTAGGAGTTTCTGATAAGTAGTATTCTTTACCATTCCATATTGTTGAACCTCTTGATACAATTTGATAACTTTTACCTATATTATTTATGTTTTTAATTGTTTTTGCTTTTAATCTTATTACTGTTTTTGTACCTGGGTAATATTTAGATTGAAAATCAAACTTCAATAATATTATTTTATTTCTATTATTTTTATCTTCTTGAGCAGCAGAATTAATTGAATCATACCATTTGATATTTTCATTTTCTTTTATACATGGTCCACCATAATAATTCATTAAATCTTCTTTACTTAAATTAGATAAACTTTTTGGACAATATCCAGGAGCATTTTCTTTTATTTCAAAGTTTGATGAATTCCACTCTCCTACACCATACGATACAACATATGTTTCTGATCCTGTATTTTGTAATGGATTTGTTGATGTAATTTGAGTATAATAATCTATTGTTTGATCTGAAATATTTCCAACATTAACAAGTCTAATTGCAGTATTATCTACTTTAATATAATTTGTAAATCCATTTTCAAGAGTATCTCCAGAAGTAAGTCCATATGTAATAGTATCTTGAATATAAAAATCTTCATTGTAATTATATACTGCTTCTCCTGGTTTAGTAAATATAGGGTCTGTTGCAGCAGCATCATTACTTGTTATATTTGATGAATCTATAAAATCAATTTTTGATAAATAATCACCAGCAAAAGGTTCATAATTATCTTCTATAGTTATTGTATTACTATTATCTGCGCTTATAGTATATATAACATTTTTACTTATTTGATTAGTACTGAAACTAAATACTTTTGCTGATACATATTTAACTGTTTCACCTTCATTTCCAGCTTCTGGAATTAAAGCTACATCTCTTAAATCATTAAAATTAAAATTTATTCCTGTATAATCAATTTTAAATACTGAAGAATTATTTTGATTTGCGCTTACAATACTTAATCCTGCGCTACCAAAATTATTTTCTTGTGATGGTTCTGGAAAACCTAATATAGAATATTTTGAAGTATCATAATTTTCTATTAATGGATTTAATGAAGCATCTTGATCTGTTATTATTGTAGAATCACTTTCTGAAGATTGTACATTTACATTAAAAGATATTTTTTCTGGTATATGTATTCCTTTTATTCCTCTATTTAAATCTTGAGGTAAGTATATTAATATTCCGACAGGATACTTCGTATTATTAGAATTTTTTACTACATTACTGCTATATAATTTTATACCATAAGCATCTTTAGCAGTTACTGTTACCACATTTTCAACTAAATCATCTGATAATTCACCAATATCTGTTATTTCATCAACTTCTTTTATATCTTCATCTGTTTTTTCTCTTACTCTTATTATAGGTTGTATTTGAGTACCATTAGTATTATTTATATCTTTTACCACAATAGTCTCATTATTTTCTTCAGTCATAGATGCATTTTGATATTCAAATTTATAATGATTATAACTTTCATCACCTATTTGCACTACACTAGGTTTTTCTGAGACAGAAAAATCTGATATCTCTGTTACTACTGTTGCATTTATAGATGTAGGAAGTAACACATCAATAATTACATTCCTAGTAGTTGATTCATCTTCTAAATCTGAATCTTCTTTATATTCCAATTTATATGAAACATTATAACTAATTTGATCAAAATTTCTTACCTTTTTGTTTGTATCACTTGAATCATTACCAAGTTCATCATCAGAATCAAACTCACCATCTGCATTTGGTGTTCCATCTTGTATAGTTACATTTGTTTCAGAAACTCTTATTTTATTTGCATATGCATCCTCTGCTGCCGTTACAAAAATATATATAGTAAATGATACTAGTAAAAGTGCCAGTATTGTTACTATAATTTTATACTTTTTTATAAATTCAACAACTTTATTCATAGTAATCCTCCATATTATGATAATCTATAATAATTAAACCATTTTTTTCTAATAAAATCAATAAAATTAAAAAAAATTATGAATTATTGGTCATAATTTTTTTATTTTCCATTAAAAATAATAATTCTTTTAATTTATAAAACTTATTATCTTCATTTTTTGCAACATTTATTAACTTATTATATATCTTTTCTATATCAGATAATTTTTCATTATATATTTCAAAAAATATATATTTTAATTTTGATTCTTCATTATTATCTTTCATATTTTCTAATTTTCTAATTAAATATTTTTCTGTTTCTTCCTCACTTCTGGTTATAAATTTATTTCTTTGTTTTATTTTATTTTTTATTTTATAATCTATTAATGAATATTTTATAGTTTTAGAAGAAATGATAATTTCATTTTCTTCATCAATACTTAAATTACTTCGCATATAACTATTACCTTCTGAATCAAATTCAATTGCAAATGCACTTTCATCACAAACAAAAACACATGCATATCTAATTATACTAATTGCATTTGGTGTATATACCTCCGTTTTATCTTCTAGTTGCTGCAAAAATTTCTTATTTATAATAATATCGTTGTTTCTTATATCTAAAAAACTTTGTAAATCAATTTTATACATTGGTACTTTTAATACAAATTCTGGCTCATCTTCTTCCTTCCATTCAAAAAATTCATATAAATTATTTTTATTAAGATTTAAAGTTATATCATAAATATAATTCATTTTTTCCTCCTTTAATGAATGTACTAATAATCATTAGAATTATTCCAAATACTAAATTTAAACATTCTATACGTCTAATAATAAAATTTACATATTCAAAAAAATTATACCCTATTGAGAATAAATTTAAATATATTACTATATAATTTAGACCAATTACTGTAAGACCAAATCCAAACAAAAAAATTAAAATCTTCAAAGACAAAAATAATCACCTACATAATTTTATTTATTTTTTTTTATAATTATTATATAATTATTACAAGAGGTGAAAAAATGTTATTATTAGAATATTTAATTTTAGGAATAGTACAAGGTTTTACAGAACCATTACCAATATCTTCAAGTGGTCATCTTAGAATATTTAAGTCTATATTTAATAGTGATGTATTAAGTGATATGAATTTTGAAATAATAGTAAATTTTGGTTCACTAATTGCAATACTTGTATTATATAGAAAAGAAATATTTAGCATTATTAAAGATTTTTTTAGTTATATTAAAACAAAAGATAAACAATATGAAGTAAATTTTAAATATGCTTTTCTTATTGTTATAGGAACTATACCTGCGGCTGTATTTGGTCTATTTATTAAAGATTTTATTGAAAAATATTTTACAACCAAATTAGTTGGATTAATGCTTATAATAACTTCAATTTTATTATTTGTAATAAAGGATATTAAAGGAAAAAAAGAGAAGAAAGATATTAGTGTATTAGATGCAATTAAAATTGGATTATTTCAAGTAATTGCTCTTTTACCCGGTATTAGCAGAAGTGGTTCTACTGTAGTTGGTGGTATGTTATCAAATTTAAAAAGAGATACTGCACTAAATTATTCATTTATGCTTTATATACCAATAAGTGTTGCAAGTATGTTTTTGGGTATAGGAGATTTAGTCAATTCTGGAAATTTAAGCGAATTATTAATACCATATACAGTCAGTATGATTGCTGCTGGAATCGTTACTTATTATTCAGCAAAATTATTTATTGATATTATGAAAAAAGGTAAACTAATTTATTTTTCTATATATTGTTTTATAGTTGGTATTATAACATTTATTATATTTTAAGCAAAAAAAAAGCACCGTTCACTGGTGTTTTTTTTTACATTAATTACATTGCATTTTAATTTCTAAAGTATAATCTGTTTTCTTATATGGAGATTTTGGATAAATAATTACCATAGTATTTTTTTTATCACATTGTTTTGTTCCAATTTTAAATTTTTCTATTTTTTCAGAAAAATCTTCATTATACTTTTCTAATTCTGCTATGCTAAATTTTAGTCCTGTTTCTTCATAAGATTTTAAATAATTTTCTACCGATTTTATATTACTATCTTTTGATATTGAAGGATAATAAAGTTCGGTATAAACTTCTTCTCCCATTGAAGTTAAATTTCTTACTATTTTTTCTTCTTTTGAAATTCTTAAATCCTTAGTAAAATATAGTATTAAGAATCCCAATACAACTAAACAAATAATTAATAAAACAATAATTAAAATTTTTTTTCTTTTATTCATATTTCCACCTATTCTATAATAAAATCTTCACTTTTATGAGGTTCCTTAAACAATAAATCAGGGTATTGTTGTTGCCTTAATACCTCATATATTACAATTGCTGCGCAATTAGATAAATTTAGTGCTCTTACCTTATCAGTCATAGGTATTCTCATGCATTTATCTAAATTATCTTTTAATATTTCTTTAGGAATTCCTGTACTTTCTTTACCAAATATTAAGTATATATTTTCGTCTTTATTTGAATAATCAAATGAAGTATGTGGTTTTTTCCCATATCTAGTAAAAAAGTAAAATTTTCCTTTGTTTTTAGATTTAAAATCTTCATAATTTTCATAAACTTCATAATTTAAATTTTCAGTATAATTAACTGCGCTTCTTTTAAGATATTTATCTTCTAGTGAAAAACCAAGGGGTTTAATTAAATGTAATTTTGTATTTGTTGCTACACATGTTCTCATTATATTACCAGTATTGCCTGGTATTTCTGGTTGATATAATACTATATTGTTCAATTAATCTTAATAGTTTTCTGATTTTTTTTCAAAGTATGCTTGAGGATGTGCGCAAACAGGACAAACTTTTGGTGCTTCTTTACCTACATAAACAAATCCGCAATTACGGCAAATCCATACTGTTTCTTCACCTTTTTTAAATACCATATCATCTTCAACATTACTTAAAAGTGTCATGAATCTTTTTTCATGTTCTTTCTCTATTTTTCCTACTTGTTCAAAAAGAGATGCAATTTGTGTAAAACCTTCTTCTCTTGCTTCGTTAGCAAATGTTTCATACATATCTGTCCATTCATAATTTTCACCATTTGCTGCATCTTTTAAATTTTCTATAGTTGATGGAACATCACCATTATGTAATTGTTTAAACCAAATTTTAGCATGTTCTTTTTCGTTACCTGCTGTTTCTTCAAAAATTGATGCAATTTGTTCATAACCTTCTTTTTTTGCTTTTGAAGCATAATATGTATACTTATTTCTTGCTTGACTTTCACCTGCAAATGCTGCTAGTAAATTTGCTTCTGTTTTACTTCCTTTTAATTCCATAAATATACCTCCTTAAATTACATTTGGAACAATTATATTATACAACATTTTATAATTTTAATCATCTATTATTTATATTTTTTTACTAATTAATATATAACTAGTACGAATATTTAATATTTTATTGAATATGTTATAAAGAAAGGATGAAAAATATGAATAATGGTTATTATCCAAATGTAAATTATCAAACTACATCAGGTTATCCTAATCAACAATATGCGCCAACTGTTAATACAACAGAATTCCCTTTGGAACAATCTTATATAGAAAATATATTAAGATTAAATAGAGGAAAATTTGGAAAATTTTATGTATCTTTTCCTGATTCTGTTGAATGGAAAGATAAAATATTTACTGGTATTGTAGAACAAGCGGGAAGAGATCATTTAATAATTAGTGAGCCATCTACAGGTAAATGGTATTTAATTTTGATGATTTATCTAAATTATGTTGAATTTGAAGAGAATATTAATTATACGTTAAATTTTAAGTAAAGTGCACAAAAAAGTGCATTTGAATCTAAAAAGTGTATTTTTAAAAGAAAATGCACTTT
>CANQKX010000006.1 GCA_947624565.1 uncultured Bacilli bacterium
TTATGTCTTGGATCTTTTCTTTTATATTTTCTATTGATAAACCAAATAATGAAGGAAATGTTTTTGTCATCTTGATTGTTTCTTCTTTGCTGTATCCTATATCCATTATGTCTTGAATCTTTTGTTTTATATTTTCTATTGAATAACCAAATAACGCAGGTGATGATTTTGTCATCTTGATTGTTTCTTCTTTGCTGTATCCTATATCTATTATATCTTGAATCTTTTGTTTTATATTTTCTATTGAATAACCAAATAATTGTGGTAATGATTTTGTCATCTTGATTATTTCCTCTTTGCTGTATTCTAATTTAATAAAATATTCATAGTTCCTTTTAATATTATCATAAAGTTTTTCTTCTGTTAATTCACATATTGGATATGAATTTATTATATAATCTATTTCTTCTGATGTATATCCAATATCTAGCATATAATTATATATTTTTTCTTTCATTTTCTTCTCCTACTTACTCCATATTTTTCTAATATTTTATCTTGAAGATCAAACATTATTTTTTCTTCTTCTTTTTTCATATAATCATAACCTAATAAATGTAAAAAACCATGAGTAGTTAAAAAACATAATTCCCTTTTTAAACTATGATTATATTCTTTTGTTTGAGATTTTGCTTTATCAATAGATATATAAATATCACCTAGTACTCTTATATTATCATTAATTATAGTCTTATCATCTTCAAGTGCAAAACTAATTACATCAGTTTCCCTATCGATATTTCTATATTCTTTATTTAATTTATGTATTGTTTCATTATCTACAATAATAACATTATATGTAATATTATCTAAATTAAAATAATCCGCTAAAAAGTAAACTAAATTATTAAGTTCATCTATTTCCTTTAATTTTTCATTTGTTTCATTAAATACTTCTATTTGATTCATCTTAAAATACCCCATAAACTTGAATTTGTATATATTATTGCAAGTATTATACATATTATAATTGTTAATACATTTTTAAAGCCATCACTTGTAAAAAATGATGGAAGATGACTTTCTAATGTATCTATAACTATAAATATTAAATATCCTAAAAATCCACCTACTATATTTAATATAATATCATCTATATCAAAAGTTCTACCTATTTTTGCTTGAGTAATTTCTATTACAAAAGATGTTACTAAAGTTATTATCATTATTGGAGATAATTTTCTTGTTTTTAACACATATGAAACAAATAATCCATACGGAATAAATAATATTATATTTCCAATTATATTTTTTATAAATAATTTAGAACCAACTTCATATCTAAGTATTTCTTTAAATGGGATAAAATTATTAGTTCCATAATTTACATCTTGAAATGTTACAACATAAAATAAAAGCATTGCATATATTAAAAATACTAACATAAATAATTCTTTGTATAAAACAAATTTATGTTTATGTACAGATAAATATACTAATCTTATTGTTACTATTACAACTGTAAATATAAATATCATTGGGAAATTTTCTGTAAATGCATTTTGTAAAGTTTTTTCTATCATATTACTACTCCTTTATTAATTTTCTTCTTCTTTTTTTATTTTATTGTTTTCTAGAGGTATTAATTTTTCTTCTTTTCCTATTTGTTCATAACATGATATAAACATATCTAATACTATTTTACTATCTTTTACATTAAAATTCAAAGTTTTTTCTTCTAATATGTATTCATCTTTATCAAGTGATTGTAAAACTTTTTCTTTTGCTTTTTCAATTGCTTTCATTTTTGCTTGTGAATTTGTGTATTTATCATTAATAATTTTAACTTCTCTTTGAGTTTCTATACCTATTTCAAAAGGCACTAATTTATTTTTAAATCTATATAAAGGATTTCTTTCAAAACTTTTATACTTATTAAAACTAATATATTTATCAGCAAGTTTTATATAAAATGATTTCTTTTTATTATTCGTATATTGTTTTTCTGTATAATTAAGTGGAAATTCTATATTAACATTATACCATACTTCAGCATATACTTTACCTTTAGCATGTACATACTGTTTTACTGTATCATCTTTAATAATCATACCACTTATTATTACATCACCTTTATTTACATAAGTATTTAAATCTACCATTTTAACTCCATTTTCTGCATATATTGTTTTAACTACTCCTGATTTACTAGCAATTACATTGGTATATTCTTCTTTTTCTTTTTTATTACTTAATTTCCTTTCTACTATCTTTACTTCATATTTAGTACCTATATCAGTTATTTCAATCCATTCTATATAATCTTTATATTTTTCTTTTATATCTTCTTTTATATTTTCAACTTGTTTATAACTTTTCTTTAAAGAAAATTTTTTTATATCATAATTTTCTAGTTCTTTTTTTATTTTATTATTCAACTCATTATTAGAACTAATTATTTCTACACTAAAAATTGTATTTGATAAAAATATTAAAAACAATAATCCTAAAATAGACATAAAAATAAGTATTTTATTTTTATTTATTAATTCTTTAAATTTTCTTAAACCTGTAGATTCAATTATATCTACTTTATAGATAGATTTAATTTTTAATAATTTATTATAATCTTTTTCATTTATCTTTATTAATGTTTCTTTATGGGATATTTTACTAATCTTAAGTATATTAACATTATTATCTTTACATCTATGTAAAAATTTAGAAATGTTTTTACCTGTTATTTTTATTATTAAATAGCTATTCATTTATACCCTCAAAAATTATATTATTATAATTACCCGTTATTAAAACTTCATTGTTTAATAATTTAACTATAGATAAATTTTTACCTTTTATAATTATCTTTCTACTATTTTCAATAATAATTATTTCATTATCTGAAATATTACCTAGATTAGTATAATTTTCTATATCAATATTATTTTTTTTTAATATCATCTTAAATTCATTTTGTCTAATATAATTACTTATGTATTTTCCCATATATATCCCTCTAATTAAGTATATGAAAAAAAAAAGACTTTAAGAAGTCTTTACATATTATTTAAGTTATAAATTAATATATCTTCATTTAATTGTATTTTAAAACTAATAGTCATTTTTAAATTTCTGTCATGTTAATAATATGCTTTTAATAAATTATATTTGGATTTTCATATATTATCTATCTTCTTGATAAATTTCATTTAAACTATTTTTAATATTGAAGAGTTCCTTTTGTTACATTTGAAGATGTTGATTTTGTTTCAATCATCATATCAACTAAATTTGATGTTTCATTAGTATAATTTACGATAATTTTTGAATTTATATTAGTTGCAGTATCTAAAAATATATTATCATATGTTATTATATTTGGATTTGTTATTGAAATTGTAGTTGATAAATTATGAGTATTACTAAACATATTACTAGCATTATTTACATTTGATATATCCAAATTACTTAAATCTATAGTAGTAACATTTTCTAGATTGCTAAATAAATTAGATGAATTAGGATTAGCAATAACGCCCCCATCTTGTCCTACATATAATTCATAAAGAGAATCACTATCACTATCTTTATACCACGCTAATATGCTTTCATTTTTAGATTCTGAAACATCAAAACTATCTATAGCATCCATTGGAACTATTTTATTAGATTCAAATGTTATTGATTCTATTTCATTTTTATTTATTGGAGCATCTGAAAATAAATTTTCAATTAAATAATTATTTGTCTCAGCAGTTTGTATATTCGTTTTTAAATCATCTTTTAATTTATTATTCAAAGTTATAGAATTGTTCATAGTAACAAGAAACATGCCTAAAACTGCAAGAAATAATATAAGTAAACTAAATAAAATATATGAAATAGCAAAACCTCTATTATTTATTCTCATATTCTCACCTATTGTAAGTATAACATAATTAATATTAAATTTCAATTAAAAAGAATGTATCTAATACATTCTACATTAATGATTGTAATTTTTCTTTTATTATTTGATTTACCTTTGACATATCTGCTCTTGCCTTTAATTTTGGAGAGACTTCTTTCATTATTTTTCCCATATCACTTTGTGATGATGGTTTTATTAAATCAAATGCATCATCTATTATCTTATTAATTTCATCTATTGTTAATTGTTTTGGTAAATATTCATTTAATATATCTATTTCTTCATTATACGAATTCATTAAATCATCTCTAGATGCTTTTTTAAAATCTTCTATTGCATCTTTTCTTAATTTTACTTGTTTAACTATTAAAGTAATTATTTCTTCATCAGTTAAATCTCTTTTTAATTTAATTTCTTCCATTTGAATTGCTGCTTTTACAGATTTTATTGTATCTGTCTTCTTTTTATTATGTTCTTTCATTGCACAAATCATATCTTTTTGTAATCTTTCTTTCATAATATCCTCCAAAAAAAAGCAGTTATACTGCTTAATTAATCTCTATCTCTACTTTGTTTTTTTCTACTATTTTTTATACCAGCTTTTTTTGCTTCTCTTCTAACAATACCTGGTTTAGAATAATGTTCTCTTTTTTTGCATTCAGAAGGGATTCCGCTTTTAGCTACTTGTTGTTTAAATCTCTTTAAAGCATTATCAATGTTTCCATTTTTTACCACTACTTTAGTCACTTATGTCCCTCCCTTCGTGTTTACTAAACAAATTATATCACTCAAAAGACTTAATTTCAACATTTTTTTTATTTTTTTATAAATAAATTCTTAAAAATAAAATTGAGGAAATTATTCCTCAATCATTTTATTAAAAACCACAGAGATTTTTAGAAACAAATCTTCTAATAGAAGAACCTACATATCTACCTAAGTCACTAAATGACGTAATTCCTTTCCAAATAGCATTTAATAATGCACCTGATACTCCTCCTGCTTTTATTTGCTTCATCTCGTTTATATTTAACTGTTTCATCTTTATTCCTCCTATCTACATTTGTATGGTCTTGTGTATCCATCTAAAAGACCTGCCAAAAAAGATATACCTGCAGCTATTATTGCCCAACCTACTGCAGTAATACCTCCTGCTTTTATTTGTTTCATTTCATTTACATTTAATTTCTTCATTTTTTCCTCCATCAATTTTTATAATTTTATTAAACAAATCTGAATTATTATCTCTATGTGAAATTAAAATTAAAGTTAAATCGTATTCAGCGTTTATTTTTTTTATTATTTCTCTTTCACTTTCAACATCTAATTCATTCATTGTTTCATCAAGTACTAATATCTTTTTATTTCTAAGAAGCGAACGTGCTAATAATATTCTTTGTCTTTCCCCACCTGATAAATTGTGACCATTTTCCTCTAAAAGAAAGTCTAATGTAATATTTCTTTCTTTTAAAATCTTATCAATATTTGTTATTTTTATAACTTTATCTAACTCTTCTTTTCTTGCTTCTTTAAATAATTTAATGTTATTTAAAAGACTATCCGTAAATATAAATTCATTTTGAGATACATAACATATATTATTATTTATATCTTTCATACTTAACTTATTTATATCTATACCATCTATTTTTACCATATTATCATCACAGGATAATTGTTTAGTTAGTATTTTAAATATTGTAGATTTACCCGTTCCACTCTTGCCTTTTATAAATATATAATCTCCTTTATCAATTTTAAAATTTATGTTAAGGAGTGTTTTTTTATTTGAATACGAATAATGTAATTTTTTAAATTCTATAGAGTCTTTAAACTCTATATTTTTACAATCTATATCACTTATTAATTGATGTGATAATGACTTTAATCTTTTATAAGAATTTTTTGATTCAATAATAAGATTATCTAATGTAATAACATTTTTTAATGAAATAAAAATATATATAATAAGTGTGTTTAATGAGAATAAGTAAGAGATTGATAACATTTTATTATGAGATAGAATAATTCCTACAAAAAGAATAATTATACATGTAAATACACTAATAAAATCTTGTATTGACTCAAAATTTAGTAATGTTTTATTTAAACTGAAATTGCTTTTTAGGAAATTATTATATTTATTTTCAAAAATGGATTTTATATTTTCTTCAATATTTAAATTTTTTATCGTGTCTATACCTAGTATACTTTCGACTAAATATGTATTAACGCAAGAATTATTTTCTTTATTTATCATTGAACTATTTCTAATATTATTTCTAATAGATAAATAAATTAAAATATAAATAATAACCATTATTAGTAATATTAAAAATATTAATTTATTAATAACAAATAATATTATACATATAATCAAAATATAGATTAGATCAATTATAAAAGAAAAACTAACAACATTGATAAATTCTTTAATACTAGATAAATCATTTATTCTAGATACAATATCACCAACTGGTCTATTATGGTGATACTTTAGTGGAAGAGATAAAATATTATTATAAGTTTTATTTGTTAGAGAAATATCTAATTTTTTATTATATTTTAAAATTATAATATTTCTAATATAATCTATAATTACTTTTGATATACATATTAAAGTAAATATAATAAATATACTAGTAATTTTAGAATAATTATCATATAAATAACTTAAATAAAATGAATGAAAAACTGATAATATTGATGCCAATATGGATAATGTGACAAAAACATATATATATTTACTATTATTTTTTAAGTAATTAAATATTTTTTTAAAATTACTATCTTTTTTTTCATTTATAATATCATCAGTTTTATCAAATGTTATAACTATATTGGACCATTCTTTTTCAAATGAATCAAAATCATATTTAATATATCCTCTAATAGGATCATATACATATAAAATGTCATCTTTTATTTTATCAATAATAATATAATGTTCATATTTACCCTCTACCTTTATATGCGCAATTAAAGGTAGTTTTAAATTACACAAATCATTTATTTCACATTTATATGCATTAGATACTAGTCCAACTTTTTTAGATACTTCTACTATACTATATACACTAGTTCCACTATCATCAGTATTTAACATTTCTCTTAATGAATCCATACTAATATTACCTTTATAATACCTAATAATATTATAAAGGCATGAAACAGCACAATCTTTAATACCTTGTTGCCCTATATATTTTACTTTCATTTTATCCCTCCATAAAATATATAAACCACAACTTTTGAAATTCCCCTAAAAATTAAAAAAAACTAAAAATTAATTTAGTTTTGCACTTTTTAATACATCTATCATCTCACCTATATTTTTTTCATATTCACTTTCTAATATTAATTCACAAACATAAACAACATAATTTGGATCTGCTTTAAAATCAATAACAGAAAAAATATAAACACAATTTTCTGATTTATCACTTTTACCTAAATATTCTATTCTTGTAATTGTTTTATCATCCATCTCAATTTTAGATTCTTTTTTATGTATTTTTGAATTTTTTCTTTGCTGTAAAAAATAACTAATTTGTTTATCTAAAATTTCTTTACTACTATTTTCTTCGTATTCACTCAAATTGTATGTAAAAGCCCCAAATATTTGTTTATCATTTTTGTTTGTATATAAATCATATTCACCAGATTCTTTTTTTATAAAATCCTCACTAAACGTAAACACTACTCTATTATCCTTTGTTAGATAATTAACTTTTTTCACTTCTTTTGGCTTACTATTAATAAGATTTGCAACTATTACAAATATTACAATTAAAATTACAGGAACAATCAAAAATAACCATTTTAAATTAAATTTCTTTTTCATTTTCATCCTCTTTCTATTCTATTATATCATTGTTTTCAAATTTTACATCTAAAAATTTTCTACTAGCTAAATAATCACACATATGAACAAACCTTTGATACTTATCTTTAGGTAATGGTAAAACTACATCACTATAAGAATTTGTATTCCACTGTCCCATATGAGAAGAAATTACTTTTGTAATAAAATTAATTTCTTCATCATTTAAAGATAATTTTTCTTTATTTTCTTTTATATGATTACATACAATTATAGGATGCTCAAACAAAGTATGTTTACTTTCTTCTTTTCCATGCTTTAATCCATCGTGCATTATTATAGACATTATTATTAAATCTTTTTCATCATCTGTAAATTTATGACCAATACTATCATTTTCAAGCAATTCATTCGCTATTTTAACTGCTACTTTTGTATGTTTAACTAATCCTCCATCACCTAAAGCAAATGAAGGATGATATTTACCAGTTGAAGATGCTGCTACTTTAAAGAAATAATCTGGTAATAAACTTACCAATTCTTTAGCACATTTTTTATACCTATCACTTTTAATATACTCATATTCTTTATTAAATACTTCTACATTTTTTGTTTTTATACTTTCCATATTTACCACCTAATTTATCATATTTGAATATATATCTAAAGATAATTTTTCTACATTGTGTCTTACTACATTATCATTAATTGAAACATAATTATTTGTTATAAGTGTACAATTTATATATTTAATTACTTTTACAAACATAAATAAACTTTCATTGTTATTTATTATAATTTATTTATATCTTTCTTTAATTGTTTTATTTTACCATCATAATGATATTTATAACCTTTTTTTATTGATTTATCAAGAAATTCACCTACTAATTTTTCCATCTTTTCTTTATAACTTTCATTATAACTATTTATGATGGAAATACCTTCATTTTCATTTATAAATAGTATTCTTTTTGAACTATTAAAATTGCAGTCATGAGAACTTAATAAACCATATAATACAGCATTTTGTAAAGCTTCTTCGATATCCAAAAAATTACCTTCTATTTGTTGTTTGACTGCAAAATCTTGAAATAAATCTTTATATTCTGGATTTTGATATAATTCATATAAATCATATCTTAAATTATCTTTATCAATAAACATACTTCCGTTAACTCTTAAATAAGCTAAAAAAAGTCTCATAAAATCATAATCATTAAATTGAATACGACTAACTTTTAATCTTCTAACCTTATAGGTCATAAAGTAAACTCACCTCGTCATTAATAATTATAGCATTACCTTTCGTAATTCTAAATTAAAAGTGCACCTAACTCAAACAGTTTGAATTAGGTGCTACACAAATTATTTGGTAACACTCAACACTGCAATATTGAATGTTCCTTTTTTATTTATGCAAGTTTCCTTGACATATTCATCATAACATAAAAATGCACTTTTATCAAGTACGTTTACTATTTTTACTCGAATTTCTCGAGTTTACTATAAATATGGTGAACTCAATAAAGGAGTACGGCAACTTTATTTTAATAAAAATATAAACTCTGATTTAATTCTTTTGATTTATAAGTTTTTCTTTTAAACCATCTTCCATGTTTATTTTTGTTGGAATTATATATTTTGCATTAATTTTATTAGATATCAAATTGGTAATTACTTTCATTGCTCTTGAACCATCAAACCATAATGGATTATCACTTCTCTCACGTATTTGATTTAAAGAAGTGATAAAGGCATCATGATCATAATTATCACTCATATCTTTTGTTATCATATATTTTTGGTTTTCAGATTTATACAATATGTTTTCTAATAACTTATAACCTGCATTATTATACCAATATAAATGATCTCCTCCTGCTAATATTAAAACATCAGCTTCTATATTTATATTTCCAATTAGTTCGTTAATATAATTATATACTTCATTAAAAGTACAATTAGGAGTATCATCTTTTAAACTAGTAAATTTTTGTGTAACGTCTACAACTCCAAAGTCATAGTATTTTTTATCAATTACTTTACCATTATTAACAAAGATTAATTCAATGGATCCACCACCACCAATAAATACACAGATATTTCCAGAATGTTTTATTTTGTTATAACATCCCAATGCTGTATATTTTGCTTCATCTTCTTGAGATACTACTTCTATTTCTACATTAAATTTACTTTTTAATCTCAAATTAATATTGTTTAATTCTTCAGTATTGATATTTCTAAATATACTACATCCGTAAACATGAATATCTTTTGTATATTGCAATGCCTTTTCTATTATATTAAATAATTTATTTAAATCATCTTCATCTATTTTTTGATTGTGGTTATAATTTTTTTTAAATTCTATTGTTGTATTATCATCATATATCATTTTTTCATTCTCATAGATATGTGTCTTAGTATTATTACTTCCTATCTCAATAATAGCAAATGCTTTCACTTTTCTTACCTCCTATATCATATTTGACTTGTCAATTTACAAATGTGTTTTCTAAATTGACAAATATGTCAATTCCAGCTATAAAAATTATATCATAACTTCAAACATTTTAAAACTCGAACTATTATAGTTTGAGTAACAATCAATCTGGTGTCCTAAAGAAGAAGTACAACAACTTATAAATAAACTTATAATTATTATTTTTTTAACTTTTTTATAGAATTATTCTGTAATAAATCTTGATATTTTCCAGTTTTAGATACAATATTATATGGATGTGATTGTCTAAAAAGTTTACGTTCTTCTTGAGGCATTTCCAATACCTCATCCGCTATATCCATATGTAATATACCATCTAAATGATCCATCTCATGTGATAAAACAGTTGATTCAAATCCTTCAAAAATCTCTCTATGTTTTTCCCCATCCATATCAAAATATTCAACTAAAATTTTATATGGTCTTTTTACATGTCCCATAAAGTCCAAACAACTTGCACAAGTTTCCCAATAATCAGTAAGACCATGTCTTTCAATAATCACTGGATTTATTAACACTCTTGCTTCATTGTAATTTTCTTCATTTTTAGTAGCTTCGTTTTTCTGCATTTTATTAATAATGTCCAAATTTGTATTTTTGAGATATACAAGTCTTTTTGGAATTCCAAGTTGTACAGCAGCCATTGCCATTACTCCATTTCCCTTACAAAATTCTGCCAGCACATTAATATCATTCTTCAAATCCTTGTCATTTAAATTAACCTTAGTGGAAACTTGTCTCAAATATTTTTCATTATCTTTTATTGTAATTGCTTCTATTTTCATATTTAATTTCTCCCTTCAGAATATTGCTCATTTCAATATGCAAGTTTAGTTTCTAAATTGATAATTAAAATCTACCAAAATTATAGCATAAATTTAAACATTTTAAAACTCGAACTACAAAAGTCCGAGTTTTATATTATTCTGGTGCGATAGCGGTTGTTATCTACAACTTCTCACAAAATTTGGTAATCAATACATAACTTGTATCAATTTCTTAATATAATTCTATCAAATAATAGAAAGAGTAGCAATGATTTCATGCTACTTTTCTGATTTTATCATTATCTTCTTATGCCCACAGATTCATTTATAGTTTCTATTTCTTCTGTTTTAACTTCTTCTTGTATTATTTCTTCAGGTTTTACAAATCTTTCATTTTTTCTTCTCAATTTAGCTCTTTGTTCTGCTTCAATAACTTCTGCCAAAATAGGTATAGATTCCTTTGACATTTCTTCACCTCTGGTAGCGATTGCCTGTTTAAGAAGATCAACTCCACCTAAACATTCAATAGTATTTGGAGAATATATTTGTAGCCAATCAGGTAAATCATAATTATTTCTTTTAAATGTAAATAATCCACTCATTTGATTAACAACATCTATATTAGATTTTTGTATGCTACCATCACTTTTTATATTCGAAATTGAGTTCAATATATTCTTTGAAGTATCTTTTGCCCATTTCATTGCTTCTAAAGCATCTTTGGCACCAATTTCTTCAATTAGTCTGCTAAGATTTTTATTATAATAATTTTGATAAGAGTTTAGAATAGGCATAATTTGTTGTCTAAATTCATGTGAATAATATTGTGTACTTAATGCCAACCCAATAGTTTTCATCCAATTATCAGTATTAAATGTTGACCAATGTCCATGAGTTGCTGACATAGTATGTCCATATATAGTACCTTCTTTTTCACTCTGTAATCTGGCACTTAAAAGTGCTAATTCATTTGGAATCACGTTATACTCTGTCATTCCAAAAAAATCAGTATATTCTCCTAAACGCCAATTCTTTTGAATACATCCTGCTTCTTCAATTTTGCTATATGCATGTATTAATCCATTTCTATAATCTAAAGTTATATCCAAACCATTTTCATCATGTGTTCTAGATGATGTTGGTCTATTGTCAATATCAAATGTTGGGAAATTTTCTCTAGAACATATCATTGACATAGTTGCCCCATAATAACTAATTTTTCTTTTATCAGGATAGGGGTCTTTTTCTGAACCAAACATACCATATCCACCAAATGAATATAAACTATGTCTATTTTGTTCTTTAGGAACACTTTCCTCTAATTTTATATTTGCAGTATCCTTAAATAACATGTATTCATGTCGGATTTCTGATGAATAATCTTCAGTTATCTCCGTTGCTGTATGATACCCAACTTTAAAGCCTTTTACACCAGTCAAATAATGATAAAGTAATTTAACTGGCATATCTTCATAAGCTTCAAATTGTCCTGAAAACCATCTACCTTCAACTTTTTTTCCAGCCTCATCTTTAGCTTTCCACCAATTATATGCATTAGATAAGGGTTCTTTTCTTACAAAATTTGGTAATTTCTCTAAAGTTTGACCATATAAACTTGAACTTTTACTATATTCTAATTCAGAAATATCATGCATAGATACATATCCACTAGAATTTACTATTCTATATAATTGAGGTTGATTATTTTCATCATAATAAACATTTGTTATTTGAAAATCCTTATTATTTCTTCCCCAACCAATTAATTTATTCACATCAAATTCTGCTTCTAAATATTCATATGGATTTTGTTCAATAGATTTAAAGTTATTTACATCTACTTTTACATTACTGCACTCTTGCAATTTATTTATATCTAAATCTACCCATTCGTTTTTAGAGTACATTTCCGATGTTATTTCATCAACTTCAACTATACACATTTTGTAATTCTTACTTTCATTTGTAAAACTATCATTAGACAAACCTATCAATACTTTCATATTTACCTCACAAATATTTTCTATTTTATACATTATATTATATCATAATTTCTACATATTTTATCATTTATCTTTCAAAATCATCACTTTTGTCATTATTTTTATTATTTTGAATAATTTCAATATCATTATTATCAAGTATATCTTCATCATATAAATCATTAATGAAGTCATCATATTTATCATTAGGGAAGAATTTATTTTGTAAAAATTCTATAAACTTTTTCCACAACTCTTTAAAGTAATCAACTATTTTTTGTAATTCTGATAATTTATCTTCTAGTTCATCAATATTTTCATTGGTATCATTTAAGGCATATTGTAATTCTTCAATTCTATCATTACGATTTTTTATTTTCTTTTTCAATTTTATAACTTCATTAGAATGTTCTATTAAATCATCTTCATATTTTTTCAGAATAATATTTATATCATTTGCATTTCGTAAATTAGAAGTAGTATCATTAGTTGTTATATTACCTTTTAATTTTATCTATATTTTCATAAGAAATATAGTAATTATTTTTATTAGTGATAGTATGTTTTAGATTATCAATAATAATATTAATTTCATTAGATTTATATTGTAATTCATCTATATATTGACTTTGTCAATAATCAAGTGTGTTCTTAAATTGACGTTATTCAATTTAAAATTGATATTTATTATAACACAAATTTAAGCATATTAAAACTCGAACTACAAAGGTCCGAGTAACAATCAATCTGGTACCCTAAAGGAAGAAGTACGACAACTTTAAGTACTATAACAATAATAACATTTAAAAATTAATTCTTTATTAAAATCTTTCCATTCGCTTCATATTTAGCTAGTTCATTATCTAAATACTTGTTAACAAAATAAGAGTTAAAATCCAGCTGTGATAATTCGTCATTATATTTATCATATATAATCTTAGGAACGATGTGCAGATTCCACCCTTTTTTCAAATATTCAGAAAATTCTGTTATTCCATTTAATGAACTTGTTGTTATAGTCTTATCAATTATTGATTCAATTTTATGAAAACCACAAAATCTTACAAACACATCTCTAATATCATTAGCGGTTAAATTTTGGAGTTTTTCAATTATTTCCTTTTTATGACTTGATTCATTTATTCTACTAAATGATGAATATAACGAGGATTCTGCAGCTAAATGACCAATGATTAATGCGATAAGATTTTTTTGATAACTTCTTTCAGGATGAAGCCAGTTTATTTTAGAAGAATGTATTAGTTTTTCTATTTCTTCTTTAGACAATTTTAACATATTTTTATAGCATTCTCTATCATGTTCTACTTCAGGAGTGATAACGGTAGGAAGTTTATACATTAAATGTGAATAATGTTCAAATTCATTATAAGTAATATAACCTCGTTTTAATATATCAGCAATATGTTGGGAATTATTTATATTAGGAATTTTCTTATTTTGTTTTAAGGATTCATATATTACCATGTAAAGCTGATATTTTAAATTCCCTTGTGTATGTCCAAAACCGGTATTATATAAATAACCACTAGGAGTTATATACCAAGCATCTGGCCAAATAAGCATTTTACTATCACTTTTAGATGGATTTTTGATTGTTGATTTTAAATTTAACGTAACTAAACTCTTTTGTATTTCTTTTTGGGCATTTAATAAAAAATCTTGATAATCTGGATAAAAACTAGTTAAATAAGGTATATATAAAAGCATCTCATCTAATAATAAATGTAAATCCCAAGATGTTAATTTTATATTTTCTTTTAAGTCATACTGTGTTTGACAATAATTTTCATCTCTATTTTGAAAAAAATGTCCACAGTCTAATAAGAATTCATAGGGAAAAAAATTATAATTAGGTGTCTTTAAGAGAAGATTCTCATCAAGAGCAATTATCAATTTATCTATTTTATTTAATTTTGGAAATAATATCTCTAATTGTTTTAAAAGATCAATAGAAAAAGGTATCTCTCTTATAAAACAATCCTGATTTTTATCAAAAGTTTCTCTAAGTAAATAAGTTTTAAAATTACTTGATTTCTCTAATTGCGAAAAATACTTGTACATAGAATCACTTCCCATAATTTTTATCACTTATTATATCACTATTTGATAATAGTTTAAAACAGTTTGGTGTTTTCATGCATATTGTTTGTCAATATGCAAGTGTGTTTTTCTAAATTGTCAAATATATCAATTTCAATCTAAACATATTTTAGCATAAATCAAAACATTTTAGAACTCGAACTACAAAAGTCCGAGTAACAATCAATCTGGTGCCCTAAAGAAAGAAGTACAACAACTTTTTAATAAAGCTAGTCATTTAAACCACCTGACATTATTCTATACTTCATATTGTTATTCCAAATTTCTCTTAGTTTAAAAAAGTTAATATCTGGTTCTAACATTAAAGTAGCTAAATCATCTAACTCTTTTAATTCATCTTCGGTTAAATTTAAATCTTTATCTAAAATATACTTTGGTAAATGCAGAAAAATTATTTCGTCATTCATAAGAGAATGAAAATCATAAAATAAGCCATGCAAAGCTGCTTTAATACCTATAGTTTTTGGAGATGATGCATAATATATCTCATTATCTCTATATTTTCCATTTCTTAATCCCAAATAAGCTTCTGCCCCAAATATAAATTTATTTCTCGGTATATCTAATAAATTAAAATCAATATGGTATTCTAATAATGTATCATCATCAAAGTACATATCTGCATCTACTAGAACCCATCTTTTTTCTTTATCATTATAATATTCACATATCCAATGATCGCCAGCTTCTTTATTTGAAATATTGCAGTAAGTTGTAAACCCACTGCGAACACGTGCAGAAAATCCTTTTGCTTTTAGAATACTTGTAAGTAAAATTGCTTGCTCTCTACAACATACATGAATTTTATCCTCTATTTTCCTATCTTTATAATAATTCTCATTTCTTCTTAAAAGTTCTGCTATCATAGATTGAGCTGTAGGAAATAAATCATTTTCATAGTTTAAACTAGTTTTGCTAATTTTAGTCATATCGCCATAAAAAGAATTGGCATCATTTCTCATTTTTTCATCACATAAATCAAAGGGGTGAATAATTTGGTTTCTTTGTAATAAACATAATTCTTTTATATCGTTTGGTAAATTTATAGCAAAGTTCTTGTATAGTCCTAAATCTGTGTATAAACTTGTTCTTTTATAAAAATTGAGTATTTCTTCTTTCATATCTATTATCTCCTCGTATTACATATAAATTATCTTTGTCAATATGCAAGTATGTTTTCTAAATTGACAATTAAAATCTACAAAAATTATAGCATAAATTTAAACATTTTAAAACTCGAACTACAAAAGTCCGAGTAACAATCAATCTGGTGCCCCAAAAGGGATTCGAACCCCTGACCGCCGCCTTAGAAGGGCGTTGCTCTATCCAGCTGAGCTATTGAGGCACAAGCCTTTTCTCAAAGACAAATTGATTATACAATAATTTTTTTATTTTTTCAAGTATATTTATCTAAATTTCTTGATTATTTACGAAGAAATTAATTTTACTTACTTCATAACTATCCATTATAGAATATGAAATACTATATATAACTTCTTCTAATACTTTTTTATTTTCTTGATTATCAAATAAATATTCATTAAAATTTAAATCTAATTGATCTTCATTAAAACTATAATCTAATAATTTAGTATTATAGTTTAAATAACTCATTAAATTACTTTCATAAGATATTTTACTAGTTAATTCATCTATAATTATCTTTATTTTATCTTCATTACTATTCATATACTTTGTAACAGGTATATAGTACGATTTATCATCATTTGTTTTTCCTGAATAATAAATTGTTACTTTAGTAACATTTTTTATATCTGTAATATCATATGTTTTGTTTATACCAAAATCTCTTGTTAAATTATTATTAAGTATCTTTCCTGACTTAGGTAGTTTATTTAAATCATTTCCTTCTACTTTTATTTTTACACTATTTATATCATTTAATGATGTCATTGTATATATAATAGATTCTATTATTTTTTCTTCCATTTCTTCTTTTGTTTCGAGTAATTCTTTACTAAAATTTAAAGTTAATGTATTATCATTTATTTCTTTATTTAATAATTTTGTATCAGTTGGTATAACAGGAGTAAAA
The DNA here is from genome assembly GCA_947624565.1 of uncultured Bacilli bacterium. Lineage (GTDB taxonomy): Bacteria > Bacillota_I > Bacilli_A > RF39 > UBA660 > CAG-433. Next base: position 17,109 of record CANQKX010000006.1, read on the forward strand.
CCATTTGGTATTTTATCTTGGTATTTACCATCTATAGTTAATATTTCAATTAATTCATCTATCATTTTATTAGTTTTATTGCTAGATACTTGTACATTTGTTTTCGATATATATCCGTTTTTATCCATTAAATATATATCATAATAATTAGATTTCATTTTCTTACTAACACTTTGATCTAGTGAATAACTTTCTTTTTCTGGGAATAAATAAAATAAAAAGACTATTAATAAAAGTATTGTATATTTACTTATTTGTTTTATTGAAATCTTTTTTATCATATTCTTCACCTATAAAAGTATATGATTATATATTAAAAAAATGAGTTTTCTTATAAAGAAATCTCATTTAATTTTAGTAGTTCTACTACTGCTCCACTTCTTCCTTTAACACCAAGTTTTTGCATAACATTAGATATATGATTTCTAACAGTTTTTTCACTAATATTAAGTTTATCTGCTATATCCTTAGTAGAATTATTTTTTATTAATAGTTCAAATACTTCTCTTTCTCGTTTTGTTAGTATTCCTTTACTCATTTTAATCCTCACTTTCTTTCATAAGAGGTGTATATATAATTACTCATATTATCTTATGTAAAAAAAGTAATTGTGTTATTACTGATTGATTAAAAATGTAAAAAAATAACAGTTAAGTTATTTTTGAAACTTAACTGATATATACATTTTAGTATCAAAACTTTCCTGAACTAAATTCATTATTTCATTAGCAAGTTTTGTATCATGTTTATCTTTTATTATTACTACTCTAATTTGATCATTATTTATTTTTACAAAATTTTCTACATTATATTGTTCTGTTATTTTAGCACTTATTTCCTCTTCTTTTCCTTTAAGTATATTTAGAGTTTTTAATTCTTCATAAGCATTATTTTTCTCTTCACTTGTAGAAGTTTCTGAAGTAAGAATAGTTTGAAGTTCAGTAATCTTTTCTTCCCTTTCTTCTTCATTTTCTACTTTTAAAGTAGATATTACCTCACTTTGTTTAACTTTTACAGTCTCTTCATCTTTTTTGCTTACTTCATTTGTTGTATTTGCTAAAAATTCTGATGGCATAGTAATATAATATACACTTAATACTAATATTAAACTAAATAATGTTAAAAGCCAAATACTTTGTTTATTAATCATTTTATTCCCTCCACATATCTACTAATAAAATATATGAAAATTAAAAATATATATTACATTTTTAGCAAGAAAAAAAGAAAGTATTTACTTTCTTGATACATATTTACCATCTTTTGTTGATACAATAATCACATCATTTTCATTTATAAATAATGGTACTTTTACTTCTAAACCATTTTCCAATGTTGCATCTTTTTGAGCACCTGTTGAAGTATTTCCTTTAACTGCATCTGTTGTATATGTAACAACATAATCTATTTTTTCTGGTAAATTTAAACCTATTAATTCTGATTCATAATATACAAGTTCTACATCTAAATTTTCTTTCAAGTATTTTTTTTCATCTTCTATTTGGTTTTCATTTAATTCAACTTGTTCATAAGTATTCATATCCATAAAATAGTATGTATCTGCAGCATTATATAAATATTGCATTGACTTTTTACTTATATTTGCTTTTTGAATTTTTATATTTGTATTAAATGTTTTTTCTAAAGTAGCACCAGTTCTTAAGTTTTTTAATTTAGTTTTCATAAATGCAGCACCTTTACCAGGTTTTACGTGTAAAAATTCAACTATTTGATATAGATTTCCTTCTATGATAACTGTCATACCATTTTTTATTTCATTTATATCTATCATCATATACTTATTCCTCCAAATTCTTAATAATTTGTTTTAATATATTTTTTGATTTTTCAAGTTTATTTCTTTCTTCTTCATTTAATTTTAATTTTATTACGCCTTTAATACCATCTTTATTTATAACTGATGGCATACCTAAATATACTCCATCAAAATAAGTAGATACTGTTAAAATGGTATTTTCATTATTTAATATTGCATTTGTTATTCTTGTTAAACAAACTCCAACACCATAACTTGTTTCACCTTTTAAATCAATTATTTTATATGCTAAATTTCTTACTTTCTGTTCTATTTGATTTAATTCTGGTTTTAAAATAATATCAGTAATATTTATTGGACCTACTTTAGTATTAGACCAACATACAAAACTACTATCTCCATGTTCACCTAATACATAAGTATTTACATCTTTATAATTAATATTTAATCTTTCTGATAAAGTAAATGATAGTCTTGCAGTATCTAATATAGTACCACTACCTATAATTTTATTACTATCAAAATTTGAATATTTTTTAGTCATATAACACATTATATCAACAGGATTAATTGCTAATAAGAATATACCATTAAAACCTGAAGATACTGTCTTTTTTATTATTTCTTTTAATATTTTGTTATTTCTATTTACAAGTTCTAATCTTGATTCATTAGATTTTTGATTTGCACCTGCGCTAATTAATACTATTTTTGCATCTTTACAATCTGCGTAACTACCCGCTTTTATTTTTATATTAGATTTAGAATATAAAAGTGCATGACTTAAATCCATCGCATGACCTAATGCTTTTTTATTATCAATATCAATTAAAATTAATTCATCTACATTAGTATTTTGATTTAGTAAAGCATATGAATATGCCATACCTACATTTCCACAACCAACCACTACTACTTTATTCATTAATTTCCTCCAAAATACTATTTCTTTTCTTTATGAATAGTATGTTTTTTGCATGTTGGACAATATTTATTAATTTCAAGACGATCTGGTGTATTTGTCTTATTCTTTTCAACAAAATAATTTTCTTTTGAAACACCACGTTCAGATTTACATACAGTGCATTCTAAAGCAACATAACTTCTTGCATCTTTTTTCTTTGAATTTGCCATAATAAAAACCTCCTCTTTCTTTTAAAGCATATTAATTATAACATATTATTGCAAAAATTCAAATACTTTATTTGATACTCTTGAACTTATTTTTGAATTTACAGGTGATGTATATGTTGAATTTTGTGAATATCTTACATTTGGAGATAATACAACAATAGAAAATTTAGGATCATAACTTGGTGCATATCCAATAAATCCTTTTGATATTGTTTCTACATCTATCTTACCATCATTATCAGAATCATAAAAACTTTCTGCTGTTCCTGTTTTACCTGCTGGAGATGTAACTTGTCCCATCTGTCCATAACCAAGTGTTTTCATAACAGATTCAAATCCTAATTTAATTCTATCTTTATATTTTTGTTCTAAATTAACTGTTCCTAATAATTTAGGTTCTACTTTTTCTTCTAATTTTCCTAAATCTTCTTCATTTGTTTTTTCATGTACTTCTTTAAGTAAATGTAATTGATACTTATTTCCATTAGATGCAAGTGTATTTATATAACTTGCTATTTGGATTGGTGTATATGTATCATATTGCCCTATTGCAATATCAAGTAAATGTCCAGGTTCAAAACTAACTCCCTTAAATCCATATGATTCAACAGGTAAATCAATATTTGTTTTTTCTCCTAATCCATATTCTAAAAATGTACTTCTATATTTTTCAAATGAACTTTTATCTACAACTAATGGTCCATTATAATAATAATTGACATTTGCAACTCTCATTGCTACCTTATATTGATATGCATTTGATGAATATGCTAGTGCACTTACATCATTAACATATCCAAGTCCGCTTGTCCAAGAACATTTCGCTGGTGTGTTTCTTATTTTTATACACTCATCTAAAAATGTTGTACCTATGTCAATTGCGCCTGTTTGATACCCAACAGTCATAGATGCACCCTTTACTATAGAACCTGGTGTAACTGGATTTGTTAAAAGTGCTGGTGTATTATCATAAATTTTATATTCTCCATTTTTTGTTGTCACTTGTCTTGATGCCATAGCAAGTATTTCTCCTGTATTTGGCTGTATAATTATTACATGTGATCCATTATAAAATGTTGTATTACTATTATTCTTTTTTGCATTTATTATTTCTTCATCCATTATTTGTTCTATTTCTTTTTGTAAATTTATATCTATAGTTAATACTATATCATGACCTCTTGATCCTTCATCAATTATAGTGTAAGAATTATCATTATTTAATTTATATTTAACTTTATCACCTTTTAGTAAAGATTCATATTGATATTCTAAATATGTAACTCCTACTCTATCATTTAATGAATATCCTTCTGATAAATATTTATCTTTTAATTCAAATGGTATACCTGATGAACTAGTTGAAATATTACCTAAAATTGTTCTAAATGTATCACCATATAAATATTTTCTTTCCCATTCTAGTTTAACATTAAATCCATTAAGTTCATTTATATGCTCTGAAACATATGCATATTCTTTATCAGATGCATATGTTTTAATTATTTTCTCATCATAATAATATCCCTTATTCATTAAGTAATATATATATGCAGCCTTTTTATCTATATCTGTATATTTATTTAATTCTTCATCAGTAATTCTTTCTAGTTTCAATTTATTTATATCTGTAATTGTTAATTTTCTTTGTTTTAATTTATCTTTTTCTTCTTTTGTTATTTTTTTATCACACAACTCTTTATTATTTACTAAATAAAATTCTTTTAAATTAGTTTTATCTAATTTTGAAAAATCTATATCAATATTATTTGATAATTTATATGCAAGTTTTATTTGATCACTAGTAGTTGTACCACTTTGTCTTTTATAATAAATAGTTTTCACACCTACATTATCAACAAGTAAATTATAGTTTCTATCATATATTCTTCCTCTTGGTGTAGAAGTACTGTAAACTTCATCTACTGTATTTTCATCTAACAATTTAATATATTTATCTTTATTTAATATTTGAATATTTGTAAGTTTTAATAATATTATTACAAAAAAAATAAATAATATTATTGATATAACAATTAATCTATTATGTGAAACTATATTATTTCTATTCATACAAACTTCCTCCATATATATTTTGCTTCATATATTAAATTAATATTACATATATTTTTTTAGAGGTGAAATTATTTGAACGATTTATTATTAGAAAAATATGTAAATAAATTAACAAAAGATCATATTATAAATTATGCTAAAAATAATGAAATTATTGTTAGTAATAATGAAGTGGATATAATATATGACTATATAAAAAAATATTGGAGAAAATTTTATTATGAAAATCCTAAAGATTTATTTGATGAACTAAAAAGTAAATTATCACCAAATACTTATAATAAACTAATACAAATTTATACTGAAGCAAAAGAAAAAATTAAGAAATAAATCTTAATTTTTTTATATATTCATATATTGTATTATTAATCCAATTAGTTCTTCAATATTTTGCATGTAAACCATCATTGCCTCTAAATAATCTTCATCTGTTGGAGGTTGTTTTTCTAAATCATTAATTTCTCTACTTTTTAGAGGAGTAAATTGTATATTATTATTTTGTGCATATATTGTTAAATATGCAAGAATAGATTTTAGTTTTTCTACTAATTCATTTTGTTTTTGATTGATATTTAATTTTAAAAACTCTTCCATAAATTCATCAAATATTTTTTGCTTTTCATCCATTATAGTTTCATTCCTCCATTGTAGGTATTAACAAATATTCCTTTTTTTAAATTGCTTTGGGAATTTAGTTTATCCTTCATATTTTTATATCTTTCATCTACTTCAATTTTTTCATTTTTTACTTTTTCTTCAGTTTCCTTATTAGATTTTATTTGTTGCCTTTTTTGCTGAATTTTTTCATCTATTTCACTTATTTCTTTAGAATGGTCTCTTTTTTTAAAATGTTCTCTTACATCTCCACCAATAACTTCATAACCCGCTGAATATACTTCCCCTTGTGATTGAGCATATTTATATCTTTCGGAACTTAAATTGGAAATTTCGCTTTGTATTTGATTATTTCGTATATTCATATCACTAGATATATTTTGTTGGTGTATAACTTTATCTATTGTTGATTTATAATTTATTAGTGCTTTTTTCGATTCACTAACTATCCTATCGTTTTCCATTTTGTCTATAGATACATCCAATTTGCTTTTTTCTTCTTCTGTTAAACTTCTCTCTATTAATTTTTTTACATTTTCTAGAGTTTTATGGATAGATTTTCCTGTTGATGATTTATGATAAAAAAATATATACTTCGAATCTTCTTTAAACATTTGTAAATCCGATATTAATTTATCTGACGTTCTCATTTTTTCTATATATTTTTTAGATATTGACATAATTTTTGGTTTTACAACTCTTCTTATTGTAGTTATTTCCTCATTTATATCTTTTTTTACTTTTTTATCTTCTATTTTATTTAAATTGTAAGCAACTTTATTAATATCATTGAATAATTCTTTTAAATTTTTTTCACTATATTCTCTTCTTGTATCATAGTCTTTATCTATTTTTTTATTACTATTATAAAGTTCTTTTCTTAAATCCTTTATTCTAATTTTATTATGGATTTCTGGTACCTTTGTATATGATACACGTTTAAAAAATTCAACTCTAAACTTATTCTGATCATGTGAAAGTTTATAAATAGTAGGCATCTGATTTCCATATGTTGAAACAAATTTTGATTTATTAGCATCTGATAATTTTTTTAATGTGTGTTTTTCTATTTTTTTTCTTAATGATGAAATTTCTTTTTTTAATTTTTGCATTTCATTTATCAACTTACTTAAATTCTTATTTTTATTATTGAGTTTATCTAAATCTGAATAACTGGTACATATATAACTAATTTCATCTAATTCACTGATTTGTTTTAAACTATTTTCTACTTCATTAAGAGATTTTATAAATGATGATCTCATTTTGCAAAATTTTTTTAATTTAGTTTTTCTAAAATTTTCCAACTGTTGTTGTGCTTCTTTTCCATATACTCTATTTTTTTTTAAATCTTCATTAAATTTATTCTCATAGCCATATGAGGTTAACTTTCCATTAAAACTACCTATAAGTGTTGTTACCGCATCAAGCAGATTATATTTTTTACCAGAAAAATTACTAAAAAATTCCCCCATTCCCCATCTTAAAGCATATTTTTCTATATCATATTTATTAATATCATAACTATTTATCATTCTAATCTCTCCTTTAACTCTTCAATAACTTTTACTAGTTCTTCGTCATCAACTTCATCAAATATAGTTTCTCCGTTTTCTTCAATTATTGAATTTACATATATCAAAATTTGTCCATTATTTAATTGTTTATTATCTGTATATACTACAAAATCACCATCTTCTATTGTTATATATGATAAAACTTCGTATTCTTTTTTTTCTCCATTCTCATCTGTTATATATATTTTTCTATCTTCTTCTGTAAGTTCAATATCATCTATATTTTTATCACTTTCTTCTAAAAAACCCAAATCTTTATCCATATTAATATCTCCTATTCTAATTTCTAGTATACCCCCCCCCCAAGCATTTTTGTCAACATATAGTTTACAATATATGTAAACTAAAAAAGTAGGATTATTTCCTACTTTTTTCATTATCAATTATTAATTTAAATTTATCTACTGCTCTATCTATATTTTGATTTACAATTATATAATCATACTTACTAGATTTTTCTATTTCTTCAACAGCAAGTTTAAGTCTACTATCAATAGTTTCTTTACTATCTAAATTTCTTGTTTTTAATCTTTCTTCTAATTCTTCTAATGTTGGTGGAAGTATAAATATTAATATACTATCTTTTATAATATTTTTTATTTGAAAAGCACCTTGAACTTCTATTATTAAAAATACATTAATACCCTTATTTAAATATTCTTCAACTTTAGATTTTGGTGTACCATAATAATTATTGTTATATTCAGCGTATTCTAAAAAATTATCTTCTTTAATTTGTTTTTTAAACTCTTTTTTGCTTAAAAAATAATAATTTACACCATCTTGTTCATTTTCTCTTGGTTTTCTTGTAGTTGCTGATACTGACAAATGTCCTTCATTATTTTCTAAATACTTACTTACAATTGTATCTTTTCCTACTCCACTTGGACCTGATACTACAAACAATTTCCCTTTTTTACTCATATTGCCTCCATAATGTAAGTACATTTTATCAAATTTATATTATTAATTCAATAAAAAAACAATAATTAATATTATTTTAATATATATTTTAAACTATAATAACAAATTTTTAATAAATTATTTTTTATTATATATAATAAAAAAGCAACTATTTTGTTGCTTCTTCTTTTTCTACTACATTTTTTCCTTTGTAGAATCCACATTCTGGACAAACTCTATGTGATCTAATATCTGCTCCACAATTTGAACATTTTACTGTACCATTTGCTTCAATTTTATAATGTGTTCTTCTCATTCTACCTCTTGTTTTAGAAATTTTTCTAAAAGGTACTGCCATAAATTACACTCCTTCCCATTATTCATTTAAGAATTCTTTTAATTTTTCTAATCTAGGATCAATATCCTTTTTAACAACCTTTTCATCAGTTATAAATCTCCAACCATCACCATTTATATTTTCAACTTTTACATCATCGCTTATAACTTTCAAAGGTACTTCCAATATAATATTTTGCCATATAATTGGAATTAAATCAATAGTATTATTAATAATTTTATTATTTTCTTCAATATCTATTGATTCATTGTTATCTGAAATTACTTCATTGATATCAATATTAATATCATATTTTACATCTTTAAGTGATATGCTACAAACTAATGTTAATGTACATTTAATATTTAAATTTAAGTTATATTCTCCTTCAAATTCCTTTATATTACCCTTTATTTTAACTTTACTTATGTCTTTTATGTCTGTATTTTTTAAATATTCTTTATCTATATACACTTCATCATCAATAAGTATTTCATCAGTTAATTTTGTTATTAATTTTGTTAAATTAATAATCATTATATCACCTCAAGTTCAGTTAAATTATATATTAAAATCTTTAATAAATCAATATACAATATTTTACATTTAACACATTACATGTTAAAATTACCTATGAGGTGTTTACTATGGTAACAATTGGTATAATTGCTGAATATAATCCATTTCATAATGGTCATTTATATCATATAAATAAAATAAAGCAAATGTTTAAAGATTCTACTATAGTTTTAGTTATGAGTGGTAATTTTACTCAAAGAGGAGATGCATCAATTATTAATAAATGGGATAAAACTGAAATTGCACTTAATAATAATATTGATTTAGTTGTTGAACTTCCATTTGAATATACTTGTGAATCTGCTGATACATTTGCTTTAGGTGCTTGCACTATATTAAATTATTTAAAGGTCGATTATTTAGTATTTGGTAGTGAATCAAATGATATAGAACTAATTAAAAATATTGCAAATACGCAGTTAGATAAAAAATATGATTTAAAGGTTAAAGAATATATTAATAAAGGAATTAATTATGCGACTGCATTATCTAAGGCTTTAGAAGATTTTGGATTTAGTAACATTAAAAATCCAAATGATATACTTGGTGTTAGTTATGTTAGAGAATTAATTAGATTAAAAAGTAATATAATTCCTATTACTATAAAAAGAACTAATGATCATAATAGTAAAATCTTAACTAAGTATATAACAAGTGCAAGTAGCATAAGGGAAAATATTAAACATAAAAATGTAAAAAAATATGTACCAAAAATAACATATAAATATTTAAAGAAAAAATTATATTTTACAGAAGATTATTTTAGTCTTCTAAAATATAAAATATTAAGTGAAATTGACAATTTAAATATATATCATTTAGTTGATGAAGGTATTGAAAATAAGATTAAGAAAGTTATTTACAAATCAAATAGTTATGATGAACTTATATTAAATATTAAATCTAAAAGATATACCTATAGCAAAATCAAAAGAATGCTTTTATGTATATTAGTTGGTTTTACTAAAGAAGATGCAAAAAAAAGAAATATTAATTATATAAGAGTTTTAGGATTTAATAAGAAAGGACGAAATTATTTAAATAAAATAAAAAAAGAAATTAATATTCCAATATATACCAATTATAATAATAATCTTAATTTACAACTAAAAGTAACTTCAATATATGATTGTAATTTAATAAAAAAAGAGATTAATAATCTAATAAAGATTGATTAATCTTTTTATATGTTTAGTAAAAATAGTTCTAATCCAAAATTTTTATCTATATTACCTGATTTAATATCATAATCTAATTTATATAATTTTTTTATATTATCTATTAATTTTTGTTCATCATAATTACTAGATAATGCAAGTTTTACTCTATATGGATGTTCACCTATTATTGATGGCATTTCTATTTCTTTATATCCATTTTTTTTCATTAATTTAACTTGTAATATTAATCTAAATTGATTAGCAATCATAACTATTAATTTAATTGGTTCTTCACCCATTAAAAGTAAATCTTTATATATTTTTATTGATTTTTCTACATTTTTTTCCATAATTGAATTAGTTAATGAAAAAATATTATCTTCTATATTATCTCTAATAACTAAATCTATATCTTCTTTTGTTATATTTTTATCTAAATCTTTATAAATCATTAATTTATTACATTCATTAATGATATTTGATAAATCATACTTTACTTTATCAACTATCATTCTTACTAAAGGCATATCTATATTATAAGAATTATCTTTAAAATAATTATATATATAATTATTTAAACTATGACTTTCTAATTTTTTACATTCAATTACTTTAGATAACCTTTTTAATTCTTTAACTATCTTTTTTCTATCATCTAATTTAGAATTTTTTACTATAAATATTAAATATACATCATCAAAAGGATTGTTAATATATTTTAATAATGACTCTAAATCGTTATTTATATCTTTTTTACTATCAGTTGTTAAAAATGAACATTCTTCACAAATTATTAATTTTTTACTATCAAACATACTAATTGTACATGCTTCATCTAAAACATCTGATATGTTAGTTTCATCTAAATTGTATCTAATAATATTATCTTTTAATACATTAGAATCTGAAATAATTTTATTTAATTCATCATTTATTAAATAATTTTCATCACCATATATTAAATATAAATTATTCATACTACCACCATAATAATTATAACATATTAATAAAAAAACATACATATTGTATGTTAATTACTTTTTTTGTTTAACTCTAAATCATTAATAGTTAATTCTCTTTGTAAAATTTTCTTAAATTTAGGATTTTCTCCTTCTAATTTACTATTTGCTCTTTCTTTTACTCTTACTAAGGTCGTTACCAACAATTTTCTTAAGTTCTCTTGTTTTAGTTTTTCTTCTTGCTTTTCTGTATCAATCTGAATTTTTAAAATTTTTAGTCTTTGATTAAATAATAAAGCATAGTATGAATCTTTTTTAGATAATATATCATACCAAATTGGCAATTTTGGATCTTCGCCTTGTAATTTATAATAATTTGCTGCTATATGAACAAGAATATTAATTTTTTCTAAAGTTAAATTAAAATTTGATAAAGAAATAAAAGATATTACATTATTATAATTTAAATTAGATAGTATTTCAATATCATTATTGTTTCTTATATCATTGCTTAAATTCATATAGGTTTTATTTTCATATAAATCTTTTATAAGTTTTATTTTTACCTTTTTTGTACCTAAAAGACCTACTAATGATACTTTCTTACCATTTAAATTAAAACAATAATCTTCATTATTCGCATCAAAATATTCAGTTAAGGAAACTGCTTCTTCATATTTTTGTTTATTAATTAAATTACACAATAAATTATACATAGTATATCCATTGTATTGTTCACTTTTATTTATTTTAAATAACTCAGCTACTAACTTATGTGGAAGTCTTCTTATAAATTTTTCAAAAGTTCTATAATCATATTTTTCTAAAACATCATTAATAATATTTAATTTTTCTTCATAAGAAACATTTGATAATATTATATCCTTTATTACATCTAAAGGAAACATATTTACAATATTAAATTTTTCTTTATATATACTAGATATTTTATCATTATTTAAAATTATTGAATATAATTTATTTACATCTGTATATTCTACAGAGTCAGATATATCACTAATACATGATAATTCTCTTTTTAATATATCAATAAGACTTAAATCATCTTTGTTTTTTATGGTTACATTACTATCTTCTAAATCATTAATTACAGAATTTTTAATAATTTCATAGCTAAGTTCTTGATGTTGATTATTTAATGTTAATTCATATAATGCGATTATATCGTATATTGTTTTTATATTTTTTAAATGAAACTTTATTTTTTGCATACTACTTAAACTCCCCTACTATTATTATTTTATAACAAATAATAATTTATAGCAAGAAAAAAAGCTTATTTTAAAGCTTCTATTAACTCTGCTTTCTTCATAGTACTTGCACCAGTAATATTTTTTTCTTTTGCAAGTGCTTTAAGTTCTGCAACTGTCATTTTAGATAAATCTACATTCTCATTTTTGTTTTCTACTTTTTTTGCTTGTTTTTCTTCTTTTACTTCAGTTTTAGTATTAACTTTACCATTTAATGCATCTTTTGCTACTTTTACAAGTTCACTAAATGCTTTTTCATCATTAATAGCAACTTCTGAAAGCATTTTTCTATTTATTGTAATACCTGCTTTATTAAGCCCATCAATAAACTTTGAATAACTTATATCATTTTGACGACATGCTGCATTAATACGAGTTATCCATAACTTTCTAAAGTTTCTTTTATTTTGTCTTCTATCTCTATAAGCATATTTACCAGAATGCATTAATTGTTCTTTTGCAGTTTTGAATAATCTATGTTTACTTCCAAAATATCCCTTTGCTTGTTTTAATATTTTTTTATGTTTAGCTTTTGTTACTTTACCATCTTTTACTCTTGCCATTTAAAATCACCTCTTATTAGTTCATTCTATCTAAAAGCTTTTTAATTCTTTTTGTATCGGCTTTAGATAATTGTGAACCCTTTCTTAATTTTCTCATTCTAGCTGCACTATAACCTACAGTTTTATGATTAGCTCCTGGTCTTTTGAATTTAGCTGAACCACTATTTCTAAGTGATATAGATTTTTTTGTACCTTTATGTGTTTTTTGTTTTATTTTTCCCATTTTATTTACCTTCTTTCTTTATTGGTGCAATCATCATAAACATACTTTTCATCTCCATAGTAGGAGTTTTTTCAATTACACCATATTCTTTTACAGCATCTGCAAATCTCATTAATACATCTTTACCAAGTTCTGTATGAGCAAGTTCTCTACCTCTAAATCTTATTGTTACTTTTATTCTATGTCCTTTTTCTAAGTATTTAACTACTTGATTAACTCTTGTATTAAAATCATGAACATCAATATTTACTGATAATCTAAATTCTTTTAATTCAGTATTATTTTCTCTTTGTCTTTTAGATGCTTCCTTTTGTTTTTTTTGTCTTTCATATTTATATTTGTTATAATCCATAAGTTTGCATACAGGTTTTTCAGAATTAGCATTCATCAATACTAAATCAAATCCAGCAACACTAGCAAGTGTTAATGCATCTTCAATACTTTTTAAACCTAATTGTTCTCCTTTTGGACCTATTACAAGAACTTCTTTAGCTCTTATTTGCTCATTTATAAGCATTTCCTTTTCTTTTGCTATAGCAAAACACCTCCATAAAAAAATGAATACAATGTATTCACCCTATATATCAAAGACAATAAATTATTTATTATTTAATGGCCTTTGACCTACTTGCTATATACAAGTCAGGTGAGATATACATCTTCTTTCCTTTTTTTCAAAACTACATTAAGATTATATATTATATTAATAATTTTGTAAAGTACTTTTTTTAATAAATGAAAAAAAGTTCATAAGAACTTTTTATTTTGCTAAATATAATCCATATACATTGCCAGTTTTAGAATTCTTCTTAACAATCATAAATACATTATTATTTTTGTTATTTTGGTATATACGACTTAATTCAACTTTTTTTATTGTTTTTATATTATTTCCTTTTGAGTTAATTACTTTTACATACATATCAGAACTATTATTTACAAATAATGCTCCTCTATATGGAGGAATAATATCTCCTAATCCGTCATTTAGTTTTTCGTTTTCTTTCAATTTATACTTTCTAGTACTACCATTTTTTACATTATAAATTTTAACTAGTTTATCATTTAAATATACAATTGAATCATTACTATAATTCAAATATTCACTTGAATCAACTTTTAATACTTCTTTACCTTTAGTATTTAATATTACTATTTTATTTTCAGAGTCAGTATACTTATATAATTTTTCATCTGACACAGTTATTACATTTGCAGGTTTAGATTCACTATTTAAAACTTTATTTTCTTTTTCAGAGTATAAAGTTAAATAATCATCAGATATATCTCCTATTAATATTTCTTTACCAATAACTACTATTTTATTTGATGATTTAAGTAATTCTTTATTATCTTTATCATATAATACATATTTACCTTTATATTCAGAATTTTTTGATGTTGATGAATATTTTATAACTTTATAATCATCCTCATATTGAATATAACTTTGGGCAACTAAATCTAAATTCTCAGAACTATATAAAACTTTTTTATCATCTAAATTATATATTAACAAACTTGCTTTATCACAATTATTTGAATTACATGTAATTTGAAAATATGTTTTTTCATCATTTGATTTTAATTTTGTTACTGATGAATACAAATTAGATACATCAGATTTATATGAATATATTTCTTTAAACTTATTGTTTTTTAAATCTAATACACCAAATTTCTTATCTTTTTTATTATCTACTAAAACATTATTTTGATCCTTATTAGATACGCTAATTGTATACAAATAATAATCACTTGAAGATATTTTTTCTTTTATAAAATTAACCATTTCTACTTGTGTATAATTATCTTCAATCTTTGTTTGTTTACCCTTTTTATCTAATAAATATTTTACTTCTTTACCATTTTCTTTTTTTGTTATTATTAATTCATCATTGTTTTGAGAATTTGTATAATTTTGGAAACTATCTCCCTTTATACTTAATTTTTTAACATCATAATATCTATAGATATCATCTTTAACATCTTTAATAATCAAATATAAAGTATTACCTTTTTCATCTGTTACTTCTTTACTTACTTTATAATTATCTAATAATTTTTCTCCATTATTATCTAATAATAAATGTTCATTTTCTATATTAAGATATACTATATTACCATTATCATATGTATCTACATCATTAATATTTGAGTAAAGTTCTTTACCTTTTTTACTAAGTAATACTGTTTTTCTATCATCATCAGTCATTAAAACAAATTCATCATTTAATATTGTTAAATTATTTTCTGTTGAATAAAGATCTTTACCATTTTTATCGCAAATAGAATAACCTACAACTTCTTTTGTTTTAATATTAGTTTTTTTCATAAGAAAATAATTATTACTAATTTGATAAGGTTTCTTCTCAACTTGTGCTTTACTATCATATGTGTATTTATATTGTGCAACTTTTTTACCTTCATTATTTAATAAAACTACAGTAGTATCTTTAAGTTTTTCTCCTTTTTCTGCAACTATACCATTACAATATGAATCAATGCATTCTATATTATAATATTTAGTTTTTAATACTCTATTGACTTTTTTAATATCATCATTTTTTACATATTTAACAATTACTATTATTATACATACAATTGATACAAGTAAAATTGCTAATCCAATCCACTTTTTATTATTTTTTAAAAAATTTTTTTTATTTACTTCTTCTCCCACTCTTTATTCCTCCAACTTTCTAAATTTTTATTTGAAAATTTCTATCCCTAGACCATATAGAATTTTCAGCTTTCTATCTTCTATGTACTTTTATAACATAATTATATTATAAAAAGACTATTTTAGCAATAGATATATATTAAATTTATCTTAAATCATCAATAGACTTTTGATAGTTATTAGAGTTTGTAATATAACTACCTGATACTACTATATTAACGTAATTTTTTACATAATTTATGCTTTCTTTATTTATTCCACCATCTACTTCAATTAAGCAATTATTATTTAGTTCTTTTAGTTTTTTTAATTTAGGTATAACTTCTTTTGTAAAACTTTGTCCTCCTGCGCCTGGGTTTACGCTCATAACTAAAATTAAATCTATTTTATCAATATAATTGTAAAGTATATCAATATTAGTCTGAGGATTCAAAGCTAAACCTACTTTAATATTATTTTCTTTTATTTTTTTTATATATATTTTTTTATTTTCTATCTCACTATGTATAGTTATAAATTCTGGATTTAATTTTATAAGATTATCTATTAATATATCCAGATTTTTACTCATCACATGAATATCTAATTTTTTATTAGATGTATTACTTATATCAATAATTTCATCCATTGTAAATGATTTACTAGATGTAAAACTTCCATCCATAACATCTAAATGTAAATAATCAGCATTAGTTTTATTTATTTTATATAAAGCTTCTTTATAGTTATTTTTTTCACTTAATATTGAAACTGATACTTTCATAACAATTTACCTTCCTTTATCATTTACATATTTTACATAATTTTCATATCTACTTTTTAATATAGTATTATCTTGTACTTTTCGTTTTACTTCACATTCAATTTCATTTATATGATTACAATCTTTATATTTACATTTATCTTTATACAAATTAAATTCAATAAAATTATCTCTAATATCTTCAATTGACATATTTATAAAATTAAGTGAAGAAAATCCTGGTGTATCTGCGATTAATCCTTCACATAAATCGTATAATTCTACATGTCTTGTTGTGTGTTTACCTCTACCTAGTGCTTTTGATATTTGATTAGTTTTTAAATTCATAGAAGTCTCTAATTTATTTATAAGAGTTGATTTACCTACACCTGTTTGTCCAGTTAATATAACAATTTTATTTTTTATTACACTTTTTATATCATCTATTTGATTATTTATAAATACTTTATAACCTATTTTTATGTAATAGTTAATAATTTTATCTATTTCTTTAGTATCATTTAATAAATCATATTTTGATATTATTATTACTGGTATTATATTGTTATATTCTATTATATTTATCATCTTATCAAGTAAATTAGATGAAAATTCAGGCTCTTTAGCACTTACAACTATTAAGGCTATATCTATATTTGCTACAGGAGGTCTTATAAGTTCATTTAATCTTGGATGTATTTCTTCTATTATTTTTTTATCTATATTAACTTCAACATTATCACCAACTAAAGGAATAATATTTTTATTTCTAAATACTCCCCTTGCCTTACATATTATTTTTTCATCATTATCTAATTTTACTGTATAATCATTACTTAAAATTTTTACTATTTTTCCTTTCATTGATTATCCTCATTTTCATAAGGAACCATACCATTACTATCTGGCGTTGTTGTATTTTCTTTAGATGATTTTTTTGTTACTTTTATTTTCAAAGTTACTCTTTCTGCTATTTCACTACCTGCTTGTCTACTTTGATAAATAATAGTTCCTTCTTCTTTAGTATCATCTTCTACTTCTTCTACTTCTAAAGTAATATCATACTCATTACAAAAACTTTGAACTTCTGATACTGAATATTCTTCTTTTACAAAATCTGGGTATTCTTTAATAACTTTAGGTAAATATAAAGTAATTGAATCTCCTTGTAATAAATTAGTTCCTTTTTCTACAGATTGTGAAATAATTAAATTTTCTTTACCTTTATATTTTGCTTTGTCATCAACAACTTTATATTCAATTATTACAACTAATCCTTTAACCTCTAAACTTGCCTGAATTTTATTATAATCTTTACCTGTATAATCTTCTATAGTGATTTTATCACTACCAAGTGATTTATATATTGTTATAACAGCACCTTTTTTAACTACTTGTCTTGCTTGTGGCTCTGTTTTTGAAACTTTTCCTTTTTCTATTTCATCTGTATAGTCTTCTTTTACTTTAGTTGCAACTTCTAGACCTAATTTTTCTAATTCTTTAGTAGCCTCTCTAATAGATAATCCAGAAACATCAGGTACTTTAACATCCGGTGTTTTGAAAATAGTAGGTATTACTATAAATACAAGTAGAAATCCAGCTGCTATTATGGAACATAATATTATTAATATTTTTGTTGTTTTACTTCTTTTTTTATCTTTATATTCATCATCAGAAATACTTTTAACTTCAGGTTCTTTTTCAACTATTTTATTATCTTTTATTTTTAATTCATCTTTTAAAGTATCTAATACTTTAGTCTCATCTAATTCATCTTCTGAATATTTGAATACTATCCTTTTTTCTTTTTCTCTATCTATACTTAGAGCACTTTGTAAATCATCATGTAATTCCCTTACATTATTGTATCTGTTTTTTGGATTTTTTGCTGTACATTTTAATATTATATTTTCAACAGATTGCGGAATTTTTGGATTTATTTTTCTTATACTAGGTATTGGATCTTTTATATGTTTTAAAGCAATTTCAACTGCAGTTTCACCTCTAAATGGCATAGTACCCACTAGCATTTCATAAAATAATATACCTAATGAGTAAATATCACTTTTTATTGTTGAACCTTTTCCTGCGGCTTGTTCTGGAGGTAAGTAATGAACAGATCCCATAACTGAATTAGTTTGAGTTAAATCTGATGCATTTATTGCCATTGCAATTCCGAAATCAGTTATTTTTACCATTCCATCTTCTAATATCATAATATTTTGAGGTTTAATATCTCTATGAATAATATATGAATCATGAGCAGTTGCTAATCCATCAGTTAACTGAAGCATTATATCAATTGCTTCTGTTACTGTTAAATAACCTCTTTTTTTAATTAATTGTTTCAAAGTTTTTCCATCAATATATTCCATTACAATATAAAAATTACCATTATCTTCACCAACATCATACATTTCAACTATATTAGGATGAGATAATGAAGAAGCACTTAAAGCTTCTCTTTGAAATCTTCTTACAAATTTTTCATCACCTGCAAGATCTCCTCTTAAAACTTTAATAGCAACATTTCTTTCTAAAATAGTGTCATAGGCTAAATAAACATTAGCCATACCACCTTCTCCTATACATTTAATTATTTCATATCTATCATTTATTTTATCACCTTTTGTAAACACTAGATACCACCCTCTTCATTCTTTTGTAAGCAGGCTATTGATATATTATCTGTTCCACCTCTAATATTACTTTTTCTTATTAATTTTGTAACTTTTTCTTCTAGTGTTCCAGGTCCTACTAATACTTTTTCTATTTGAGTATTATTAAGCATAGTTGTAAGCCCATCACTACATAACATAATTCCATCTATATCACAATCAACATCAAATATATCTACTTCTGCAGGATTATTCGCACCAAGTGCCCTCATTAATATATTTTTTCTTGGATGATGTTCGGCTTCTTCTTCTGTTAATTCACCAGATTGTACAAGTAAATTAACAAGTGTATGAGGTTTTGTTACTCTATATAATTTTTCACCTTTAATTACAAATCCTGAACTATCACCTACATTTGCAAAAAGAAGATATTCACTTGTCAATAATGCTACTACCAAAGTAGTTCCCATACCTTTACTTTCTTCATGCTCTGCAGTATATTCAAAAATAGATTTATTTATTTGGGCAACTTCGTTTCTAATCCAATTTACTGCATTTGATTTTTCTCCTAATCTTTCAAGTGAATTAAATTTATCAGTTATATGATTTATGGCCATAGCAGACGCTACCTCACCTGCTTTATGTCCACCCATTCCATCTGCTACTGCTAGTAAATATTCATTATATGAATTTTTAATTATAATTACACTATCTTCATTATGATCCCTTACTTTTCCTGTATCAGTTAAGAAAAATGTTTTCATAAATTATCCTCCTAATTTTCAGATCTTAATTGCCCACATGCTGCAGATACATTAGATCCAAATTCTCTTCTTATTGTTACATTTATTTTTTCTTCTTTTAGTATACCACAAAATCTACTTATTTGAGAAGTATTTGATCTTTTAAATCCTATATTATTTGTTTCATTATATGGAATAATATTTACATAACAATTAATACCTTTTAATAATTTAGCAAGCATATATGCACATTCATCTGTATCATTTATATCTTTTAACATTATATACTCAAAAGTTACTCTTCTATTTGTAATCTTGATATATTGTTTTACAGATTCAATAAGTTCCTCAATGTTATAAACTTTGTTTATCTTCATTATTTTATTTCTTATTTCATTATTTGGTGCATGTAAACTTATTGCAAGATTAACAGCTGGACAATCTTGTGCAAATAGTTTTATTTTTGGAACTATTCCAGATGTTGATACTGTTATATGTCTTATACCAATTGCTAATGCATAAGGATCATTTACAATATTTATAAAATCAATAATATTTTCATAGTTATCAAAAGGTTCTCCTATACCCATTATTACTATATGACTTATTCTTTGCTTTATATCTTCTTGTATTGTTAATATTTGTAATATCATCTCATCTACGGTTAAATTTCTTACTTTTTTTAATCTACCACTTTCACAAAATGTGCATCCCATATTACAACCTATTTGTGATGATATACATACACTTATACCATAATCATGATACATTACTACTGATTCTATTTTATTTTTATCAGATAGTTCAAACAAATATTTTTTTACATCTATATCTTCTTGTTTTTTTATTATTTTAATTTTATTAAAATAAAAATCTTCTTTTATATTAGTTATTGAATCTTTATTAATATTTGTCATATCATCAAATGAATTAATATTTTTTCTATATATCCAATCAAATATTTGAGTTGCTCTAAATTTTTTATCATTTTTATTTATAAAATAATCTTCTAACTTTTTTCTAGTTATTGAATAAATACTCCTCATAAAACACTTCCTATCTATAAATTATAACATATTTGACATATATAAAAAGAAAAACATACATTTTTAAGTTTGTTTTTCTTTTTTACTTTACATTATATTACAAATTATAAATTTCTTCTATTTCTTAAAAATTCTGGGATATCATATATATCATCATCTGAATCATCAGAATTATCATCATCTATCATATCAATTACTTGTGTACTCATTTTTGGTGTATCAGTAAGTGGTTCTCCTATTTTATCAAAACCTGTAGCAATTACTGTTACTACTATATTATCTTCAAATGTCTCATTTATAACGGCTCCAAATATTGTATTAATATCTGTACCTGCAGCCTCTCTAACAACTTGAACTGCATCTTCTACTTCGAATAGACTTAAATCCTTACCACCAGTAATATTAATTATTGCATCTGTTGCACCTTTTATATCTTTCTCTAATAAAGGACTGCTTACAGATTGTTTTGCTGCTTCAATAGCTCTATTTTGACCAGTTGCCACACCTATACCAATAAGAGCATCACCCTTATTTTCCATAACTGCTTTAACATCTGCAAAATCTAAGTTTACAAGACCTGTTACTGCGATTAAATCTGATACAGATTGAACACCTAATCTTAAAACATTATCAACTTCTCTAAATGCATCAAGCATTGGAGTAGTTTTATCTATAATATCTCTTAATTTATCATTAGGTATTACAATTAATGTATCTACATGTTCTTTTAATTCTGCTAATCCTTTTTCTGCATGTTCGCTTCTAATTCTTCCTTCAAACGAGAATGGTTTAGTAACAATTCCTACTGTAAGTGCACCTAAATCTTGTGCTATTTCTGCAATTACTGGTGCAGCACCTGTACCAGTACCTCCACCCATACCACAAGTTACAAATACCATATCTGCACCTTTTAGTACTTCTACAATTGCATCTTTAGATTCTAATGCAGCTTCTTTACCTACTTCTGGATCTGCTCCTGCTCCTAAACCTGTATTACCAAGTTGTATTTTAATTTTAGCTTTAGAACTATTTAATACCTGTAAATCAGTATTTGCAACTATAAATTCTACTCCTTGTAAACCTTGCTCTATCATTCTATTAACGGCATTATTACCTCCGCCACCTACACCTACTACTTTTATTTTTGCTAATTGATCAATTTCAAACATGTTAATCCTCCTTATTATCAAACAAGTAATTGAATAACTTTCCAAATACTGAATTATTATTACTGTTTATATTATTTCTTCTATTTTCTATTAATTCAAGTTGTTTATCTTCATCAAACATTGTATAATCTTTTCCTCTTATACTAAGTTTATCAATAAAATACTTGATCATACCAAGTGATTGAGAATAACTATTATCTCTCACACCAATAGTTTTAATTGGACTCAATATAACTTTTTCTCCAAAAACTTCTTTACATAATATATCAAAGCCCGGCATATTAACTATTCCACCTGAAACTATTATATAACTTATTTCTTTTTTTGTTAAGTCATTTATGCCTTTTTTTGAAATTTCTAACATTTCTTTTATTTTTGACATAACAACTTCACTTATTTCATATTGATTTATTTTAGTCTTTATTCCAGATTTATCGGTTATTTCATAAGTATCAGATGTACTTGCAAAATCTTTATGAGCAAGTACAAACATCTCTTTTATTTTTTTTGCTTGTTTATTAGTTAAATTATAAATGTAGGCTATATCATTATCTATAAAATTAGAACCATTTTTTATAATATTAGAATTATATATTATACCTTTCTTAAATGTAGCAAGTTCTATTTTATCAAAGCCAATATTAATCACACCACATACACTTTTTTGTATTTGTGGATTTCTAAATTCATAATAATCACCTATTATACCAAACAATATATCAACAACTTCTATTTGAAGACTCTGAAGTATTGATATAATTGTATATATATCTTTCTTTGGTATAGTTGTACTCATTGATGTTACCGATAATTTATTTGCTCTAAGACCTCTTGGTACAATTATATCTTTATTTATGTCATCTATATTGTATTTTATAGGTTGTATTGTAACAAGTTCTCTAGATTTTGGTATTTTATTATAAATAGAGGTTTGAAGTGCATTTACCATATCGGTTCCTGTAATTATATTATCTTGATTAGTAATAGTTATTGAAGCGTCATTTATCATAAATTCAGGATAATACATAGGAACATTTATTATTGCTTTATCAATTTTTATGCCTAGAGATTTATTAATTTCATCAACGGCATTACTTATTGATTCTTTTGCTAATTTTTCATCTATGACTATACCACCCTTTATGCCATATGAAGGTGTCTTATTAGATGCTAATACATTCAAATTGTTTGAAAATAATTCGCAAACAACTATCTTAATATAACATGAACCAATATCTATTGATGTAAATATTTTCTTCATATAAATATCCACTTCCTGTCTACTACTCCTCTATTTTTATTAATTATACTATAAATTTGAAAAAAAAAAAAGAGAAATTACTCTTTTGGTACAAAATAATTTCCATAATCCAAATAAAGTATCCCATTTTTGTTTCCAAGCGTATGTGAAATTTCTAAATAATTATTTATATTAACAAACTTACTTAATGTAAGATATACATAGTTACCATCATTCATTGAAAGTAAAAATCTTTCATTATCAATATCATTTGGATCATATTTTATTTCAGAAATATTCATCAAAACTTCATCATTTACTTTTTTTATTTTTGATAAAAAATTATTATATATTTTTTTATCAATTTTATTTAAAAGTTGTGGTGAATAATCATATTTATAATCTATTTTCTCTCCATTTTCTAAAATAGATTTGTTTTCCGTTTTGTCATAATATAATATTCTATTTTCTTTTACTATTACTTTAAATCTACCTGTTAAAGTCTTTTTAATTTTTATATTATCAATCAATTTATCTTTTCTTATCTTTGTATTTATACTAAAAGATGTTGTTAATAAAAATGATGGATATTTATCAAGAGATGTTTTTTCAAGGATTTCTTTATCAGTATAATATTTATTACCAATTATATAATATCCTTTTACCTTCATTTTTGATAGAAGCGTAATAGCAAAAATTACTAAAATAAGAAAAATTAATACAATAAAAACTCTAAAAACTTTTATTTTTTTCTTCTTTTTAGTTTTTTTTCCCATTTTTACCTCCTATTTTTTATTTACTAATTTTAATATTTCATTATATATTAGTGTTGTACTATTTTTCTTACATAATTTATCTAAATTATCTTTTATATCAAGTATTTTATTTGAATCATTTATTAAATTGTCAATTTCATTTATTAATCTTTCATTAGACAAGTCTTTTTCTTCTAGTAAAACTGCTGCATTTTTATTAACTAAATCCATTGCATTTTTATATTGATGATTTTCAGTAACATATGGACTTGGAATAAGTATTGATGGTGTTTTAGTCGCCATAATTTCAGATAATGTAGATGCCCCTGCGCGTGATACGAATACATCAGTTACTTTCATTAATCTTGGTAAATCATCTATATATGGAAATATAAATACATTTTTACTTTTTTCTAGTTTTTTAAAATCTTCATAATAATTCTTACCTGTAACAATAGCAACTTCATAAGATTTATTTTCAAATTTCATTAGTGATTTTTTTAAAACTTCATTTACTGTTGATGATCCTAAAGAACCCATTACAATTAATACTAATTTTTTTGATTTGCTTAAATTAAATGAAGATTTATCATATGCTTTCTTTTCCCTTGCACTTTCACTTGTAGGATTTCCTGTATATACATAATGAACATTATTTATTTTCATACTTTCAAAAGAAGTACAAAGAGTATCTGTATATTTTAATAGTATTTTATTTGACAATCCAAGTATACTATTTTGTTCATGTACTAAAGTTTTATATCCACATTTTTTAGCAGCATATATAACAGGAGCAGTTACATATCCTCCTGTTCCTATTACTATATCAGGATTAAATTTTTTTATTTCTTTTTTACATTTATTAATACCTTTTATATACTTAATTATTGCATTTACATTTTTTAAACTTAAACTTCTTTTTAAGCCCTGCATTTCTATGGACACATAAGGTATATTCTTACTTGGAATTATATCTTTTTCCATTCTATCTGATGTACCAATGTATAAAAATTCACTTGATTTATCTTCTTTTTTTATTTTATCAATAATTGCTAACGCTGGATTAATATGTCCACCTGTTCCTCCAGCACTTATTACAACTCTCATTTTCATCACCTATTATAATTATATCATAATATATTTTATTTTAATACTAAGTATAAAAAAAGTAGACATAATATCTACTTATTTCCATATTGATTTTGTCAAATCTGATATTACTGGTATTTCATATTTTTCATTTTTAAAGGCTTTTACAATTGATATTATTACAAATACAAATATTATTATTGATATTATTTGTACTATTGAACTTATTAATCCTTTCAAGATAAATGATGTTGCGACTGATATTACTGAAAGTGCAATGTTTATAATACATATTGTACCTGATTGATTATAATAAAATTTTACATTTTCTGATACATTCTTTTCTTTCATAAAAGAAAATATTAATCCAAGTAATGGTAATAAATATACTAGTAATGCCTCATATTTTTCTTCTAAACCAGTTATTGTCTTTTTCATAAATTACCTCCTAATTTACCATTTTCGATACTATTTTTTCAATATCAAATGCACTAAACGGTTTAATTAGTACATCTACTATATTATATGTAAATACCTTTGAAATAGTTGCTTTTGAACTATCACCAGTAATTATAGATACAGGTATTTTTGAGAATAAATTCTTTTCTTTAAAATAATCAAGAACTGCAAACCCATCTAAATCTGGCATATTCAAATCTAAGAGAATTGCAACTATTGTCCCTTCTGGCATAGTATCAACTATATCAATTGCTTCTCTACCATTAGATGCCATTAATACTTTATATTGATCTTTATATACTTTCTCTATTAAATTTCTTGTTATATTAGAATCATCTACAACTAATATTGTATTTTCTGTTATATTTGGTGTTAATACTAATTTATCCATATTTTCCTCCTTATTCTTTTCCTAAATATTCTTTTATTATATTTATTATTCTATTTATTTCATCTTGTAACAAATTAAAATTTGAATTTACATAACTAGTATCATTTTCTTTACTTTTAAGTTCATGATCATATGCAATTTGGGCTAAATCAGTAAATCCTAAATATTTTGAATCACTTTTTATTGAATGAACTAAAATTGAATAATTTTCCATATCATTTAAATTTTTATATTCTATTAATTTTGGATATTTATCATTTATTTCAGATAAAAAATCTTCCATAGTTTCATTATACATATCCATATCACCTAAAAGTTCTAATCCTTTTTCTACATCAATTCCATTACTTTCTAAATATTCTTTGTTCATATGTACTTCCTTCCTACTATTAATTATAACATATTTATCATTAATTTAAATATTTTTTTAATACTCTATTTAGTTCACTTTTTTCAATAGGTTTTGCTAAATAATCATTAAATCCTGATTCCATATATTTTTCTTTCATACCAGTAAGTGCATTAGCAGTAAGTGCAATTACAGGTCCATCAAATATATTATCTTCTTTTATTTTATTTAAAGTTTCTGTCCCACTCATTTTTGGCATCATATCATCCATTAATATTAAATCATATTTATTTCCTTCAAGTAATTTGTTTATACATTCTTCTCCACTCATTGCACTATCTATAGTTAATTTATATGCTTCAAGTAATCTTGTTGCAACTTTTATATTTAATTTATTATCATCTACTACTAAAACTTTTTTATTAGATAAATCTAAATCTTCTTTTATAGAATTATCATTTTCATCAAGTGATATTGTAATATTTTCAACTATTTTTTGATCTATTGTAATAGTAAATTTAGAACCTTCACCATATTTACTTTGAACTACAATTTTTCCATTCATAAGATCTAATAATTTTTTAGTAATTGCAAGTCCAAGTCCAGTACCTTCAATAGTTGTATTTCTATCTTCATCTAATCTTTCAAATTTATTAAATAATTTATTTATACTTTCTTCTTTTATTCCTCTTCCTGTATCTTCAACAGATATAATCATTCTTGTAATTCCATCTTTAATTATAGAATTACATGAAAATATTATTTTTCCTTTATCTGTATATTTAACAGCATTTGTCAATATATTTAATATTACTTGTTTAATTCTTGTTTGATCACCATATAATACTCTAGGCAAACTTTCATCCATTTGAATTATAAACTCAATAGGTTTTTCTCCAATTCTTACTTTTGTTAATTTTATTAATTCATCAAACATTTTTTTTGTATCATATTGTTTGTTAATTATTTCCAACTTATTTGCTTCTATTTTTGATATATCTAAAATACCATTTACTATTTCAAGTAAGTTATCAGATGCACTTAATATATCTTTTACATCACTTTTTAAATTTTCTGGTAAAGAAGGATTTTCACTAAGTGATGTAGAAAAACCTACAATAGCATTAAGAGGAGTTCTTATTTCATGACTCATACTTGATAAAAAGTCTGTTTTGGCTCTATTTGCTTTTTCTGCTTGATTTTTAGCTATATTTAATTGCTCTATTAATTTCATATCAGGATTTTCTATCGTATGAAACATAACGAACATAACAAATGTTTCCATAGAACTAGTTAATGTTAAATATGGATTTAATTTTTGTATTATACAAATTATAAATGTTCCAATTATATAAACTAATATTGAAATACACTTTTTCTTTTCGAGTTTTTTAATATTTACAGTAATTAATAATATGCAAAGTGCAACATAAATTGAAGAAATAATATATACTACATTAACACTTAATCCATACGAATACATATTATTATTTTTGTAATATAGATTAATAGGCAAAGTTATTATAAATATAATAGATATAATATATGATAATGTATTAAAATTAATTATGTATTTATTCTTATTTTTATTATATACAACATTAAATACATATAAATTAAATAGAAAAGCAAAAGTTAAAAAGTATATTAAAAAGATTTTATTTATAAATTTTGATATTAATGACTCTGGACCTAGAAAATATATTGAAAATATACATGTAAATTCTAAAATAATTCCTATTAAATTTGTTACTAATAATTTTGAAAATATATTAGTTTCATATGTTTTTATATGTTCTTTATTAAAATATATAATATTTAAGAAAACAATATAAATAAGACTTATACATAAAAATGATAAACTTACTGCCATTTTAAATCCTCCACTATAATTAATTACTATATTAATTATAACATAATATATGAGTTTTTAAAATAAAAACTTGCTTATTTACAATAAGTAAGTTTCTTATTTTTTTGCTGTAATTTTTCTAAATATTGTTTACCATCCATTAAATAAGATTCAGGATTTTTATGTGTTCTAATAGGTCTAATACAATTATCACTTATTCCCTCTTGTATTAATGGTTTTGTAACTCTTTTACCACATCCTGATAACGGATATGATTCTTCATTTGATCTGATTCTAAATACAATTTTATCAGTTACTTCTTTATCAAATTTTTTCTTACATCTATTTAATGCAGACATTAAGCAAGTTGATTCTAGATGTTTTTTATCTGGCTGTAATTCTATATGTGCAACATAAATTTTTCCATAATTATCATCATCTATTTCTACTGTTTCACATGATAATATATTTTTAGTATCTTTTAATATTTCATCTGATATTGCATATGTTGGAACTTTTGAAAATTTATCCATTCTTCCTTTTACATGTATATAATCTTTTTGTCCAATATACCCATATACACTACAATCTCCATATTTAATTCCATCTTTTTCAATAAAATATTTATCAGTTGCTTCCTTGTTATTTCTATATCCTTTCATATTGGATTCAGAACTTGCATAAAGTCTACCTACTTTACCTTTTTCAAGAATATTACCATTTTCATCTACTACAATTACATCTACTGTACTATATGTTCTTAAAATATCATATTCTTCTTTTGATATTCTTTTTAGTTTTGTTGTTAACCCTCTAAACATTACAAAGAATATTCCTCCATGTTCACAATCTCCACCAGCAATACTCATGCATATTACACAAACTGGTGTATGAGTAAATCCTGTACCAGATTTTGTCATTTTAAGCATCTTATTACATAATTTTTCTTCACCCATTGATAATGGTTCCCCAACAGACATAGGTGCAAGTAAAAAAGGAAATTTAACATGAACATTTTGTTCTTTTAACTTCATAATTTTCTTTGATAAATGTACCCAAAAACTTCTAGTTGCGCATGGAAAATTAGGTTTGTTAATCATTAAACTATACATAAAAAAGTTTTTATCATATATTGGTTCTAAACATACTGTAGATCCTTGTATAAGTGAATCTGTTATACATGATTGAATATTTGTATTTGAATGTGATGGAATTTGCGCTAAAACTTTTAAATTCTTCATAGAAGGTGTATCTGAAACCTCTGGATTATGTGAATAACCCATTGCAATATAACTTTTATTTACATGTTCAATTCCCTTTGGTCTAACAGAATTAGTTGATCCACTTGAATATGTAGTTGAAAATACATCATCAAGCTTAGTATCTTTATATTTGTATTTTCCATTATAATCTTTTACCATAAATTCATTAATAGACATAATATTTGGATTATCAGATTTATATTTATCTAATTTATTTTCAAATTTATAAAAATGTTTATCTATTTTATCAAATGGATCTACACCGTTTTTTAATGAACTAGTTAAAGATGTCATTACTATTTTATTAGTTTTAGAATTATTTATTGAATCTTTAAGTTTTTCATACTTATCATCACTAATAAATACATATGGTGATTTACAATCATCTATTATCTGTGTTATATAATCTTTATCAAATTCTTCTCCAAAAATGTTAACTTTAGCACCTATTATACTAGCAGCTAATATTAAATATATAAGTTCAGGTGTATTTGCCATACATATAGGTATTTCATCTGCTTTTTTTACTCCATGTGCAACAAGTGATTTTGCATATTCATTTGCTTTTTCAAACATTTCACCATAAGTAATATTTACTCCCCTGTAAAATATTGCAACTCTATCTAAACCATCTTTATTTCTATAATATATTTCATCATATAATGACCAATTATGGAATATTTTTATATTATTTAATACTTCTTCCTTACTTTGCATACAAACCTCCTAAATATATTTTTATATTACTACATATATATTTATTAGTCAAAACTTTTTACAGTTTATTTACAAAAAAAACAAGTGAATTACTCACTTATTATTTTTTCAAAACACCTAATTCCATCCATAGCAGATGTTGTAATTCCACCTGCATATCCTGCACCTTCTCCAATCGGATATATTCCTTTTATATTACACATATAATTTTCATCTCTAATAATTCTAATTGGTGAAGATGTTCTTGATTCTACTGCTGATATAATAGAATCATCCATATCAAAACCTTTTATTTTTGTACCAAAATATTTAATTGCCTCTTTTAAATCATCACATATAAACTTAGGTAAAATATCATTTATATTAGAAAATGAATACTGTCCTTTAAAAATAGGTTGAACACTACCTAAATTATTAGTTGTTTTATTTGAGATAAAATCTTTTAATAATTGTATAGGAATCTTACCATTTCCATAAAAATATGCTTTTTTTTCTAATTCTCTTTGAAAATTTATACCATCAAATAAATTTTCACCATAATCTTCTTTATCAATAGTTACTACAATAGCGCTATTAGCATTTAAACTATCTCGATTATAATTACTCATTCCGTTAATTGCTAAACATTTTTCTTCACTAGAAGAATTAACTACATATCCACCTGGACACATACAAAAAGAATACACACCTTTTTTATCTTTTGCAGTATATGTTAATTTATAGCTTGATACTGGTAAATAACTACTATATTTACCATATTGAAATTTATCTATCATATCTTGTGGATGCTGAATTCTTATTCCAACTGCAAATGGTTTTGATATCATATTAATATTATTTTTATAAAGTATTTCATATGTATCTCTTGAACTATGACCAATTGCTAATACTAAATCTGTACAAGGTATTAACTCATTATTATTTACTTGTATTTCTTTTATTTTATTATCTTCTATAATTAAGTCAGTTAAAGTAGTATTATATCTAAATTCTCCCCCTAAACTAATTATTTTATTTCTCATATTAATTATTACATTTCTTAAAATATCAGTCCCTATATGAGGTTTATTTTCATATAATATATCTTTAGGCGCACCACATTCAACAAATATTTCAAATACTTTCTTCATTATAAAATTCTTATCTTTTACTAAAGTATTTAACTTACCATCTGAAAAAGTACCTGCACCACCTTCTCCAAATTGTACATTCGAATTTATATTTAATTTCCCACTATTCCAAAATTCTTGTACACTTTTTACCCTATCTTCTATTTTTTCTCCTCTTTCAATTATTAATGGATTATACCCATAGTATGCAAGCATATAACAACAAAATAATCCAGATGGTCCTGTTCCAATTATAATTGGTCTATTTGCTAACTTTCTTTTATTTTTTATATTTAATTTGTATTCTTCATTTAACTCTTTATATATATCAATAGATTTAAATTTATCTAATATATATTTTTCATTATTTGCTTGTATTCTAACTTCATATATATAATTTATATTATTTTTATCTCTAGCATCTATAGATTTTTTTACTATATCTATTTTTTTGATATCTTCTGTTTTTATTTTTAGTTTTTTTGCTGTTTTATTTAATATTTCATCTATTGTATTATTTTCAACACTTACTTTTATTTGTCTTACTCTTATCATCTTATATCACTTCCTGATAAATATCCTGTAATAAATGCAAATGTTAAATTATATCCTCCACATTGTCCATCACAATCAAGTATTTCCCCTGTTATATATAAATTATCTACTAATTTTGACATCATATTATTATAATTTATTTCATTTAAATCTAATCCACCAGAACATACTTGACATTTATCAAATGAATTAGTACCTGTTACGTTTATTTTAAAATTGATTATATTATTTGAAAGTATATCTATTCTTTCTTTAGATAAATCATCTAATTTTTCACTATTTTTTATATTTGATAATTTAAGTATTACATTTACTATTTTTTTATTTAAAATTCCACATAATAATTCTTTAATAGTTCTAGATTTTACTATTTTATTTCTATTATATATATACTCAATTAACTTATTTTTAGTTTTAATAAATGGTATGAAATTAATTAATATATACTGATTTTCTTTTATTAAATAACTAATATTAAATGTACATATACCACTTACATAACCATCTAATAATTGAAGTTCTCCTATATCTTCTTTTAACAAACTATCATTTTCATATAATGAGACTTTAGCATCACATCTAACACCTGATAAATCTTTTAAATATTTATTATCAGACTTTATTTGTACTAGTGCTGGTTTTATTTGTGTAATATGATGATTAAAATCTTTTAAAAATTTATATCCCATTCCATCAGAGCCTGTTTTTGGATATGCTTTAGATCCAGTTGAAATAACTAACTTATCACAAGTTATATCATTGTTTATAATAAATTTATTATCTTCTTTTTTAATACTACTAACTAAATAATTACATACTATATTAACATTTAAATATTTTAACTCACTTTCAAGTGCATCTTTAACAGATACTGCCTGATTAGAATATGGATAATAATATCCATTTTTTATTTTTGGAATTATTCCTATTTGATCATAAAATTTTAATAATTCATTAATATTTTCTTTTGTAATTATTTTACTTAAAATATCAATATTATTTGAATGATAATTATTTATATCTTGATTTTCATTAAAGTAATTACATCTACCATTACCTGTTACTAATAATTTTTTTAATATATCATTATTTCTTTCTAAAATAGTTACATCATTACCATTTTTCTTAGCATATATAGCACATATTACACCAGATACTCCTGCACCTACTATTACTACTTTACTCATTTTTTCACTTCCTAAAAAAATTATAACATTTATCAAAATAAAATAGTATAAATTTATACTATTTTATCATTTGATAATGTATACACTTTATTTTTGCCTTGTTTTATTCTTTGAAGTTGTTCACTTAAAACACCTCTTGTATAATATACTGCTCCCTCTAAATCTATTTCATCATCCAAAAATTCATATTTTCTTTTATTGTTTTCCCATTCTTGTTCTCTTGTTCTTACAAAATCTTTTGATAAAAAATCAGTAGAAACATCATCTATATTTATAGATGTACTATTTCTAAGCATTTTTTCAAAGCAATAAGAAAATATATCAGAGTCATATTCACCACCATGTAGTTGATATACATCATAAAAATCTTTCATTCTCGTATTAAAACCATAAATTATATTTTTTTTAACAATAACATATAATTTTTCAGCGAGAGTTTCTTCTATAGAAGGAACTACTACCTCATATTCTTCATCATTTTCAAATATTTTAGGAGCAAGTTTTACTTGCTTTTTGTATATAATTGGATAATTTTCTCTGTAATCAATACCTATTGGATGATTTATTTTTCCTATTTGTGCACAAATAGGTATTTTATATATTCCAGTTCCTGTTTGTTTAGGTTTATTTCTAAGATTATATATTATGTTTTGATTTTTATTACACATTACGTTTATTAATATAAGAAGAGGGTCATGATGTGCTTTTGTGCTTGCTATATCTATATCAGTAATAGGTCTTACCATTTTATTTAAATGTACTAATTGTGCAAAACTTCCTTTTACTAATATATTTTTTTCTTTATCCTTTTTGCTTAATTCATATAATAGTAATCTAGAAAAAAACGTGTTATATGCATTTTGGACACTTATATTTAGTCTTTGTGCTTCTTTCTTTATAAAATTTTTTAATTGTTCATCATTATTTATTTGAATCATAATATCACACCCTTTTTAAATGCTAGTTTGATATTATAAAACATATTTTAAAATTTTACAAATATTTTTTTACTTAAAGGGTTTATTATTTTTCTTATATATTATTTTGAGATAGTTACATATATGCTTGTATCGTCTAAATTTGATAGATTATATATACAACCTATTTTAGTATAACTATAACTTATATCAAATGATTTATAAAATATATATAAACAGTCTTACCA
Organism: uncultured Bacilli bacterium; assembly: GCA_947624565.1. Classification (GTDB taxonomy): domain Bacteria; phylum Bacillota_I; class Bacilli_A; order RF39; family UBA660; genus CAG-433. The sequence continues at coordinate 51,414 of CANQKX010000006.1, forward strand.
TAAAACATTATTTTTTTTGAATCAAAATTGATGATTCTTCTTGATTAAAAAAATCTTTATCTACATAACCATTTTCTAAAAGAAAATCTTCATAACTTATTCCTTTTTCATCTAAACTTTTAATAACTTCATTCATATATTGCTTTTTATTTTCATAATATTCATCATATATTTGATCACCATCTTCAAGCACTACTAAAATTCCTACCTGTGTATAACAAAATGAATCATATCCATTATTTTCCATATTTGAAATAAATATTTCATAGTCTTTATTATTTCCAAATTGTTCTTTTACTTCAGATAGATTTAATCTTTTACCAAAATAAAAATATTCAGAAAAATTATATTTTTTTAAAGCATGTCTGCTTTTTCCATTTATTAAAAATTCTTGATTAAAAAATCTGAAACCAATCATTTCGCCATCATTTTTTATTAACTCGGGAAGTCTATATTTAACTTCCTCTATACTTGATTTACCATTTATATAAAACTTTTCTACATAACTTTTATTATCTTTGTATACTTTATAATTTATATTATTATTTTCTTTTTCAATTTTATCTTTCATAAAAAACTCCTTCATTTATTTTTAAAATTATATAAAATTAGCAATTACTTAAATAAATTTTACTATTAAACATATAATTCATGTAAACTTTTTTTAAATTCAACTTAATTTAAAATCATCTTTTTATTATCACAATAAAACTATTGTTAATAATTAAAGGTTAAGTTTAGAAAATCATAACTATTTTAAGACTACCATCTTTGCAAACTAAACTATATCATTATTTTAAAGAAAAATTTTTATCTTTGTTAATTGAAAGATCTGTGATTTGTTGCATACTTTCAAATTGTTTTAAAATATTACTATTAAAATCTAATTTATTATCATCATATACAAAATGATTAATATCTATATCTTGCATATCTATAAAATGATATGATGCAAATAAATTAGTACCTGTAACTTGAGTAAATAAATCTATTATTTTTTTCTTTTTATTTTCATTTATATCTTTTTTTATGATTAATGTAAAACTACCATTCTGTTTTTGAAATGATATAGAAAAATCATTATCATCGAAACCTTCAATATTTGATTTTTCTATTATTAACTCTATATTATCATAATTAATTTGATTTACTTTAAATTTTATTTTATCTTTTAATTTGTCTATTATAGAATATATAGTAAAAATATATAATTCTTCTTCCTGTTTTGTCATAATATTCCTCCTTTTATATTATATGCTATATATTTATAAATATAATATGACATAAATATTTCTAATAATATTTAAAAATTTATAATTTTTCATCATATTGAATTATTCTAATTTTGCATTAATATATGTTGACCTTTTACTAGATCATAGTTAATTAATTTTTCACTATCTAAATTTTCTTTATACATATCAACTGCAGTAATTTGACTATTTTCATAAGTTGTATAGTAATATATACCTTTATCCATATTACAACAAGAACTATATATAGTTATTTCATATTTATCTTCTCCCATATGAACACAGCCTCTTTGTTGATCTACAGAACCTAAAATATGAAAAAATTGACTAATACTTTCTGATTCTGTATTTCCAGATAAAGAATTCATTTTTGTAAATGTTGCCTTTACAAATCTTGATGCAGATGATAAATCACCTGGCAAACCTAAAGCACCCATACCACGGCTATAAATATCGAAATCTAATTTTTTAGAAAAGTTATTTACTGGTGTCTCAATAGATAAACTCATATAATTATTTAAATTAAACATATGAATATCAAAAGTTGGATTATTAGTTAAAACTCCAACAGGATTATCATATATTTTTAGACCTTCTTTTACAGATTCAACTGTAATTGAATTTTCTTTATCTGAAATAATCCAGTGTAATGCAGATGCTGGTAATTTACTACTAAAATCAATATTAACTATATTTATTTTATTTAATAATTCCTTTACTTCTTTTATATTACTACATTGTGATAAAATCCAAGGAATAAATTCAAATGATGCGATATTATCTTTACCAATTTGTTCTTCTTTATAATTTGCATTTTTAGGAAAATTTAAACCTGCCATTCCTAATCCTTTTTCATTAATTGCATCATAATATAATGGATAATTATCTGATACATATGCCATTCCTATAATTGCATAATGTTTATTAATATCATCTACTTTTCTAAATTTAAAAGGATAATTTCTTGGTGTTATTGTTATAGTTTCATTATAAGAATATTCTAAATCAAGGTTCCTTCCAAAATAATGATCTTTTGTATTATAAGTTATTGCAGTACACATAAATATTACCTTCCTTTCGTACTATTATTTCACAAAATATTATATCATAAAAAAAGCAAACTTTATATATTGTTTGCTTATACAAATTATAATTTAAATTTTAACCTAGTGTCTTTCTTAAAAATTTTTATTTTTGTACTAAATACCTCACTATTCTTTATAACATATATAACAGATTATACTTACTTTTCATAATATTTTCTTTTAAAATTCTTTTTTACTAAATATTTTTTCTGATACTTTATATGATATATAAACCATAGCAATCATTATTATAACTAATATTATTACTATGTAATTTTCTAAAAATGATAATGTTTTTGCAATAAAAGATAAATCTATATATTGAGAAAGAAAACCAAATACAATAACTATACCAAATACAAGTAAAAAGATACCAATTCTTGCTTTTTCAACACCAAATTTATAAATAATTGGGTACATAATAGTTAAAACTAATAACGTTCCAAATAACGTTCCAAACATTGTTACTAATATTTGTTCATAGTTAATAGTTTTAGTATTAACATAAGAAATAATAAAAGATAAAATAATTGTGATTAGACAAACCATAAGAGTCATTAAAATTGTTGTTATATACTTAGATTTTACACTATTTTTTCTTCCATTAGGTAATGAAATACAATAAGCATCCCATTTATTATAATTGTCATAACTAAATGATGAAATCATTATCATTACACACATAAATGGTAAGATAAACGATATATCCATTTTTCCCATTAAACCCATTATTGCATATACAAAAATTAATACACCCAGTAATTTAAAATTACTTTTAATCATTGCTAAATCTTTTTTAATAAATCCTATCATTATTCTTCCCCCTTAATCATCAAAACCATAAGGTCATCTAATGTTATTTTATCTATTACAGCAATATTATATTTTGATTTAAAGTCCTTTTTGTTTTCAACTAATACTTCATATTCATATTTTGTTTTTTTATATTTAATATAATCTTTTTTATCAATTTCTTTAAACTCTTTTTCTGTACATTTTACTATACCGTATTTATCTAATAATTCATTTGTTGTTTTAGATAAAACAATCTCACCATTATTTATAAAAGTTATATAATCGGCTATATGTTCTAAATCAGTAGTAATATGACTAGAAAGTAAAATAGAACACTCATCTTTTTCTAGTATACTTTGAAATATTTGAATTACTTCTGCTCTAGCAACAGGATCAAGACCTGATGTTGGCTCATCTAATATTAAAAGTTTAGGATGATGTGATAATGCAGTTGCTATTTCTAGTTTTTTTCTCATTCCTTTGGAAAAGGTTTTAATTTGTTTATTAGATAATAACGAAAATTTTTTTAAGTAATCACTAAACATATTTGAATCCCAATTTTTATAAATACCTTTCATGGTATTATTTATATCATCTGGTGTAAGAATCTCTGGAAAAAACATATCATCTAAAACAACTCCAATATCCTCTTTTATTTTTTCATCATATTTACGATTATCTAATCCAAAAATTTTAATTTCTCCAGTATATGATTTAATAATATCTAATATAGCTTTTATTGTTGTAGTCTTACCTGCACCATTTTCACCTATAAAACCCATAATCATACCTTTTGGTAAAGTAAACGATATATTTTTAAGTTCAAAATTATCATATTTTTTACAAAGATTTTTAATTTCTAAAATATTTCCCATTTTATTTATCCTCCTCATACAATATATTTAACATTTCATTTAGCGTTTTCTTGTTTATATTATTCATTTTAGCAATAGTAACTGCCTTATCCATATGTTCTTCTATCTTATTTAATTGTTCTTCTAAAGCAACATCTTTATTTATTTTAGCAACATAGAAACCTTTGGATGGAACATTTTTTACATAACCCTCTTTTACTAATTCCTCATAAGCATTTTTTGTTGTTATAACACTACAACGAAGATCTTTAGCTAAAGTTCTTATGGATGGTAATAATTCATTTTCTTTTAGTTCATTAGAAACTATTTTAACTTTTATTTGTTCTTTAATTTGTTCATAAATAGGAACACCATTTGAATTACTTATTATAATTTCCATAGTTCACCTCTTTGTATATATACATTATATACAGACTATACACAGTTGTCAATGCATATAATTAAAAAATATAAAAAAGCAAATCATTCAAGATCTGCTCGATAAACTGTAATATGTATTATTTTATTTTTTATATAAATTTAATTATTTCCTTCCCATATTTCAAAATGTAAATTGTCAGCACTAGGTAGGCAAACAGCATACTTATCCTCATCTATTCTCCAATAGTCTCTAACAAGACCTGATCCAACTGTTCCACTTGGTTCCCCTATCTCTAATATAAGATCTTCGTACGTTATATTACTATCAAGAGTTAAAAAATATTCTTCTGGAATTTCATTTATCAAATCAGACTTTATATTATATGCAATTAAACCTCCAACTTTTGTTGTTCTTGAATTTGCTTTATGCTTCCCAAATTTATTTTTTTTGTCAATAAAATCTAAATATGAATAATGTTCTTTTACTTTTTCTTTTAATTTTGTATCATCCATACCAAATGATATTACTTTATTTTCAATATTATCTGGAAACATATTTTTTATTGAAGAAGTATAATAACTTCCATCCTCAGGAGTTTCATAATCTATAACTTCATTATTTTCAAAAATAAATTTATATGCCATAGAAGAACCTTCACTAATTTGTAATTCATTATTTTCTACATAATATGATTCTTCTAATATCCACATATAGGCAATTTTTTTATTATCTTTTTCTTCAATTCCAAATCCTTCATAATCTGTAAAAACTTGATAATCTTGTTTGTCCTTATCACGACTTTCTATTTTACTTTGTTTTACAATATAATTAATTGCTTTATCATATAAAAATTCATAATCTGTTATAAAAATAGCATTCTCTTTTTTAGTTAATATGAAAGTTCCTATAATAATTCCTATAACAATTATTATTAAAGAAAAAACCAAAAAACATATTTTTTTATTCATAATATACCTCATTTCTACAAATTACTCATCTAATACTATTTTTTTATTTTAAATCTATCTTTTCAATATTCATTTCTGTAAAATTACTATTAAATTTTTCTACCCATTCTTCTGTATTATAAAACAATATACAATTTTGCCAGCCATCACTAGAAACATATAAAAACTTTTTAGAATTGTTTTCTTGTAAAATTTTATTTATATAACCTATCATTTCCATATCAAACCAATCATTTTGCACTTTTGCTATATATTTATATTCTTTACCATTCAATTTAAAACTAACTATTTTCTCTCCAGTTCCTTTTTCATAATCAATATTATTATTATCTTCTAATATATCAGTAATCTTTAATTCATCATTTGAAAGTTTATTTACAAAATTTAAAAATATTGTATACATCATATCTATGTCAATTACTTCAGTATCAAAAGAGTAAACATTATTTGAAAATAATTTGTATTCCTTATTTTCAACATTATATTCTGCTCTGCCTATATTATCTAGAATTAAACCTAATATTTGACTATTTTCCATATCATTAAGCATATCACTTGGCATTTGTGATATATTATTTATAGTACCATGTTTTTCTTGTTCAGTAACTGTTATATCAAGTAAACTCAATTTTTCCAAACTATTTTCTATATAATTTTGTATTTTCATATTTTCTCCAACCTTTTAATCTATATATTCTATTCTAATATCATCAGGTAATAGTCTATCTTTTTTTTGATTTGTGCCACCATATTTTCCTTCAAAAATAACATCAATATTTACACTTTCATTTGCTTTCAATTCAAAAACTTTTTCTTTTCCATTTTCTTTTATTATTAAATTTTCATCACTTAATAAAGTACCAACATCTTCAGATGATTTCGCTTTAATATAGAAACTTTTATCTTCATCATAAACATTGTAAATATATAGTTTGCATTTAATATTTACAACATCATTTTCTACATTAAAATCTTGAAAAGAAGATTTTTGATAATTTATTCTTACTGGATTAGTTTCCCTATTTTTTCTTGATATTCCTGTTGCTATTCCGCAAAATAATCCCACAATAAATAAAACAATTCCTAATATTATTAGTGCAATTTTTATTTCTTTTTTCATACTATACCTCCAAAGCAAATTACTATTATATGTTAAATACTAATAAATATTTTTTATTATATTTTTCTATAGCCTCAATTATTTGTTCTTTGTAATCTCTGGATAAATTTATTACATTCTTCCTTTTATTTTTCTCTAATTCAGGCATAAAAAATATGCAATATTTTGTAACTAATATTTGTTTTATTTCCTTCCATTCAATAGAAGAAATTGTGTTAAAAGTTTTATTATTAAGTTCAATTTTATCTTCATCTATTTTTAAAATTGAATTTGTTTCAGTTTTTGAATATATATTTAAATATTTATACCAAGCTATCGTTTTGCTTAAAGAAATTAAAAATGCAAATATTGCTATACCTAAGCCCAAAATAAATATAGATTCTTGGTATATTATTGAAAAACAAAGTACAAAAACTAAATAAATCAATACAAATCCCAATATTAACTTCAATCTACTACTTCTTTTTATAATTTTTGAATGTGGATTTTTCATTAATTTTTTGTATAAGCACATAACACCATAAGATTCATCTATAGTTTCTTTCTTATAATTGCATTTATTTATTATAATTTCCATAGTTCACCTCTTTGTATGTATCAATTATATATAGGTTATACACAGTTGTCAATACGTATAAAAAGATTATCAATTTTACTTGATAATCTTACTTACACAAATTATAATTTGTTTAATTAATATTATATTATGAAAAGATTCAATTGTAATCTCTACTTATTTATTGTTTTTTTCTTTAACTTTCTTTAAATCATATATAAAATCAACAGTATCACATACATTTTGAGAATGAGTTACAATGATGACACATTTATTTTCTTCATGGGCTAATTTTTTAAATATATCTAAAATTTCAGTTTCTGTTTGCTTATCAAGGTTTCCTGTTGGTTCATCAGCAATTATCATTTTAGGGTTATAAGATAAACTTCTTGCAATAGCAACTCTTTGTTGTTCTCCACCAGATAATCTTAATACTTTACGATCTGCATAAGTTTCTTTTAATCCAACTTTTTCCATAAGTTCAATTGCTTTTTCCTTTTTGTTTTTAATTTTTAAACCATTAGCATCCATAGAAAGAATTATATTTTCACTTGCTGTCATAAAAGGAAGCAAATAGCAAATCTCATATAGAGTTTGCTAATATAAATTGACTTGTAACTTGTTAAACTATTTAATTATAGAATTCTTTATATAACATATTTCCTTTTTCAATTATCTCTTTGATTTTGGATTCTTCTATTTGTAATTCTTCACTTAATTTTTTCATATTACTAAAATCTTCATTTTTGAAACTAGAAGTAGATCCTATTGTCTCTTTATTATTTTTAGAATAAGTTGCTGCACTAAATTTGTTTTCACCACTCCAAGTTATTTCTGTATAATTGTTTTCATCTTCTATATCACAATATAAATTAGTATTATGAAAATGTAATGAAAAATCAAAGAAACTAGGCATTTGTTGATTTGGAACTCCAAAAGTTATATATTGATCATATTTCATAGAATAATAACCATCCCTATTTTTATAAAAATGGTATTCTTCTAATGTTTCTTTAAAACTATTTTCTAATTTGTCTTTTGTATTAAAATATTTTATTCCATATATACCAAATGCACTTGCAATTAATAAAAGAATAAAGGCAATTATAACTAAAATCATTTTATATCTTTTAGTGTTTTTTACATTTTTATCAATTTCTTTTACCATAACCATATTCTCTTTTAATAAGATGTCTAGGGATATGTTAAATTTATCACTTATTTTTATAAGTGTTTCTATATCTGGATAATTTTTTCTATTTTCCCAATTTGAAATAGTTTGTCTTGTAACATTTAAAATTTCTGCTAAGTCATCTTGAGACATCTTATTGTCCTTTCTTATTTTTTTTATTTTTTCATCCAGATTCATAAATTTTCCTCCTCTCCAACATCATAATATCAATTACAATAAATATTGTATATCAAATGTATTTTACATTTTAGCAAGAATTTCTTACTTTTATATTACTAATACAAATTACTATTTGCTTCACAAATATTATATCAGAAAAAAAGCAAATCTCATATAGAGTTTGCTATTTCTTTAATTGTTTACTTCTATATCTCCACAATCATTTTCTATTTTTAAAGTTACATCTGATTTATTATAATTATTTTTAATTTTTACTTTTCCTAAATCTGTTTTAGCATCAATAAATATTTCATTTGTAGTTTCTATCTTAATATCTCCAAAGTCATCTTTAATATAAGAATCTTTTTTTAAATTAATATTATTAAGTTCTATATCTCCACAATCATTTTCAAGATTAAGATAATTATCAACTGATTTAATTTTTATATCTCCATAACTATTTTTTACTATTGCATCAAATACACTTGAAATTACAACATCCCCACAATCTTCATTTATGGTAGATATATTAGCTTTTTGTATTTCTACATCTCCATAATTATTATCTACTTCAATAATATTACCACCAAGTATTTTAACATCTCCACAATCTTCTTTAATATCAATATTAGCATTTAAAAATTCATCAATAAAAATATCACCATAATTATTTTCTATATTAATATTTCCATTAAAATTTTCTGGTAAATATATTTCTATTTTTGCAGATTTTTGGTTAAAACAAAATCCTATACAATTTTTTTCATTTGTTTTAACAGTTAAAGTATCAAGATTAGTTTCTACTTTAGTATAATCTTTTTCACCATAAATTATGGCTTTAATATTATTTATGTCAGACTTCTTTATATAAATTTCACTTGTAGTTGAATCTACTATAATTTTATTAAATTGTTCTTCGTAAGTTTTATCTAGTATTAGCTCATTACTGCTTTGTAATCCGATTTTATAATTTTTAAATCCATTTTGTAAAAGATCAATAAAAAATATAGAAAGTATCACCATAATAATTGATAATATAATAATTAATGTTATAATCCATTTTTTATTTTTCATTTTTAGAACTCCTCGTATAATAGTTTTTGTAAGAGATAAATTATATATTTTTTCTTACAAAAACTATTTTCTTTTTAATTCTATTTTTAA